>JAAWTB010000054.1 GCA_022801815.1 Oscillibacter sp. | reverse complement strand
AACTCCTTCAGCATCTCATCGGTGGTTTTGAAATAGATGGGCAGGGCCTCGTTGGCGTCGGGGAACTTTTTCGAGGCCAGGAGGATATGCCGGAACACCTCGTCCTCCGGCTCCCGGAAATGCACGTCTCCGGTGGCGCAGACGGGCTTCCCCAGCTCCTCCCCCAGGCGGACAATGACCCGGTTGAACTCCCGCAGGTCCTCCTCGTCCCTGGCGTCGCCATTGCGGAGCATAAAGGCGTTGTTGCAAAGGGGCTGGATTTCCAGATAGTCGTAGAAGGAAGCAATGCGTTTCAGCTCTGCCCAGTCCTTGTGGTCCTTCACCGCCTGAAACAGTTCCCCTGCCTCGCAGGCCGCCCCCACGATCACGCCCTCCCGGTGTTCTTTTAACAGGCTCTTGGGAATGGTGGGCACCCGCTTGAAGTATTTCAGGTTGGAGGCGGAAATCATCTGGTAGAGGTTTTTCAGCCCCGTCTTGTTCCGGGCCAGGAGGATGATATGCTTGGGGAAGCGGTTGGACTTGCTTCCAAGGGGCCGCAGCTTCTCCATCTCGCCGTTGACGGCCTGGAGGGTGTGAATCCCCTTTTCATGGAGCATCTTCCAAAAGGGAATCAGCATATAACCCACCGTGGCCGCGTCGTCGCTGGCCCGATGGTGATTGAAGGCGGGCAGGTCCAGATGCTCCGCCACGATGTCCAGCTTGTACTTCCCCAGGCCCGGCAGCAGGTTCTGCGCCAGAATCAGGGAGTCGATATAGGTGGGTTGGAAGTCCAGCCCCGCCTCCTTACAGCCCTTGCGGATGAAGCCGATATCGAATTCCGCGTTGTGAGCCGCCAGGGGCCGCCCGTTTACAAACTTCAGGAACTCCGCCAGGGCTTGGGCGGGCTTGGGGGCATCCCTGAGCATTTCGTCCGTAATGCCGGTGAGGCCGATGATCTCCGGCGTCAGACGCTTCCCCGGGTTTACGAAGGTCTGGAACCGCTCGGCGATCTCTCCGTCTCTCAGCACCACCGCGCCGATTTCCGTAATGGCCTCCCGGTCCACCCGGAGGCCGGTGGTCTCAATATCGAAGCAAACGATTTCCCCCTCCAGCGGAATGTCCTGGAGGCCGTGGACGGCGATGCGGTCGTCCACATTGTTGATAAAATAGCCCTCCACACCGTAAAGGACCTTAATTTTATCCCCGGCGGCGTGCCACGCCTCCGGGAAGGACTGGGCCACGCCGTGGTCCGTGATGGCGATGGCGGGATGGCCCCAGCGGATGGCCTCCTGAATGACCTCCTTGGTGTCGGTGAGGGCGTCCATGTTGCTCATCCGGGTGTGAAGATGGAGCTCCACCCGCTTCACCGGGGCCGTGTCCATCCGCTCCTCGTGGTCCGTTACGTTGATATGCTGGGGGTTCAGCTGGATGTCCTTGCCGTCCCAGGTGGGTTCCATCTTGCCTTGGACAAGGAGCCACATGCCGGGCTTGACGGCGCTTTCCAGCGCCTGGGCCTCCTTGGCCCCCAAGTTCTTCTGGACGGTAACGGAGCCGGTGCCGTCGGTCATGTCGAAGCTCAGCCGCCACATCCCCTGCCGCCGGGTCTCCCGGCACTCGAAGGAGAAGACCTTTCCGGAGACCGTGGCCGTGCCCATCTTCACATTCAGCGCCGACATGGGGCCGGGCCGGGCCTTGACGGGATTGCCCATGAGAATTTTGCCCGGCTTCTTCTTGGAAGCCGCCTTGACCCCTCCGCCGCTTTGAGGAGCCAGGCTGGGCGCTGGCGGAGCTGTACAGGCAACATTCAGCTCCACCCTTTGAAAGCCGTAGACCGCTTTCAGCGTCTCCTCCAAACTCATCAGGCCCTCCTGGTCCAGGGGGGCCTTCAAGGTCATATCCAGCTGCATCGACAGGTCCTTCCGGTCAATGCGGCCACGGGTCAGCTCCGCCCCGGCCAGCCGGAGACGGAGCTCGGGAGACGCCGAAAGTTCGGCAAAAAATTCAAAAAATGGGATGTTTCTCGACATGGCGTCCTCTCTTTTGCATTTCAATATGGGGCCTTAGAGCTTCCCGATCTCCTCCATCAGCGCGTCCACCAGCCGTTCCTGGGGGACCTTGTACAAAATCTCTCCCTTGCGGAACAGCAGGCCCTCGCTCTTTCCCCCGGCAATGCCGATGTCCGCGGCGGCGGCCTCTCCAGGGCCATTGACGGCGCAGCCCATCACCGCCACGGTGATCGTTTTCTCACAGTCCGCCAGCCGCCGCTCCACCTCCTCCGCAATGGGGATCAGGTCGATCCGGGTCCGGCCGCAGGTGGGACAGGCAATCAGGTTCACTCCCGTCTTCCGCAGGCCCGCCGCCTTCAAAATCTTCTTGGCGGCGTAAATCTCCTCCACCGGGTCGGCGGTCAGGGTCACCCGAATGGTGTCCCCCACCCCCAGGCAGAGGAGGCCCCCAATACCCATGGCGGACTTTACCATCCCCATGGAAGGCGTGCCCGCCTCGGTGACGCCCAGGTGGAGGGGGTAGTCCGTTTGTTCACTGAGGGCTAAGTATGCCGCCATGGTCAGCGGAACATCAGAGCATTTAACCGAGAAACAGATGTCGTCGAAATCAAATTTGTTCAATAGACGGGCCTGTCCCAGAGCGCTTTCCACCAGGGCCCCGGCGGTAACGCCGCCGTATTTCGCCCGGAGTTCCTTTTCCAAGGACCCGCCGTTGACGCCCACCCGAATGGGAATTCCCCTTTGGCGGCAGGCATCCGCCACGGCCTTGACCTTCTCTTCCCCGCCAATGTTTCCGGGGTTGATGCGGATAGCGTCGACGCCCCGCTCCGCGCAGGTCAGGGCTAACTTATAGTTGAAGTGGATATCCGCCACCAGGGGAATGGAAATCTGTTCCTTAATTTTATCCACCGCCGCTGCCGCCGCCTGATCGGGGACAGCCACCCGGATAATCTGGCAGCCAGCGGCCTCCAGGGCCTTGATCTGGGCCACGGTGGCGGCCACGTCGTCGGTTTTCGTATTGCACATGGACTGGATGGTCACCGGCGCGCCGCCGCCCACCGCCGTCCCGCCCACCATCAGGCGCTTCGTCATATTACGAACCTCCCCGCATAAAGAGCTGTCCGACGTCCTTCAAGGTCACCAGCAGCATCAAGCCCATCAGGGCCACAAAACACGCCGCGTTCACCGCCGCCTGGTATTTCACCGGCACCTTTCGCCGAAACAGCAGCATAGAAAGGCCGTCAACCGCCAGGAAGAAAATGCGTCCCCCATCCAGAGCCGGAATAGGCAGCAGGTTCATCACCGCCAGATTGATGGCAATGAGGGCCCCGAAAAAGGCGATGTTCTCAAAGGCGGCCACAGCGGTTTTAGAGGCGTTCCCCACTTCCGTCATGGTGGAGACAATGCCCACCGGGCCGCTGACCTCCGAGAGGCCCACGTTGCCCCGAAACAGCTGAATCAGGCTGAACCACACCTGCTGAACAAAGTCCAAAGTCTGGTATCCGATGAACTTTGCCGTGGTCAAAAAGGACGCCGGAATCCGGGCCGCGCCCACCGACAAACCGAATTTGCCTTCCTCTCCATTATAGGTTCCCCGGTACAAGGGCAGATCCTTCAAAACCACCTTCTCCCCGTCCCGGATGACCTCAATGTCCACGCCCTGGCCGTCATTGAACCGCAGGAACAGCGCCGCATCCCCCCGAAGATAGGTCCGCCAGCCGTCAATTTTATAGAAGATGTCGCCTTCCATCAGGCCGTCCTTCCCCTCCAGGGGAAAGCCCTCGGAAAACCCGGCCACCTGATCCACATAAAAGCCGCTGGCCGTGGCAAAGATGCAGGCGATGACCGCCACCCCCGCCAGCAGGTTCATAAAGGACCCGGCGGCCAGAATCACCAGTTTCTTCCAAAACCCCTGATGGGCAAAGGACCGCGCATCTCCGGTGTCTTCGTCGTCCTCCCCCAAGGCGCAGAAGCCGCCGATGGGCAAAAGCCGGAGGGAGTACCGGGTCTCCTCCGTCTCCCGGTGCCACAGCAACGGCCCCATACCGATGGAAAACTCGCTGACCCGTACGCCGCACAGCCGGGCCGCCAGAAAGTGACCCAGCTCATGGATGGCAATCAGAAAGCCGAAGATGAAGATTCCCGCCAGAACAAAGAGAACGCTCATGAGAATATTGCCCCTTATTTTGAAAAGTTTTTCAGCACCTCCCGCCGGGCTGCGGCGTCCGCCTCCAGGATGTCCGGAAGGCTGGGCCTGCGGATAACGGGCAGTTCCGTCATGGCCCGGGCGGTGAGGTCGAAAATGTCTTGAAAGCCGATTCGGTCCTCCAGAAACAGCCGCACCGCCTCCTCATTGGCGGCGTTCAGCACGGCACAGGCGGTGCCTCCCTTGGCCGCCGCCACCTCCGCCAGCCGCAGGCAGGGAAAGGTTTTCCGGTCCGGCTCCTGGAAGGTCAGCGGCGGGCAATTCAAAAGGTTCAGCGGCTCCGCCGCAGACTCCGCCCGCTGGGGGTACGTCATGGCGTACCGGATGGGAAGCCGCATGTCTGGCGTCCCCAGCTGGGCCAGCAGCGCCCCATCCCGGAACTCCACCAGGGAGTGCACGATGCTTTGGCGGTGAATGGCCACCTTCACCCTCGTCAGGGGCAGGCGGTATAGCCGCATGGCCTCGATGACCTCCAGGCCCTTGTTCATCAGCGTGGCACAGTCCACTGTGATTTTGGGGCCCATTGTCCAATTGGGATGCCGCAGGGCGTCCGCCCGGGTCTTTTGAGAAACCTCTTCCTTGGTCATTCCATAAAAGGGACCCCCGGAACAGGTGAGAATCACCCGGCGAATCTCACCCCGGTCCAGACAGCCCTGAACGCACTGGAAGATGGCGGAGTGCTCCGAGTCCACGGGGACGATTTCCGCCCCCCGCTTCTCCGCCGCCTCCATCACCAGCTCTCCGGCGCAGACCAGGGTTTCCTTGTTGGCCAGGGCGATGCGCTTGCCCTCCCGGATGGCGGCCAGGGTGGGCTTAAGACCCACCATACCCACCACGGCGGTGACCACCGTATCGACTCCCGGCAGGGTCGCCGCCGTGGAGAGGGCGGAAACACCGCCGTGGACACGGGTGTTTGTGTCCGCCAGGCGGACCTTCAGGTCCCTGGCCGCCGCCTCGTCGGTCATAATGACCTGTCGGGGCCGGAATTTCCGGGCCTGTTCCTCCGCCAGGGCCACGCTGTTGTGGGCGGTGATGGCAGCCACCGTCAGCCCCAGCTGTTCCGCCACGTCCAGGGTCTGCCGCCCAATGGAGCCGGTGGAGCCTAAGATTGAAATCGTCTTTGTCATCGTTTCATCTCTATTCTATTACAGAAAGCTGAAAATAATCTCAATCACCGGAGCCACGAACAGCACGCTGTCAAAACGGTCCAGCACGCCGCCGTGGGCCAGGAAGAGACGCCCGTAGTCCTTGATCCCAAATTCCCGCTTGATGAGGGAAAAGCTCAAATCGCCAATCTGGGCCACCACGCCGCAGAGGAGGGCCATCAGGGCCATGGGGCCGCAGCCCATGGCAGAGCCGCCGAAGAAGCGGTCCATCACCCAGACGAACAACAGGCCGCAGAGGACGTTGCCCGCAAGGCCCCCCATGGCCCCCTCGACGGTTTTTTTCGGGCTGACCTTAGGGGCCAGCTTGTGCTTTCCCAGGGTGAGCCCGGCGAAAAAGGCGAAGGTGTCACAGGCGAAGCTGAGGATGAAGGGCAGGAGGAGATAGGCCCGGCCTACGCCGGAGGCTTCCAGCCGGAGGAAAGCGGAAAACGAGTAGCCGATAGCGATGCTTCCAAACAGCCCCGCCATGATCTGGTTGAATTTCACCTTGCCGCCATCCAAAATGGCGCTTCCGAAAAACACCAGGACCTCCAGCAAAAACAGCATGGCAATATGGTCCGGACGCTCGTAGTACCAGCTCACTGTAAAAACCGCCGAGATGATACTTAAGCCCGCTACCTTGCTCCGCTTCACACCGCTGACGCACTGCTGCAATTCCATTGCCCCGACACCCGCCAGGATGCAAAGCGCGGTCATCATCACAATCGACGGCGCAGCCAGGACCACATACAGCAGCGCCGGGATGCCCGCGGCGGCTACCAGGATTCTTGATTTCATGGGACTTCCTCCCTTCTCCTTACTTCACGCCGCCGAATCTCCGGTCCCTGCTCTGATAGGCCGCAATCGCCTTATCTATCTCCGCCTCGCCGAAATCCGGCCAGAGGGTGTCCGTGTAGTAAAACTCCGAATAGGCGCACTGCCAGAGCAGGAAATTGCTCAGCCGCTGCTCCCCGCTGGGGCGGATAATAAGCTCCGGGTCCGGGATGCCCGCGGAATCCAGATAACCCGAAAAGACCGCCTCGTCCAGCTCCTCCGGCTTCCTTGTCCCGGCGGCGCAGTCGGCGGCAAAGCGCCGGGCCGCCCGGAGAATCTCGTCCCGCCCGCCGTAGTTCAGGCAGACGTTGGCCTGGAAATCGTCCTTGGAAAGGTGCTCCGTAATCTCGTCCGTCTCCCGGGCCAGAGCCTGGAGCTCCGGGGCAATCGGGGTCATATCCCCGAAAAAGTGGAGCCGGATGTGGTCCCGCTCCATGGTGTCCACCGCCTCCAGAAGGTACTTCTTCAAAAGCGCCATGATGGCGGAGACCTCCGTCTCGGAGCGCTTCCAGTTCTCCGTGGAGAAGGCGTAGACCGTCAGATACTTCACACCGATGTTTTTGCAGTACGTGGCGATGGTTCGGAAGGTCTCGGCCCCAGCTTTATGGCCCGCCGTCCGGGGAAGGCCCCGTCTCGTGGCCCAGCGGCCGTTGCCGTCCATGATGATTGCGATATGACGGGGCGGCGCAGGCCGCCCCGTTTTGTTTCCACTCTCTTTCATCAAACCGCCATAAGCTCCTTTTCCTTCTTCGCCAGCAGTTCATCCAACTTTTTGCAGCTCTCGTCGGTGAGTTTTTGGAAATCCTTCTCCACCTGTTTCAGCTCGTCCTCGGTAATCTCGGACTTCTTTTCCTGCTTCTTGAAGTTGTCCATGGCGTCCCGGCGGATGTTCCGCACCGCTACCTTGCCGCCCTCGGCGTACTTGCGGATCTGCTTTACCAGCTCTTTGCGGCGCTCCTCCGTCAGCTGGGGGAAGGCCAGGCGCAGGGCCTTGCCGTCGTTCTGGGGATTGATGCCCAGGTCCGAGTTTTGGATGGCCTTCTCAATGAGCTTCAGGGCGGAACCGTCCCAGGGGGAAATCAGCAGGGTCCGGGGATCCGGGGAGGAAATGGCGGCAATCTGCTGGATGGGAGTAGGGCTGCCGTAGTAGTCCACCAGAATCCGATCCAGCACGGAGGCGTTGGCCCGGCCCGCCCGGACGGAAGCGAAGTCCGCCGCCACGGATTCGATGCTCTTTTTCATTTTTTCCTCGTATACCTTATACTCGTCCTTTAACATAATGAAGACGCTCCTTTCAATCATTCAAATCCTGGGTATAGGTCCGGTTACTCTTTTACAATCGTGCCCACCTTCTCGCCGCAGACGGCCCGGACAATATTTTCCGGGTCCTTCAGGGCAAAGAGCAGCACGGGGATATGGTTGTCCATAGAGAGGGATGTAGCCGTGGTGTCCATGACCATCAGGTGCTGGGCCAGCACGTCATCGTAGCTGATGGAATCGTATTTCACGGCGGTGGGGTCCTTCACCGGGTCGGCGGAGTAGACGCCGTCCACATTCTTCGCCAGGAGGATGACCTCTGCGCCGATTTCGGCGGCCCGGAGCACGGCGGCGGTGTCCGTGGAGAAGAAGGGATTGCCGGTTCCGCAGCCGAAGATCACCACCCTCCCCTTCTCCAGGTGCCGGATGGCCCGGGAGCGGATGTAGGGCTCGGCAATGGGGCGCATCTCGATGGCCGTCTGAACCCGGACGGGGATGCCCTTTTGCTCGCAGACGTCGGCCACGGCCAGGCAGTTCATAACGGTGGCCAGCATGCCCATGTGGTCCGCCCGGGTGCGCTCCATGCGGCCCCCGCCGTCCTTGGCACCCCGCCAGAAGTTGCCGCCGCCTACCACCAGTCCCACCTGAACGCCAAGGCTCAGGCACTCCTTCACCACGTCGCAGACCCGGCCAATCATCTGGAAGTCCAATCCGGTGTGCTTGTCTCCGGCCAAGGCCTCGCCGCTGATTTTCAGCAGCACCCGCCGGTATACAGGTTTTGTCATCGCGTGACCTCCCTTTTCCGAAAGTGTCGTTCTTTTGGGATTTTACAGCAATTTCTATTTTAACGTATTTTTCCGGATTTGCATAGGGGGTAGACGAGATTTTCCGAAAAAAAGCGGAAAGCTCTTGCTATTTCACTCTGTCTTGGAATACAATAGAGCGCCCCGGCCCTGCCGCCGGGGTGAAAGGAGCGTTTTTATGATTTTTGACGGGCATTCCGATCTGCTTTACGATGTGACCCGCCGCCGCCTGGCGGGAGAAACCCGGGTGCTGGAGCGACGTCACCTGGACCGCCTGCGCCGGGGCGGCATCGAGGGCCTTGTCCTGGCCCTCTGGTATGGCCGGGGACAGGGCCAAACCTTCTGGGAGGGCATCCCCGGGGCGGAGAGCGCCGCCCACCGGCTGGAGGTCATGCTCTCCTGCGCCCAGGCGGAATTCGCCGAGTGTCCCTGGCTGGCCCTGGTCCGCACCGCGGCGGAGGCGGAAGCCGCCCGGGCGGAGGGAAAGCTGTACGCCTTCCTGGCCATTGAGGGCATGGAGGGCCTGGAGGGCCCGGAGGAGCTGGACCGGCTGGCCTCCCTGGGCCTCCGGCTGGGGATGCTGACCTGGAACGAGGAAAACCGCTTCGCCGCCGGGGCCGCCCAGGACCCCTCCCAGGGCCTGACGGACCTGGGCCGCCGGGCCCTCCGGCGAATGGGAGACCTCGGGATGCTGGCGGACGTCTCCCACCTGAACGACAGCGGCTTTTGGGAGGTACTGGAGTTGGCCCATGGCCCGGTCATCGCCTCCCACTCCAACTGCCGCGCGCTTTGCGACGTGCCCCGAAACCTCACCGACGAACAGCTCCGCCGTCTCCGGGACTGCGGCGGGGTGGTGGGGCTGAACGCCCATTACAAGTTCGTCCACCAGGACCCGGAGCGGCAGACGGCAGAGACCCTGGCCCTCCACGCCGCCCACATGGCGGAGGTCATGGGCGTGGAGCATGTGGCCTGCGGCTTTGATTTTTGCGAGTTCATGGGCCCTGGCAACGACGCCGCCCGGGGCCTGGAGGACTGCGGGCACGCCGGGGCCTTCTTGGGCTGCCTGGAACGGCTGGGCATGAGCGCGGCGGAACGGCAGATGATTGCCTGGGAAAATCTTCTAAGAATTTTCCGGAAAAGGCAATAAAATTACCATTGTATTCCGCTCGGAAATTCACTATACTGGACAGGACTAGAAAAAGGAGGCGGACATCATGTATTCCTGCAATCAATTGCTTCAGGCACTGGAGAGCGGCCAGTGCGACGCCCCTCTCGCCGCCGTCTACACCGCCGGGGGGCTGACCCAGGCCCGGGCCCGGGCCCTGCACGTCACCCAGGCCCTGGCGGACGCTTTCGCCCCCAAGGGCGCCGCCGCCCTCTTCAGCGGCCCCGGCCGCACGGAGCTGGGGGGCAACCACACGGACCACCAGCGGGGCCACGTCCTCTGCGCCAGCGTGGATATGGACATGCTGGCCTGCGCCGCCCCCAACGGGCAAAACGTCATCCGGGTCCAGTCCGAGGGATACCCCACCCTGGAGGTGAACCTCAGCGACCTCGGCCCCCGGCCTGAGGAGGCCAACACCTCCGCCGCCCTAGTGCGGGGCGTGGCGGAAGGCGTTGCCCAGAGGGGATACGCTGTCGGCGGCTTTGACGCCTGCGCCGTGTCCAACGTCCTCTCCGGCTCCGGCCTCTCCTCCTCCGCCGCCTATGAAATCCTCATCGGCAGCATCATCAACCACTTTTTCTGCGAAGGGAAGCTGGACGCCATCGAGCTGGCGAAAATTGGCCAGTACGCCGAAAACGTTCACTTCGGCAAGCTCAGCGGCCTGATGGATCAGATGGGTTCCTCCGTGGGCGGCGCGGTGGCCATCGACTTCGGCGACCCCGCCGACCCGGTGGTCCGGCCCATCTCCTATGACTTCGCCGCCTCCGGCCATGCGCTGTGCATCGTGGACACCGGTTCCGATCACAGCGCCAAACACCTGACAGAAGACTACTCCGACATCACTCGTGAAATGCGCTCCGTGGCGGTCCATTTTGGCAAACAGCTCCTCCGGGAGGTTCCCGAGGCGGACTTCCGGGCGGCCATCCCCGCCCTGCGGCGGGAGTGCGGCGACCGGGCCGTCCTCCGGGCCCTTCACTTCTA
>JAAWTB010000053.1 GCA_022801815.1 Oscillibacter sp. | reverse complement strand
ACGGAAAAGCTGTAACGCCTCCACACCGTCGTAAGCTGGGATAACCTTGTGGCCTGTGGGCTTTAGGTATTCACAAATCGCATCGTTGGTCTTGCGGTCATCCTCAACAATCAGTAGCGTTGCCATCGTAGTTCCCCCTTTTCAGGGTAGTATAGCACCGGAATGTGGAATGGGTATGAAATGACAGTAAATTTTTGAGTTTTAGGGTTTACGGTATGGAGGGAACGCTATCGTAGCAATCATAGGGTCTGATCGGATACAGGCCAGCATGTTTTCGATTGCATGGGGGGTAAGCACAACATCGTTGCTGATCATCAGCACGAACTCGCCCTCCAAAATCCGATACACCGCATCCGCTCCGCCGCCGTTGACGGCAATATCCAGCTGCTTGTCCGGGTGAAAGCTTTCGAAGTACTCCTTTGTTCCGTCACTGGAACCGTGATTGATCAAAATTAGCTCGTAATTTAGGTTCGCCGGGAGATTGGCCAATAGGCTCTCCACACACATCTTTGTGTAGTCCAGCTTATTGTACCCGAGAACATAGATAGAAAGCTCATATTTGAACGACCCGCGCTCCAGAGCCTCGTCAATGTATTCGTTCCTGTACAGCCGGGCCTGCTCGTGGGCTTGATACTCCGGGAGATGTTCCGGATGGTCTGCGATATATTGAAAAAAATAGTAGCTGGCATAGGCCTCCTGCAGCAGGGGCAATAGCTCAAACTCAATCTTGCGCAGACACATCCCACAGTCAGACCGGAAAAGCTCCTTCACCCGCCGGACAGAATCCAGAATCGACTGACAGGCGAGACGCAGTTTTTTTGCGCCGGAGGTTTCCACGGTCTCTACGGCCTCTAAGATGTTCCTCAACCCCAAGGTCAGGTCCCCCCACAGCCGGTCGAAGCCCGCCGCGTCTCCCTGCTCCGCACTGGTATACAACTCCTGACAGGCCGTCTGCATGGTTTCCAGAAGCCCTAAAATCTGTATAACAATCTGCTCATCCATCTCTTCCCCACCCATCGTCTGTTGTCACCCGTCTCTCACTCAGGCGTCCGCCCACACCTTCCAGGGCGCGGATCCATTGGCCCACAAGGACTCCAGCCTTCCCCGGTCCCGCTGGGTGTCCATACACTGCCAGAAGCCCGGGTGCTTGTAGATGCCAAGTTTTCCCTCTCTCGCCAGGGTTTCCATGGGCGTCCGTTCCAGAATGCAGGCCTCGTCCGCCCTAAGATAACCGAATATCTCCGGCTCCATCACCATGAAACCGCCGTTGATCCAGCCGCCGTCCTCCTTGGCCTTCTCCCGGAAGCCGGTAACCGTCCCGCCGTCGCCGCTCAGGTCCAGCACGCCGAAGCGGCCCCCCGGCTGAATGCCCGTTAACGTCACGGTTTTGCCGGAAACGCTGTGCTGGGCCAGCAGGGCGTTCAGGTCCACGTCGCCAACCCCATCGCCGTAGGTCAGCATAAACGGCTCGCCCCCAATATACCGCTGGACTCGCTTGATTCGTCCGCCAGTCTGGGTATTCAAGCCCGTATCCACCAGCGTTACCCGCCAGGGCTCCGCCACATTTTCATGTACCGTCATCCGATTCTGATCTGAGAAATCAAAGGTTACGTCCGAACGGTGCAAATAGTAATCCGCAAAATACTCCTTGATAATATGTCCCTTGTAGCCGCAGCAGATCACGAAATCATAAAAAAAGCCGAAGCAGGAATAATACTTCATGATGTGCCACAAGATGGGCTGCTCGCCAATGGTAATCATGGGCTTTGGTTTCAAATGGCTCTCCTCGCTGATGCGGGTGCCCAGTCCCCCGGCCAGAATTACAACCTTCATGGTTCACTGCCCTCAATCAAATACGCCACCTTCTGATAGGCGGGGCTGGCCTTCAGCCCCGCTACCGCCGGGTCGTCTGCGGGATAAGCCGCCAGCATTGACCGAACCTTCTCCGCCAGAGCCAGCAGCTCCGGAGTGGGCTTCGCCTCCTGAAGCTCCGGCGTGTGCTCCAACAGGAATTCCGCCATGGGCTTTGCCCCTTCATACGACTGGAGTCCCAGGTGCAGCAGATACACGTACTCCCTGGGAATCCCCGCCTCCAGAGCCTTGAAGGCCTGGGCGCAGTACCAGCCGAAGCGGTGCATAGGGGGGAGAACATAGAGGTTTTTCTCCTGGAGGACCTCCGGGGCGTAGCATCTGGTGAGGAAGGACTCCTCCACCTTGACGAACGTCCGGGCCAGCTCCATGTCCTGACGCTCGTCCTTCCAGCCGCAGTTCTGGACTGCGGCCAGCGCCAGGGAGCGCGCCCACAGCAGCGACTGCCATCCGGCGGCGAAGTCCTCCCCCGCCGCGCGCTTCAGCGTCTCGCTCAGGTCCTCTCCGCTTTGCGCAAGCCCGGCGGTCAGACCGTCAAGCTCTTCCAGGCAGAAGATCCGCCCCGGCAGGGGAAAGGGCACCCCGGCGCGAAGCGCGTGGCTCAAAGCGGAAACCGGCAGCTCCGCCCAGTTCTCCACCGTCCCCAGCAATACCTCCATCTCCGCCGGGTCACGGCTTTCCAGAATCGCGGCGCAGCAGCCCATGACGCACTGGTCCCCCAGGGGCAGGAATACCGTGTAGGCCGGGCGGCAGAAATTCGCCTTCGCCGACTCGCTGGCCCTGTAGGACGGGGAGAAGGTGCTCCCGGCGATGGAGAGAAAGCCCTTTCGCTTTTCCCCCGCCTTTCCGGGAGCTGCAGCGCTCAAGCTCTCCCACAGGGAGCGGATGATCCGTCCGGTGTCCTCATTGCTTCTGCTTTGCAGAATGCACAGGGTTTTCAGCAGGTTTTCCACCTGGCTCTTGTCCAGGGCGGCGCAGTCAAGGCCCTCCAACAGGGCCCGGGCCTCCCCACCCCGCCCCTCCTCTATACAGGCGTAGGCCAGGAGCATCTGCATGTTCCGCTGGTAATAGGGCGAAGCCAGCCGCAGGGTGCTGAATGCCTGGCAGTTCAAATCCCCCCGGCCCGCGAAATAATCGTCATAGGCCCTTTGGACGGCCTTGCCCCAGGCCACGCAGTCCGCGTATTTCTCTTCCGTGAAGTCCCGCAGCAGCATCTGACAGGCCACGTCAATCCGGGTAAAATAGGAGTCCGGGAACCATTCTTGCGCCATGGCAGCCCACTCTTGAAACTCCGGCAGATTCCGGGACCGCGCCGTGATGACGGCATGGCGCAGAACCGGCGGGCCATAAAACTGCCAGTCCTCCGCCTTCTGCCGCACCAGGGAAACGGCCTTGCGGATTATCTCCTCATAGTCCTTCTCCCCGCTGCCGCTTTCAATCATCTGCAAATACACCAGCAGATTGTCAGGATTTTGGCGCAGCTTTTCCCGCAGCAGCGTCATATTGCGCCGGACCTTTTTGGTGTTTTGCCCCATGTTCACATAGCCGTCGTGGTGAAACACTGTGCCCATGAGGCGCATGACCGGCCCCGCCTTTTCCAGCCCCGTCCAGGACTCGTGGACAATCCCCTCATAGCGCGCCCCCGTGGAAAGGCGGACAAGCCGCACGGTGAGAAAATCGGAATATGCGCCGTCCATCTCGTAGGTGTCGTAATTCCGTATCACCACCCGGCAGAGGTTTATAGCCATCTTGGAGGTCAAAAACCGAACAAGCTCCAAGCAGTCCCCATCCAGATACTCATCCGTATCCACGCTAAGAAACCACTGCCCGGAACAGCGGTCCATCACGGCGTTTCGGGCGGCGGCAAAATCATCTATCCAGGGAAAGTCAAACAGGATATCCGCGTACTGCGCGGCCATCTGGCGGCTCCCGTCTTCGGAACCCGTATCCGCCATGACCAGCTCACAGGGAATCGCGTCCCGAAGGGGCTGGAGCGCCTTTAAACAGCGCTCTATGCAGCGGATGTCGTCCCGGAAAATCAAGCCAATAGACAAAAGCGGTGTTTTCATAGGTAAGCTCCTCTCCAATGCCTGTCCTTGGAACAGGCTCCGGCGTCAGAGGCTCTTCCAAAAACAGGAAAAGGGGCGGGCCGAGGCCCGCCCCCTGTGTGGTTTATGCGGTTTTTCGTTCTGCGGGGAATTAACCCAGCAGCTGGAGGACGCCCTGAGGAACCGCGTTGGCCTGAGCCAGCATGGCCTGGGCGGACTGCACCAGGATGTTGTTCTTGGTGTAGCTCATCATCTCTTCCGCAATATCGGTGTCGCGGATAGTGGATTCGGCGTCCTGGATGTTCTCGGCCATGACGCTCAGGTTGTTGGCCGTGTGCTCCAGGCGGTTCTGGGTAGCGCCCAGGTCGCCGCGGACGCCGGAGACATAGTTGATGGCGTTCTTGATGACGTCAATGGCATCCTGCGCGCCCTTCACGTCGCTGATGTCGATGTCGTCAATGGAGGTTTGCAGGACCTGGACATCCTTGCCGTTCACATTTTCGGTGGCGAAGGTGCCCATGGCGAAGACGTGCATGTTGCCCACATTGACCTTCAGCTGGTTGAAATCGTCGGAAGTGTCGCCGATCTGGAGGGTCAGACCGCCGCCGGCGGCATTGTCTTCTTTCAGAGTCGTGATGTTTGTGTCAATGGTCGTTTTCAGCGCCGTCAGGTCGGCGGTGCTGTCTCCGTCGCCCCGGGTGATGGCGGAGATGGTGATCCTGGTGCCGTCCACCGCGGCTTCGTACTTGCTGGTGTCCACGCCTTCCATCAGCTTATTCTTCAGCTCCGCGGCCAGATCCTCGGCGGTCAGCTCCTTGGCGCTGGCATCGGTCTCGGCCGACACCACATACGTCTCGTTGCCCACCTTCACACGGTCGCCCAGCTGGAACTTGTTCAGGTCCACGCTGACGCCGCCGAGCACGGGAGCGGTACCGGCGCCCCTATTGAAGGTAACCAGGTTCTGCATGGACGCGGGATCGGCATAGACCTTGTTGCTGGTGGTGGTCTGGTCCAGGTGCAGCTTGCCGTTGTGGGCGGAGAGATAGACTTCCTTATCGGCCGCATCCGGATCGTTCAGCTTATCATTGATTGTGGAGTCCGTCATCTGGCGGAGGGCCTCGGCGACCTTGTCGGCATCCGTGGCGAAGGCGGGGTCGCTGACGTCAATCAGAATTTCACTTTTGGTGGCGTCCGCAGTGGCCGCGCTGTTGGCGTCCGTCTTGAAGATAAAGGTGACGTCCTGGGAGCCGTCTTCGGCGGTTCCCTTGATGGTCAGCTTGCTGTAGTCCGTGACAAGGCCGTCCAGGTCCAGGTCGATACCGGCGCGGCTGCCGGAGTCCGCGGCCTTGGCCATGACTTCATCGTAGGCGGTGTGGCGCGTAGCGCTGGCGGAATCTACCTTGCCGGCAGACGTTGTACCAGCCTTCAGCTCGATCCCCTTCGACCAGTTAGCATTGAAGTTGGCTGCCTCAGCGGAGGTATAGGTTTCGCCGCTTGACATCTCAAAGGTGACCTCGCTGCCGGTTACAGACGCGGTCATGCTGATGCCCTGAATACTGAACTCCTTGCCGTTAAGAGCGGCCGCAAGGTCATCCGCACTAATATCCACTGGATCGCCAGCCGTACCAGCGGCAACAGTCACAGACAAATCCAAGTCCGTGCCAGCAACATTCTACTGGAAGTTTGCAGTTCCGGCCGTCGCAGCGGCAGTGGCGCTGCCCTTCATACCAGCCAGGTCGATCTTGAAGGTGACGGTAGCCTGGGGGCCGTTGCCCGCGCCGGGGTGCCAGGCGTCGCCTGCGGTGGTGGTGCCAAACTTGCCGCTGATATCCTCTTCCGCCCAGGTGGGGGCGGTGTCCGCGCCCGCGGAAATCTCGGACTGCACGTTCCAGGCATTTTCGTTGGCCGTGGCCAGAGAGCCGTCCAGCAGCTTGATGCCGTTGAAGTTGGCGGAGTCGGCGATACGGTTGATTTCGGAACGCAGCTGGTTGACTTCCTTCTGGAGGTTCAGGCGGTCCACAGGGTCGTCATAGGTGCCGTTGGCGGACTGGGTGGCCAGGTAATCCATGCGGTTGAGCATGTCCTGGATTTCCTGCATGGCGCCCTCGGCGGTCTTCACCAGGGAAATGCCGTCCTTTACGTTTTTCTGGGCGGCGTTCAGGCCGGTGATC
Organism: Oscillibacter sp.; assembly: GCA_022801815.1. Classification (GTDB taxonomy): domain Bacteria; phylum Bacillota; class Clostridia; order Oscillospirales; family Oscillospiraceae; genus Oscillibacter. The sequence continues at coordinate 4,735 of JAAWTB010000053.1, read as the reverse complement.
TGGGCGCGCATCTTCTCGGAAATGGCCAGGCCCGCGGCGTCGTCGCCGGCGCGGTTGATCTTGTAGCCGGAGGACAGCTTTTCCAGGTTCTTGGACAGCGCGCTGGTGTTGGTGTTGTAGTTGCGGTAGGCGTTCATCGCCATGATGTTATGCTGGATTCTCATAATTCTATCTCCTTTAGAAACTTATTTTTCGTGCTTTGGCATTCCGTTGCCTCCACACGGCTTGGGGCGAAGCATCTTCCACCCAGACACCCGGCCGGACTGCCTGGGATTTTGACGCTCATTCTATTTCAACCGGCCCGTCAGCCGGATGAAACCATCGTAACCGGTTCCGCTTTCTCGCTCTCCTGGGCAAGCGGAAACATGTGATTCAGCTGCCGCCGGAGCGCCTGGACATCCCGGTCTTCACCGTCCATCTGGCTCAGCAGCGTCCGCATGGCGGCTAAGGCCTGGGCCTTGCTGCGGCTCCAGGGAATCTCCCGGCGGTGCCAGCGCGGGGCGTCCAGTACGCAGGAGGGGCGTTTCCCGCCTCCGCGCTCCAAAACCTCCCCCCGCAGAACGGGAATTTCTCTGGGGGCCTGCACCATCAGCTTGCAGCTGTCCCCGGAAATGCGGTCCAGCTGTACCACCACGTCCTCGCCGATGGTCATATACTCTCCCAGCGTCAGGTTCAAGCAGAGCATAATGTTCCTCCTTTTTTCATTTGGCGGTACGGCATTCCTTCCTCCCGCCGGGAAGCCGCCCCAGGCGGCACAGGCGATGTGTCATCGTCATAATATTGTGAACCCTCGCCGGGGCGGAATCCGCAGGCTTCGCGGAGTCCCTGGGCGAGCTTCCGGTATGCGCACACACCTTCTCGTTTCCCACTTAACGGCCCGGAAAACGCTGAGCGAAACGCAATCTTCCATCGGGCTTCGCTCAACGCTCTCCCAGCCGGAACCATGGGCGTTCACCGGCGTTCCAACCGGCATATCGACGGAAGGGATTCCACCCGGCGGAGTTCCCCGGGAATCCGTCTTCACCCCCGCAGGGGTTATGCGCTTTCGCGTCGTTCCTGCATGCTGAAATATTGCCGAAGGCCCTGGGCCTTAATATTTTTCGCGGCGTTTGTCTCCCGCTTGTGGACCGCGCCGCACTTGGGACAAGCCCAGGTGCGTTCCTTATAATGGACCGCCTCCCGAAGGAAGCCGCAGACGGAACAGGTCCGTGTAGAGGGGACATAGCGGTCAATCAAAATCAGCCGCTTCCCCTCCCGCTCCAGCTTATAGCGAAGGCACTCCCGGAACATCCCATACCCCCAGTCCCGCGCGTTGGCCAGGCTCACGGCCTTGCCCAAGTCCTCCATATGGTCGTCCCTCATGCACACGGCGTCCCAGACGTTGGCTATCCGCCGGGATTCCTTGTGAATGAAGTCGCGCCGCTGGTTGGCGATATGCTCGTGGGTGAGCCGCAGCTTTTGGACGGTCTCCCGATAACGCTTGGAACCCGGCTGCATCCGGCCCAGGCTTCGCTGGATGTTCGCCAGCTTTTCCTGTGACCGTTTTACCCAGTGAGGCGGGTCCGCCGTCTCGCCGCCGTCGGTGACGTAAAAATGGGGAATGGAGTATTTCAGTCCCACCGTCTTCTCCGGCGTGGGAGGAACCGGTTCTCTTTCCGCTGCCGGGCACTCGTAGAGAATGCAGGCGTAATATTTGCCGGTCCGGGTCTTGTCTACCGTGATGCGCCGGAGCTTCCACCAGGCCTGGGGACGGCGGTGGAACTTCGCCCGGACAATTCCGGCCTTGGTCATGCGGATGCCGTCCTTCGTGGTGTAAATCGTGGGGCCGGATGGAAAATCGTGATTGCAGGCCGTAAAGGAATCCCGGTCCTCCTTTTTCCGTTTGAATTTGGGGTATCCAAAATTCTCCGGATGTTTGAAGAACAGGCGAAACGCCTGATTTAGCCGGTTGTGTTCCTGGATCAGCGCCTGGTTATCCACCTCTTTTAAAAAGGGGGCGCCCGCCTTGTACTTTGCCGGAGTCGGGATAAAAAATTTGCCGGTCTCCAGGTAAAACCGCTCTTGGTCCGCCAGCATCTGATTCCAAATGTAGCGGCAGCAGCCGAAGGTTTTTTCAAACAGATCCGCCTGGGCCTCGTTGGGATAAAGGCGGACCTTGAGGGTGGTATACCGTTTGTTGTCCGCCATATCCGCCTCTCCTCTGCACCGGTTTTCCCGGCTGGGGAGAAAGAGATCGTCCGGAGTTGTGTACAACTCCGGACAGAAAAAATTTTTTATTCAGGCTATTATTTTCAGCGAAATGCCGCCGATATGTAGTAATGAAAGCGGCTGAGAAAACCAGAAAGGGCTGGACGGAATTGTACACTTCCCCGTCCGGCTTTTTTACATGCGCTTCCCTGCCGTTTCCGTCCGCAAAGCGGCGCCGTAAAAGCTGGACTTCGGCATCCCGCAGGCATCTGCCGCCTCACGCAGTGCCATTTGCGCAAAACTACCGTGTTCCGTTGAAAGAGAACGGGATTCATGCAAAAACGCAGGCGGAGCTTTTCTACCGTTAGGCGGTAATCAGTCAAAGTATCCTATGGTACAGAAATATTGAATATCTTTCGTATAATATGAAGGATGTCAACAAGTCCTGAATAACCAAGAAAAAAGCAGCCTGTTCCCAGCGGACAGCGCCGCCCAAATCATCCATGGAGCCATCAAAATTGGCAAGCCCATCCCCGCTACCGCAAAGGGTGCGGCGGCAGGAAGGCCCTACGGCGCGGCAGGGGAGATACCTGGGACGCCATTTCTCTGGCGGATATGCAGGCCGTGATCCATCGGGGCAAGAACCGCCTCTATTCTTACACCCGCACCAGCGAGACTCGGACGGTGGAGGACGATAACCCAGAGGATATGGCGAAGACAAAGGAAGAGACCTTGTACATCTACACCCTCGCATGCAATGGCGAGAGCTACTTTACAGATACAGCGTTCCGCCTGACTGATGACCAGAGACTAGGGCTTGTTTGATAATTTGCGATATGCCTAACAGCGAGGAATTTTTTTGCCAGACAAGGCAAATTTTCGTAGGCATCCTGACGGATGGCAAGAAAATTTAACGATGTATGGCAGAAAAAGGCCCGCTGTTTGGGCGTGTTGACAATTTTCAAACAAGCCCTATGCCCAGAATCTCAGTCTGTTCCTGGGCGATGGGATGTTCCATTACACGGAGTACAGCAGTACGGAGGTGGTCTATTTCAGTCAGCCGGACGTCTGTAGGATCTGTCCATCATTTTGAATGAGGCTAGCAAGCGGGAACGGGAGGCCCGCTCTGAAGCATGGGTTAATGGGAAACTCCTCATAACCAAATTTATATCCAGGAAAAATTATAGGAAGAAATAAGAGGGACTGGCTTAAAATGCAGTCCCTCTAAACGATTTGTCTTCTCATACTATTTTCTGTAGAATTCATATATCCCTACAAAACAACGATGCAAAGTAGGGAGTATGAACTTTGGAGTTACCGCCCAAATTTGAAATGGGGTCTCGTTTTAGTGCCGGAACCTGTTGCGATGCAACAAGTTCCGGCGATTTCTTTTCTTCTTCAGGCATCCTCTGTTATATGCCTTCACTTTTGTGGTTCATACAGGCTTCGTTTTTCCGAAACCTGTGCCTTAGCCCAGGCGGAGCATGAACAAGGAGGCCCCGGCAGACTTAGCTGGCAGCACGACCGGCGTGGCGCTGATCACCCGCAGGGAAACCCTGTCGCCCTTGCTCAGCGGCACCAGGATCGTGCTGGAGAAGTGGGTTGCAGCCAACTGCGGAGTCATGACGGAGGCTTTATTGACCTCATTGTTGATTACGATCTGAGCCGTGCCTGCCACCGCTGTGGAGGGATTGAGGTTGTAGGAAATCTGGAAATATCCGTCTTTTTGCACAATAAACTCGCTGTTAGCTTTATCAAAACCAATATCTGTGGACTTCTGCCCGGTATCCGGCAAGGGCACCGTGACACCTAATAGACCGGCGCTTAATGGATTGGGGAGGATAGTGCCTCCGGCGGTATTTGCGGCATAGGCGGAGACGGCTGTGACGTTAGGGCCGGTGGGACCCGTGGGGCCGGTCGGACCCGTGGGGCCATCTGCGCCTGGGACATATTTTCCGGCAGGCCCCGTTGGACCGGTGGGCCCGGCAGGGCCGGCAGCGCCCGTTGCACCGGCAGGGCCAGTGGGACCGGTGGCTCCTGTCGCGCCTGCCGCGCCTGCCGCACCAGCGGAGCCGGTGGGTCCAGTGGCTCCAGTGGGGCCGGCAGGGCCGGTGGGGCCGGTGGGACCAGCGGGACCAGCAGGACCCTGTGCGGGAGTGGCATCCAGTGCGCACTGCATCTTGGATTTCAGGAGGAGCTGGTTCTGCGTGGTGGTTTCCAGCAGATCCTTGACACTCCTATTGGCGTCCAGCACGTCTTTTACGGTAGCGGCGGGGCCGCTGAGGCCGGGTAAAGTGCCGAGGATATATTGCAGTTTCTCGCCCTCAACGTTCAGGATATGGCTCATTCCTAACTCCTCCATAGCAATGGAGGAAAGAATCTGGTTGACCGCGTCTTCCCGCTGGACAGGCGGGTCAATATTGGGAAAGCTGGGCAGAGACATAAGATAATCTCCTTTCTAAGTGGGTGTGCACACTGGGAATGTGCCCCTTCATTACCTCTCTTCCAGCAGGATGATACTCAGAGAAGCGCTCGCCAGGGTGACAGT
>JAAWTB010000052.1 GCA_022801815.1 Oscillibacter sp. | reverse complement strand
GTCATAGGTGCCGTTGGCGGACTGGGTGGCCAGGTAGTCCATGCGGTTGAGCATGTCCTGGATCTCCTGCATGGCGCCCTCGGCGGTCTTCACCAGGGAAATGCCGTCCTTGACGTTCTTCTGGGCGGCGTTCAGGCCGGTGATCTGAGCGCGCATCTTCTCGGAAATGGCCAGGCCCGCGGCGTCGTCGCCGGCGCGGTTGATCTTATAACCGGAAGACAGCTTTTCCAGGTTCTTGGACAGCGCGCTGGTGTTGGTGTTGTAGTTGCGGTAGGCGTTCATCGCCATAATATTGTGTTGAATACGCATTACAATTTGCCTCCTTAGCAAAATTTAGTGTGTTTGGACATTCCATTGTCCTCCCACAACCGAATATGGCGCGCCTTTGAAGGAAAGCCGTGGCCTTTAGCCTCGCTTCATCCGGCGCAGGGATTTATTTCATCCGGTTCGTCAACCGTTTGAAATCATTTGCCCGCCCTTTTCCGGCGGGAGCCTGCGGTTCCGCCGCCGGGTGGGACGCCCGCGTCCCCGTCCATCCGGCAGGTTCCGCGGGGCAGTCCGGGGGCTGCGGAACGCGCCCTCCCGTTTCCCAGCCGGCCCGCCTGAAAATACCCGAAGGGCCTGGGCGGGCTTGCTGTGTTCCAAAAGCCCCGACTGCTTACACCAATACTTTCGGACACATTTTGGAAAACTTAAGAGCTGTCCGCAAAATTTTTTTCTTCCTGCAAGCCCGGCGGACAGCGGAACCATCCTGGGCGCTTTCCGGCGTCCGCCGGGCTTATCTCCTTGTTCAGTCTCTCACCAACCGGGGCCGAAGCTCCTCATAAGGCCGCGCAGCCGGGAGAAAATACCGCTTGATAACCGGTTCGGCGCAGTCGATGTCATCCAAAAGCAGGTCCACGCAGTTGCGGATGGTCCACAGGTCCTGGTGAATCAACGTCCCGGGAACCAAGCCGCCCAGGAACCGCTCCTCTTCCGCTTTGGAGCTCTCCGCCCGGCAAACGTCCGCCCGCTCCCGGTCATCCTGGAGCCAGGCCATCAGGAAACGGCCCTGATCATGCAGAAGGACCATGTGCCGCCGGACCGGCTCCGACGCCTTGAACGCCCAGGTCAGCCGCAGGCGGGTGAGCTTTCCGCTCATGAACTCCAGCAGCGCGGCGGCGGCCAGACCATAATCCCCGCTTCGGATTTCCCTTCGCTCCGCCTCGCCCGCCAGAGTCTCCTTCTCAATTTCCACGGGATAGCGGCTGAATACATATTTCGCTTCCATACGCTCATGGCTCCGGCGAGGCGGCATCCCCCCTGCTTTCTGACGGGCCATCAGCAGCTTGTGACGCCCATCCTGGCGGTTTGTATGGGAATCCCACAGCCAGCCGCCCGCCCCTTGGGCCTGCGGGCGGCCCGCCGCCAATTGTCCAAAAATCCGCTCCGCCTCCCGCAGGATGGAACCGGGGCCTTTGTGGACCACGTATTCCGGCAGAGTTCCCAATCCAAACGGCACCCGGCGCGTATCGCCGTCTTCTGCGGTTCGATAGACCTCCGGTTGGGAGAGGACCGCATACCAGATGTCAAATCCCACATGGTCCTCGAAATACAGGCAGGCATATCCGGCTTCCTCCTTCAAAAACACCAGCTGTCCTTCAAACCAACTCAGTTCCAGACGGCGCAGTTCACTCCGGCCAAAACGGGCAAGCAGAGAGCTGATGGCTCCTTCCGCCTCCTGACACTTCCGCTTTTTCTGCTCCTCCCGGAGGCGCATGATCTCGGCGGCATGCTCGATGGTATGCTCCAGGCCTTCCGGGTCCGGCTCCTCGGGCAGCAGCCACTCCTGTTCCGGTCCGGAGTCCTCCATGTAATAGATGTGCCAGGGCGCTTCCCGCATGGGCAGCCGGAAGCTGCTTGGAGAAACCGCCTCTGCCAGCAGACGGCGGGCCTCCGCTTCCGCATTTTCCGGCTCCGCCTCCCCCAGCTTCCGAACCCGGCGGCCGGAGGCGGTCTGCTCAAACAGCATCAATTCGCCTGCTCCCTCCATCCAGCTGCATCCGAAGAGCTGTTCCTCTGTCTCGGCAAACAGCGTCAGCGGCAGGACCGTTTCCAGCGGGACGGGTTCCCCAGTGTATTCGCCTGTTGGCAAACAGCAAACGGCTCCGGCAAGGCACCGGGCGACAAACTCCCGGTCCTCCTCCGGCACGGCGGTTGCGCCAATGCGCAGAAGGATTTCCTGATACACGCCGGGAAAACACGGCTCCGGTTCCGCTGCCAACGGCAGAAGCAGGAAAAACCCGTCTCCGCTCTCTTCCGCCGCCCGTTTAAAGGACAGGCAGGGCCGGTACGCCGGTCTTCCTCCAACCCGGTATTCGATATGCCGGGGGTAAAAGCCCACCTCCACTTCTCCTATGCGCATTGCCGCAGCCGTCCGGCTCCCGTCCTCCCGCTGCGCAAAGCGGCGGCTCCAGTCCGCCTGATAGGGCAGGTTTTTGTCCAGGTACTCCAGCAGCATCGTTCCCGTCTCCGGGTCCCGGGCGATGAAAAAGGCGGCGTTCAGCCAGTACCGCACCAAGGGCCGGTCCTGCATGGTCAGCCGTTCGTGCCCGTGAAATGCCTCCGCGTCCTCCCGGTTCCGGACCTTGGCCATGCGGGCGCGGAGGTCCTCCTCCAGCCCTTTCGCCGCTTCTCCCGCCCGGGGAATATCGGGGTTCTCCCGATAGAATTCCAGCATACGGCGCACCAGGCCGACGCCCATGCCATCCCGCCGCCAGTTGGTGCAGCGCAGCAGCTGCTCTGCCACAAAACGGGGACTTCGCAGGGCCGTTTGCAGCTCCTCCCGCTGGAAAAACGCGGCGGATTCCTGGTCTTCCCGCTCCGGCTCCGCCGCAATGCGGGCGCGGTAAGCATCGTGATCCCGGTTGAGCTGGAGGAAGTTCTCAGGCTTTTCTCCCGCGATTCCGGGAACCCGCTCCAAGACCAATTCACGCAGGGGGCCGTAGAGAATCTTCGCCCGGCCCATGATCGCGCTCTTCAAGTCCAATTCCCGCCAGGCCTCCCGGTATACCGTCTCCGGCAGATCCTCCCGGCGGAAGAAGTGCAGAAGCAGCCGCAGTCCGGCGGGGTGACGCTGGTGGTCCATGTTCGCCTTGGGGTCACAGCGGTCTTTGATGTAAAACGGAACATAACGCCGCAGAATGTTTTGGTATTCTTCCATCGCTTGGACGTTCCACGCGCCGCTTTCCGCCAGCCGGACCAGATGCCGGTAGTCCTGGAAGCTCTCCCGCAGCGCCAGCTCGTCGCCGCCGGGACGTTTGGGCAGGGGCCCTTTGGCGGCAATCCGAAGAATGGATTCCATGCCCTCAAACTCCGCCCCCGGGCAAAGATCCGCTTTGCGATTCCGTATGCGCAGTTTTCCGCCGTCCGCCGCCAGCTCCTCTTGGATCGTGAATTGATAGGCCGTACTAAGCCACATCAAAAACTCCTTATAGGGCGGCAGGCTCTGCTCCACCTCCGTCACCTTCTCCAAAAGCAGCGCAGTGAATAGCGGGTCCCAGCCTGCGGCCAGGAAGCCGTCCGAGGTAAAATACTCCATCCATTTTTGGGAGTCCTTCCGCTGTTTCCCGGTATAGAGATCCAGAAACTTCCGAATCGCCTCGCTGTCCGCATAGGGATTGGGCAAGGTCTCCGGTCCCTTGTCCTGAAAATACCAGCCGTCATCCTCCGGCGCGGCCGGCGGGTCCGGCGGCGCTTCTTCCTGGGAATCCGTTTCGTCCGCAAGGATTAACCCGCCCCGGTTATCTGCCCGGCAGTTCCCCTGCTTGACGGTTGACTCCATTTGTACCGGAGAGGGCCGCGCCTCCGGCAAGCCGTTTTCCGCATAGTCCAGCGCAGCCTCATACGCTCTGCGCAGTTTCAAAAACCCTCCCGGGTCCTCCTCCGGGTGGCACGTTCTGGCTTTCCCGGCATAAGCCCTCTTAATGGCGGAAATATCCCGGGTGGGTTCCAGTTCTAAGATTGCCCAACAGCCGCTCATACATCATTCCTCCGCGTCTTCTTCCGAAATATCGCCGAACAGCTCTTCCTCTTCGTCCCCTGACCCGTCACACCAGAAATCCGCGGCGAAGGGGTCCGCTTCCGCCTGTGCCTCCAGCCAGTCCAGCCGTTCCTTGACCTGCTCATAGCTCCGCTCCCGGTCAATCAGACTCCCCCGGTCCATCAGCTGCTTCCAATAGCCCACCAGTCCGGCGGCCATTTCCCGCCAGCGGCCTGCGGCCTGCCGGTAAACCCGAAGCCCCCGCTCCAGCAAGAGCTGGTCCCGCTGAGAGCCTTGGGCCGCCAGCTGAATTTGGCTGATGCGCTCCATGGCCTGGGCTTTCCCTTCCTCCGTCAGGCGGAGGTTTGGGTTGAGAATCAGCTTGTCCCGATAGTCTCCGCCGCTGCTCTTAGCGCTGACGTGGAGAATGCCGTCAATGTCATAGGTAAAGGTCACCAGGGCGAACTGCTCCCCCGCCGGACCCGGCGGCACTTGAACCCGCACCTCTCCCAGTTTCAGGTTTTCCGATGCAAAGTAGCCCTCCCCCTGATAGATTTCAAACCGCAGCGTGTCCTGGTTGTTAACGAGGGTTACAAACCGCTCCTGCCGGCTGGCGGGCAGCATGCTGCTCCTGGGAATCAGCACGGTGACATGCGGCGTCTTGTCCCCCGCGTAGTTCACGGTGGCGACCCCCAGAGAGAACGGACACACGTCGGTCATCACCAGATCCTGCAAATCCTCCGCCCGTTCCTTGATTCCCGCGCACAGGCCCACGCCCAGGGCCACGATCTCGTCCGGCGCAGCCGCCACATGGGGCCTCCGTCCAAACAGCTCTTCCAGAAAGTCGCCGAACACCGTCAGCTGGGCGGAGCCGCCCACCAGAATCACATCGCTGATCCGGCCTCCCCGTTCCCGGTCCTTCATGGCCCGGGCAATCACCGCCCGCACCCTTTGGAACACCGGAGCGCAGAGAGTGCGCAAAAGCTCGTTTGTCAGCACAAGGCTGTATTGCGCGTCTCCCTGCTGGAGAGAGATGGAGGCCGCCGGTACGCTGGAGAGGGCAATCTTTGCCGTTTCCGCCTGCCGGTAGAGGGATGCCCGGAGGATGGGGTCCAGAGTCTCTTCCATCAGCCCGTTCTCCCGGCAGAAATGGGCGGCGATGGCCCGGTCAATGTCGTCCCCGCCCAGGCGGTTGTCTCCGGCTATGGCGGTGATCTCTATGATGTTCTCAAAACACTCCACAATGCTCACGTCCAAGGTTCCGCCGCCAAAGTCCACAATCATCATCTGGCTGTCTCCGGTCTGGGCGCTGTAACGGTGGCAGAGGGCGGCGGCGGAGGGCTCGTTGATGAGCCGCTTCACGTTCAGGCCCGCCAGCTGGGCCGCCAGCTTGGTGGCGCAGCGCTGATCGTCGTTGAAATAGGCCGGGACGCTGATGACCGCCTCCTCTACCGGTTCTCCAAGATAACGCCGGGCATCCTCCAGCAGCTGCCGGAGAACCAGGGCGGACAGCTCTTCCGGCTTAAAGGCCCGCCCGGCCAGGGTCAGTGTCTTCTCCGTTCCCATCCAAATCTTGAAAGAGGCGGCGGTAGACTCCGGCTGGGACACCAGCCGCTCCTTCGCCGCCGCGCCTACCAGGACGGTCCCGTCCTCCAGAACGCTGACTGCGCTGCTGGTCTTGTACTCCCCCAGCTCGTTGGGAATCCGCTCTACCCTGCCGTCCCGGTAAACGCAGGCCAGAGAATTGGTGGTGCCCAAATCGATGCCAATGATTGCCATGGTTCCTTCCCCTTTTTTCGTAATTGCGCCGGATGGTCCGGCCGGATGTTATTCCTAGGGCAGACACAGCTCCTCTATTTCAATGCGCATCTCCTTGTCTTCTTCCCTATAGAACCAGCCCTGGAGCAGCAGCGCGGCATTCCCTTCCTGCCATGCGCTCATAGGCAGCCCTCCTTCCAGGCAGCTGGCTTTATTATAAACCTCCGGCGGGCGTCCGGCAATCCTGTTTTTACCGCTTCAGAAAAAGGTTTCGGCCAGCGGCGTCATAGGTGAGCTTCCCCTGTTCAATCTCCGCTAAATGAGGGTTGAACGCCATTCGCATCGGTGGTATACTTGACTCGTGACAAACCGGCAAACGGGAGTTTGAGGAGGACATGAGATGCAGGAAGCTGTATTGAGGGTTCAAAAGCAGGGAATTTCAGAAGAGAGGTCGCGCTTATGCCGGAAAATCTGAAACTTTTTGTAGAGGCCATGCAGGACGCTCCGGTTATCGCCGCCGTCAAACATGACGAGGGGCTGGTCCGGGCCCTGGCTTCCGACTGCACGGTGGTGTTTCTGCTTTATGGAACCATTCTGAACATCAGCGAACTGGTCCGGCGCACCAAGGCGGCGGGAAAGCTGGCCTTTATCCACATCGACCTGATTGAAGGAATGTCCGCCAGGGATATTTCCGCCGAATACATCGCCAGCCTTACGGAGGCCGACGGCGTCATCTCCACCCACTCCAACCTGATCCGCCGGGCCAGGGAACTGGGGCTTTTGACCATTCAGCGCTTTTTCATGCTGGACTCGCTGTCCTTTTCCAATGTCCTGCGCCAGAGCTCCAACGCCGACGCGGTGGACGTGCTGCCCGGCGCCATCCCCAGCGTCATCCGTCATTTGGTGCGGGAGGTCCGCCAGCCCGTAATTGCCAGCGGGCTGCTGCTGGACAAGTCCGACGTGGTGGCGGCCCTCTCCGCTGGGGCAGTGGCGGTTTCCACCACCAGCGAGGGACTCTGGTCAGTCTGAGAACTGGTATTTTATATAAAGATTTGCGCAAATAATTATCCAATTCGTCAAAAACAGAACTTGCACTTTGGGCATTTTGCAGTAAAATAGGGGTAGTTCATTGGTAACAATTCAAAAGGAGATGACACCTGCATGTCCATTCGTGTATTTAAGAAACGCTCCAACCGCTCCGAAGAGCGTTGGTTCCAGATGATGCGCCAAGCGATGCTGTTCCGCCAGTTCCCCTGAATTTACGTTTAAGCCGGCAAAATACGCCAAAAGGCCGGGTGGATATCAATCCACCCGGCCTTTTTTCGGTCCGATTTAAGGCCGGAATTCCTTTGCCACCCGACAGAGCAGGTCCGGATGGTTGCTGATGATGCAGTCTACACCCCGCGCCAACATATCCCGCATGTTTTCCTCATCGTTGACGGTCCAGGTGTTGACCTTCATGCCCCGGCCATGAAACAGGTCCATCAGCTCCGGCTGGTATTGGAGCAGCATGTAACGGGGATGCATGTTGTCGGCGCTGCTCCGGGCGATGTACTGCGCCATGTCCAGGAAAGGCTTGTCGTAGAGCAGGCCCGTCTCAATTTCCGGACAGAGCGTCTTGAATCGCTGCATGGAGATATGGTTGAATGAGGAGACAAACACCCGATCCTCCATCCCGGCTTCCCGAATCTCGGCGATGACCCGCTCCTCCAGCTCAGGGTAAAAGACCTCGTAATTTTTCAGCTCCATATTTAGAAGCAGCTTGGTCTCTTTGCAGAAGTCCAGCAGCTGGCGGAAGGTCCAAATGTGCTCCCCGGCAAATGCAGGAGACTTCCACGCGCCGATATCCAGAGCAAGCATCTCCTCATAGGTCAAGTCTTTGATGAAGCCGGCTCCATCGGAGGTGCGCTCCACCGACGCGTCATGGAAAATCACCAGCTTGCCGTCCCTGGTGATGTGAACGTCACTCTCGATGCCGTCGGCTCCAGTTTCCTCAGCCGTTTTGCGGAAGGCCAGGGGGCTGTTTTCCGGGTACTTGCCGGAAAAACCGCGGTGGGCAAACAGAAGCGTCTTTTGAGGGTTCATATGATGTTTTCGCTTCCTTCCTTACAGCTGGGCAACGCCGGATTTCCGGGCGGCCTCTGCCACGGCCTTGGCCACAGCGGGACCCACCCGCTTGTCAAACGCCTTGGGGATGATGTAATCGGCGGACAGCTCGCCGTCCGAAATCAGGTCTGCCAGGGCCCTGGCGGCGGCCATCTTCATCTCCTCATTGATGTCGCTGGCTCGCACGTCGAAGGTGCCCCGGAACACGCCGGGGAAGGCCAGGACGTTGTTGATCTGGTTGGGGAAGTCGCTGCGGCCGGTGGAAACCACCAACGCGCCGCCGGCCTTGGCCTCGTCGGGGAAGATCTCCGGCGTGGGGTTGGCACAGGCAAAGACGATGGCATCTTTGTTCATGGCCTTGACCATCTCGGTGGTGACGGTGCCCGGGGCGGAGACGCCGATGAACACGTCCGCGCCCGCCAGAACATCGGCCAGGGTCCCAGCCCGCTTCTCCAGGTTCGTCACCTGGGCCATCTCCTCTTTAATCCAGTTCAGGCCCTCCCGGCCTTGGTAGATGGCGCCCTTGCGGTCGCACATGGTGATATTTTTGAAGCCGGCGGACAGCAGCAGCTTTACAATGGAGATGGCGGCGGCGCCCGCGCCGGAGGTGACCACCTTCACGTCTTCCTTCTTCTTGCCCACCACTTTCAAGGCATTGGTCAGGCCCGCCAGGGTGATGATAGCGGTCCCGTGCTGGTCGTCGTGAAAAATAGGGATGTCGCATTTTTCCTTCAGCTTCCGCTCGATCTCAAAGCAGCGGGGGGCAGCGATGTCCTCCAGGTTGATGCCGCCGAAAGAACCGGACATCAGATACACGGCGTTGACGAACTCGTCCACATCGTGGGTCTTCACGCAGAGGGGGAAAGCGTCCACATCGCCGAAGGCCTTAAACAGCACGCACTTCCCCTCCATAACGGGCATACCCGCCTCGGGGCCGATGTCGCCCAGGCCCAGGACGGCGGAGCCGTCGGTAATGACGGCGCAGAGGTTGTGCCGCCGGGTAAGCTCATAGCTCTTGCGGATATCCTTTTGGATTTCCAGACAGGGCTGGGCCACGCCGGGGGTATAGGCTAGGCTCAAATCGTCCTTGGTCTCCACGGGGACGGCGGCGACCACTTCAATTTTTCCCTTCCATTCGCCATGGAGGCGGAGGGATTCCTTCGCGTAATCCATAATAACAGTTCCTCCTAATTATTTCTGATCCTCAAAGGGGAAGTGATAGGGCAGATTCAGCTTATCCCGGATTTCGATGATTTCCTTCTGGATGGTCCCGCCCACAGGCACGCCCTTGTCCTTGCGCTCCTGCCAGGCCAACCATTCCTTCTCGCCTGCGGTATAGATGCGCTCCGCGCCGGGGGCCTTCTCGGAGGCGCGCAGGCCGCGGCAGATATCTCCGGCGGTCTTCTTGAAGGTATCCAGACCCATGAAAAACTCGGGGTTGATGACAAAGAAGAAGTGGCCCAGGCGGTACATCTGGCTGCTGCCGTCGGGAGCCTTGCCGCCGAGGTCCTTCAGGAAGGGGCCCCCGGCTAAAGCGGCAGAGAGGATTTCTACAATGGTGGTGAAACCATAGCCCTTATAGCCGCCGGTGGCTTCACCCAGGCCGCCCAGGGACAACAGGGCACAGTTTCCGGCCCGCATTTCCTTGAGAATCTGGGCGGAATCGCTCATAGTACCGCCGTCCTTGGTAACCACCAAACCCTCGGGAGTGGGCTTGCCGCTGCGGGCATAGAACTCAATTTTTCCGTTCTGGATGGTGGAGGTAGCGCAGTCGAAGTTGAAGGGGAACTCTTCGTCGGTGGGCATGGTGAAGGTCAAAGGATTGGTGCCCATCATAGGCTCCACGCCCCAGGTGGGGGCCACGGAGGGCCGGGCGTTGGTGCCGGTAATGCCGATCATGCCCGCCTTTTCCGCCATGGTGGTCCAGTAGCCCGCAATACCGTAGTGCGTGGAGTTGTAGACTGTGCCGCCGGCCATGCCGTACTTGGCGGCCTTTTCAATCAGCATTTCCATCATGTGGTAGCTGGCCACCATACCCATGCCGTTGTTGGCATCCATGACTACGGTGGTGGGGGTGTCTTTTACAATGTCCATTTTGGTCTCCGGAAGCAGGGTCCCGTTGACGATTCGGTCTATGTAAATGGGCTTGAAACGGTTGCAGCCGTGGCTTTCGATGCCCCGGCGGTCGGATTCCAGCAGAACATCGGCGCAGATCTTGGCGTCAGCCTCCGGAACGCCGTAACCCTTGAAGGCGTCGATTAGGAAGTTGTTCATCAGGTCCCAGGGCACACAGGGTCTTGTTTCCATGGTTTCAATCTCCTTTTTTCCGATTTTTGACCGCTTATACATGCAAAAAGAGCGCAACAACCACACCATACTGGGCAGTTATCACACTCGTCTCACATACTCTGTTCGCAGTCAAGCTGTCATCAGTAAACACATTATAGCAGTCCCTTGGAAGGATTGCAAGAATGATTTTTTTGCGCTTGGAAGGCACTTTTGCTTTTCGCACAAATCCTTAGTCCGGCAAGCATTACAGCCTTTGTATCTTCTAAAAGGAACGGTTTCGCAATCGTTTGTTTTAAATTTTTTTGTGCAATTCGGCAAGAACCGAAAAGGCTGCTAACGCGCCGGGCTGCCGGGCTGAACCCAGGAGCGTATTTATTCGGATTTTCTACGCCATTGCATCTTTGCAAGGGCTGGAGCAGATATGCTTTCGCCAGCCTGATGCCGGATCGCCGCGCCGGTTGTCCGCCACAGGAAATCAAATTTGCCGCGGCCGTTTCTCCGGAACTTCGGAAACGTTTTCCGACGCTGTTGCGGAAGGCCGCCCGCAGTGGAATTGTAAAGGCCCTTCTGGTTTAGGGTTTGTTTGAAAATTGTCAACACACCCAAACAGGGGGCCTTTTTCTGCCATACACCGTTAAATATTCTTGCCATCCGTCAGGATGCCTGCGAAAATTTGCCTTGTCTGGCAAAAAAATTCCTCGCTGTTGGGCATATCGCCAATTTTCAAACAAGCCCTAAACCCGATGCGAAAATTTTTTCAAAATTTTTAAAAGAGAGCTTGACAAACCAGGATGGTCTGTGGTAATCTAACTATTGCCGACAAGTTGCCGGTGTGGTGGAATTGGTAGACACAGGAGACTTAAAATCTCCCGGTAGCGATACTGTACCGGTTCGAGTCCGGTCACCGGCACCACAAAA
>JAAWTB010000051.1 GCA_022801815.1 Oscillibacter sp. | reverse complement strand
CGCCTCACCGCCGCCAAGCTGGAAGCGCTTTCCACCATCTCCAATGCCCTGGAAACCTGCCGGGATCACCTGGAGGATCTGCCGGATTCCACGCCGGAAAACCTGGAGGAACGCCGGGCGGACCTGGAGGAGGCCATCCGCCGGGTCCGGGCCCGGGAGGCCGCTTTGCAAAGCCGCTCCGCCGCCCCCTATCACCGCTCCCTGCGGCTCCTGCGGGCCCATCCCTCCGCCTCCGCCAAGGACTTTGCCGAGGCTCTGGAGGCTTTGAAAAAGCTGGGGAAGGACTAGGGCTTGTTTGAAAATTGTCAACACGCCCAAACAGCGGGGATTTTCTTCCTATAAGCTGATTAACAAATTAGGATACAGCAGTAGGACGCTCTATCGCCTGCGCCACAACAAGGGCATTTCCTCCCGGCACATCGACGGCCTCTGCAAGCTGCTGGACTGCCGGGCAGAGGACATCCTGGAGTATGTTCCCGACCCGGAGGAACTGGAAAACACAGCGGAATCCCCATAACAAGAACCGCCGGACAGCCTGTCCGGCGGTTTCGCGTCAGCTCATCTGCTTGCGGCGGCTGAGGTTCATGGTGCCCTCCTGCATGTTGCTCAGGGTCTCCAGGCTCATGCCGGTACCCAGGGCCACGCAGGAAATCGCTTCATCGGCAATCATGGTGTGGATGCCCGTCCGGGCCGTCACCAGCTTGTCAAAGCCGGACACCAGGCTGCCGCCGCCGGTCATGACGATGCCGTTGGTGGAGATATCCGCCACCAGCTCCGGCGGCGTCCGCTCCAGCACGGAGTGGATGGCCTCCATGATGCGCTCCACCGGCTCCTCAAAGGCGTCCATCATCTCCGTGGAGCTGACGGCCACCACCTTGGGCAGGCCCGTCAGCAGGCACCGGCCCTTCACGTCCATGATCTCCTCCTCGTCCTTGGGGAAGACGCAGCCGATCCGCTTTTTCATTTCCTCGGCGGTGCGCTCGCCCACCAGCAGGTTGTGCTTACGGCGCATATACTTCACCACGGCCTCGTTGAGCTGGTCGCCGGCGATTTTGATGGAGGCGGACTCCACCACGCCGCCCAGGGAGATGACGGCGATGTCCGCCGTTCCGCCGCCAATGTCCACCACCATGTGCCCGTCGGGCTTGGCAATGTCGATGCCCGCGCCGATGGCAGCCGCCACAGGCTCCTCGATGAGATAGACCTTCCGGGCTCCGGCGGAAATGCCCGCGTCGATGACGGCGCGCTCCTCCACCTCCGTGATGCCGGAGGGGACGCAGATAATCACCCGGGGCTTGAAGACGGAGACCCCGGCCACCTTGTGGATGAATTCCCGAAGCATCCGCTCCGTCATGTCGTAGTCGGAAATGACGCCCTCCCGCAGGGGACGGATGGCGATGATATTGCCGGGGGTCCGGCCCAGCATGGCCTGGGCCTCCTCGCCCACCTTCAGGAGCTTTCCGGTGTTCTTATCCAAAGCCACCACGGAGGGCTCATTCAAAACGATGCCTTTGCCTCGCACAAATACCAGAACCGAAGCGGTACCAAGGTCGATACCGATATCCTTTGCCATGGGCACTTCCTCCATTTATCTTTTGTTCAAATTTATAATAGGCAGAAATCCGCCAGCGAATCCATAAAGTTACAAGGTACATTATACTGGCAGTCTTTCCAGAATGCAAGCCTATTCTTTCCCTTTTTCTCCCCTGATTTCTTCTTCCGGCCTGGGGAACGCCCCGGCGGTGCAGACCACCCCCGCCGCTCCCGCCTCCAGAAGGGCTTTCGCGGCGGAAACCAGGGTGGACCCGGTAGAGCACACGTCGTCAATAAGGAGAATCCGCTTCCCCGCCGGGCTGCCCGCCGCCTCGTAGACGCCCTGGGTGTTCTTCCAGCGGTCCTCGGCCCGTTCCAGGCTGGATTGGGCGGGGTTGTCCCGGACTTTGCGGAGGAGGGCCTCCGGCTCCACGTCCCAGAGCCGGCACGCCCGCTCCGCCAGAAGGCGGGACTGGTCGTAGCCCCGCTTCCGCAGCCGCTTAGCGCTGACGGGAACCCAGGTCACCGCGTCGAACCGGCCGGAAAGGCGTTCGGCGGCGGCCTGGGCGATGCACTCCCCCAAGGGCCCGGCGGCGCAGACGCCGCCATGGAATTTGAAACGGCGGACGGCCTCCCGGACGGGGCCCTCGTACCACAGCGGCGCGGCGCAGAGCAATCCGCCCTCCAGCGTCCGGAGGCTGTGAGCCTCGTCCGTCCAGGGAAGGGAGGCTTCACACTCCGGGCACATGCCCGGGGCGTCCTGGACCTTTTGGCAGAAGGGGCACTTGGGCGGGAAGAGGAGGTCCAGCAGAGCGTCTGTCACCTTCATGGTTCCAGCAGCTCGTCGTAGGTGATACCCAGAGTATGCTTGATTGCTCTCAGCTGGGATGCCTGAATATGCTGGGTTCCGCGCTCAATTTTTACCAGGGCTTCCCGGGTCATGGGAACACCCTCCAATTGCAGAAGGCCCACCAGGTCCGTCTGCTTCAAGCCCTGTCTCCTGCGAATTTCTCGAATATTTGCCCCAATGCAAATATCTTGTTTGATTTTTTGTTCCCTCATAGCAACC
Organism: Oscillibacter sp.; assembly: GCA_022801815.1. GTDB lineage: Bacteria > Bacillota > Clostridia > Oscillospirales > Oscillospiraceae > Oscillibacter. The sequence continues at coordinate 9,171 of JAAWTB010000051.1, read as the reverse complement.
TCGCAAAAGGACCCATCTGGGTTCATTTGCTTTATTCTATGGAGGAACTATTTTTCCATGGGACCCATTTGGGTCCACTCAAAGTCTTGACAAAAATACTCCGGCAGTCTATAATTAAGAATAAGAAGGCACTGCGGCTGGCGGTTAGCCCCTAAGCATTCCGATTAACAAAGCCAAAGCCTCGAAACCGTCACCTGCCGGGGTGGCGGTTTCTGCTTTTCACGATGACCGTGACCGTAAAGGACCCGATATGCAACGTGATTCGCATACAGCATCACCTCCTTTCGGAGGGTGTAGCCAACCGCCCGCCTTTTGCGCAGCGCCTTCTTGCAGACAGGATATCACATCGTTTGACAAAAAGCAAGGACCGCCGGTTTCACGGCGGTCCTTCTCCTGTTTGCTCCCCGGCCCCCTTGGCCAGCCTCCACCGAAGGCCGGAGTACCGTCTTTGCCGCTTGTCATTGGCCGCCATGGCCCGGATCGCCGCGTCGTCCCCCACTGCCACCAGCAGCTCCCTGGCCCGGGTCAGGGCCGTGTACAGCACCCCCCGAATCATCAGCGACGGCGGCGCGGGCATGGCCGCCAGCACCACGCAGCGGTACTCGCTGCCCTGGGACTTGTGCACCGTCATGGCAAAGGCCAACTCCACCTCGTTCAGCTGCTCCACACCGTAGACCGCCCGGCGGCCATCAAAATCCAGCTCCAGCCACTCGCCGGAGTCGTCGATTTTCACGATTTTTCCCACGTCCCCGTTGAACATCCCCGTTCCCACAAGGCCGTCCTCTCGCTCCCAGACCACGTCGTAATCGTTCCGGGTCTGCATCACCCGGTCCCCCTCCCGGAACAGCCGCTCTCCCCACAAAAGCTCTTTCTTTCCTGCCGCCTTGGGGTTCAGCGCCTCTTGAAGGCAGCGGTTCAGGTTCGCCGTCCCGGCAGTTCCCTTCCGGGTGGGGGTCAGCACCTGGATCTGGTCCGCGGGGATTCCCATCTTTTCCGGCAGACGGGTCTTGCACAGCTCCACCAGGGTGCTTACCGCCCGTTCCGGGTCCCGGCGGCAGAGGAAGAAAAAATCACCCTGGTTGCCGGTCAGGTCCGGCGCTTTTCCCAGGTTCACGGCATGGGCCGCCCGGATGATGGCGGACTGCTCCGCCTGGCGGAAGACCTCCCGCAGGAACACCGTCTCCACCCGGCCGCTTCGGATAAGGTCGGAGAACACGTTCCCCGCCCCCACGGAGGGCAGCTGATCCGCGTCCCCCACCAGCACCAGTCTCGTCCCGGGCCGAAGGGCCCGGAGCAGCGCCGCGAACAGCAGCAAATCCACCATGGACGTCTCGTCCACAATGACGGCGTTGGCTTCCAGCGGCTCTTTCTCCGTCTTGGTGAAGGTCACCTGCCGGGCATCCTCGTTCCAGCTCATTCCCAAAAGCCGGTGGACCGTCTGGGCCTCCATGCCGGTGAGTTCGCTCATGCGCTTGGCCGCCCGGCCTGTGGGGGCCGCCAGCACCGTCTCCAGTCCCATGTTTTGAAACAAGGCCACAATGGCCCGCACCGTGGTGGTCTTGCCGGTGCCGGGGCCGCCGGTGAGAATCAGCACGTTTTCCTTCGCCGCCAGCTCCACCGCCTTTCTCTGCTGCGGGGCGTAGGTGATGCCCTGGGCCTGTTCCAGCTCGTCCACCGTCCGGTCGGCGGAAATCCGGCCCTGGGGCTTTGCCGCCAGCAGGGCCTCCAGCCGTTTTTGCGTCGTGTGCTCTGCCTCCCACAGCCGCCGGAGGTAGCAGGCGTCCACGTTGGCCACCCGTTCCTGAATAACCAGCCCCCGGCCGATAAGCTCATCCAGGGCCAGCTCCGGCCGGTCTATGTCACAGCCCAGGAGCTGGGCCGTGGCGGCGATGAGCTTCCCCCGGGGGAGGAAGACGTGGCCGTTATTCTCGTTGTGGCTCAGCTCAAAGCTCACCGCCGCTTGGAGCCGCAGGCCGCTGTCCGGCTCGAAGCCCATGCTCATGGCGATCTCGTCCGCCGTGGAAAAGGCCACGCCGCAGTCGTCGGAGGCCAGGAGATACGGGTCCTCCCGGAGCTTTTCCAAAGCCGCGTCCCCATACTGCCGCCGCAGGCGCATGGCCAGCACCGGGGGCAGCTCGTACCGGGCCAGGAAGGCCATCAGCCGCCGCAGGCCCATATGCTGGCGGAAGCCCCCGGCGATTTCCTGGGCCCGCCGGGCGGTGACGCCCTTGAGGGTGGTCAGCCGCTCCGGGGCGGTCTCCAGAATGTCGAAGGTCTCCAGGCCGAAACGCTCCACGATGTTCCGGGCCGTGGCGGGGCCCACGCCCTTCAAAACGCCGGAGGATAGGTAGCTGACCATCTCCTCCTCGTCCTCCGGCAGGCTCCGCTCCACCTCCGACGCCCGAAGCTGCTCCCCGTGCTGGGGGTGCCGCTCCCACACGCCGGTGACGGTCAAGCGCTCGCCGGGGGCGGCGCAGGGAATACAGCCCACCACGGTGACGGCCTCCCCCTCCTCGGTGAGGAGGCGGAGGACCGTGTACCCGTTTTCGGCGTTTTGAAAAATGACGCTATGTATGGTGCCCTCCCGGCAGATGAGCTCTTCCATTTGAAACGTCCTCCCTTATTCGCGTTTCACGCGGGCTTAGATTTCGGCGGCGAGTTCCCCGGCGGGGATCAGGGCGGCGTTTTTCTCCCGGTCCGCCAGATAGCGGGCCAGGGCCTGGGCGTCGGGGGTCAGGCCGCAGTCCGCCAGGACAATTTTGGCTCCGGGTACGCTTCCCTGAACCCTCCGGAGCTCCCGGACATCGGCCTCCATGGCCAGGGCCTCCCCCCGCAGCGGGAGGACCAAGAGCAGGCCCGGGATGGCCGGGCGGCCCCCAAGATGGAGCAGAACCCCGGCGGCGGCCCAAACAATGGTGGTTAGGCCCACGGCGGACAGAAAGGCCAGGACGCCGTCTTGCAGCAGCAGCATTTGAATCACCTCGATTCAGCTTATGCGGAATCGGGGGATTCGGTTATCCGGGCTGCTGACCTTGACCAAACGGCTTCCTTTGCTATAATGAACATAGAAGGACGCTGTCGTCGACGGTCAGCCCTTACAGTTCAACACAAATATCTATGCTGACTGCTCGTGCCACCGGGCAGTCAGCGTTCTTTTGTGGTCAGTATCCACGCCCAAAGGGCCAGACACACCAGAAACCGGAGTGCCATGTACCGCCGTTTTCTCCACATCCGCACCACCTCCTTTCGACCGAAATCTCAGGAGATGGGCTAACCGCCTTTATGTAACAGCGTCTTTCTGGAGCTCATCCTGCCAGAAACGGCGCTTTTTGTCAAATTACGGGGCTGGCGCTTGCGGGCAGGCAGAAAGCCCCAGCTCTGCCAGAATGGCCTCCTCCCGTTCCCGCATCTGGGCCTTCATAGGCCCCTCGTCCAGGTGGTCATAGCCCAGCAGGTGGAGCACCGAATGGACCGTCAGATACGCCAGCTCCCGCCGGTTGGAGTGCCCGTACTCCTTCGCCTGGGCCGCCACATGCTCCATGGAGATCATCATGTCCCCCAGGGGCACCAGACCCGTGCCGGGGTCCGCGTCCTCCGGCCCCGGCAGCTCCCCCGGCTGAAGGCCGAAGGCGGGAAAGCTCAGCACGTCCGTGGCCCGGTCCACCTGCCGGGCCTCCCGGTTTAAGGCGTGAATCTCCTCGTCCCCCGTGACCAGCACGTCCACTTCACAGGGGAAGTCCACCCCTTCCGCCGCCAGGGCCGTGCGGATGACCTTGCGGATAAACGCGATCTGGCTCTCGTTCACCCCGGGAACTCCGGCGGTGACGGGGATATAGTGCCGCTTCATCTCCGCCGTCCCTTTCCCGGGTCCTTTCCCCGCTTCTCATAGTCTTCATAGGCCTGGACAATTCTCTGGACCATGACATGGCGCACCACGTCGGCGTTGCTCAGCTCACAGATGCCGATGCCCTCCACGTTCTTAAGAACCCGCATGGCCTCCCTGAGGCCGGAGACCTTCCCATCGGGGAGGTCGATCTGGGTCGCGTCGCCGGTGATGACAATTTTGGACCCGAAGCCCAGGCGGGTCAAAAACATTTTCATCTGTTCCCGGCTGGTGTTCTGGGCCTCGTCCAGGATGATGAAGCTGTCGTCCAGGGTCCGGCCCCGCATATAGGCCAGGGGTGCCACCTCGATGTTCCCCCGCTCCAGGTACTTCTGGTAGGTCTCCGCCCCCAGCATGTCAAAAAGAGCGTCGTACAAGGGCCGGAGGTAGGGGTCCACCTTGGACTGCAAGTCCCCAGGCAAAAAGCCCAGCCGCTCCCCGGCCTCCACGGCGGGACGGGTGAGGATGATGCGGTTGACCTGCTTGTCCCGGAAGGCCATGACGGCGGCGGCTACGGCGAGATAGGTCTTTCCCGTGCCCGCCGGGCCCACGCCGATGGTGACGGTGTTTTTCAGCACGGAGGCGATGTAGTCCTTCTGCCCAATGGTCTTGGGCTTAATGGGCCGGCCCTTGGCGGAGATGCAGAGGACGTCGCCGGTCAGCTCGGCGATTTTTTCCTCCTTCCCCGCCCGGACCATGCTGATCACATACCGGACGTTCTGCTCGGCGATGGGCTCCCCCCGGCTGGAAAGGGTCAGGAGGGCCTGGATGGCCTTACAGGCCAGGGCCACGTCCTCCGCCCCGCCCTCCACCCGGAGCTCCCCCTCCCGGTTGACAACGGTGACGGAGAACTCCTGTTCCAAAAGCCGGATGTTCTCGTCAAAGGACCCGAAGAGATTCACGGCCTGTTCCAGCCGCTCAATGCTGATTCGCTGTTCCAAAGTCTTCACTCCTGTATTTACGCGGGCTTCAGCCCGTTTCTTCTTCTGTATAGATGGGGGCTGTCTCCCCAATTTCCTCCAGGCATTCCGCCGACAGCGTGACCGCCAGCACATCCCCCTTCTGGCGGGAGGCGCAGAGGGTGGACTTTACTTCGCCATAGGGTTCCACCATTTCCTGAAGCTGGGCGGTCAGAATCGCCTCGGCGGCCTTCTCCGCCTGGGCGGCGGTGCGGGCTGTGGGAACGGCCTCATAAAAGCGCCATGTTTCCGCCTCCACCGTCACCGGCAGGGGCACGCCCAGGAGGTTCAAGGAAATCCTGTTGATTATTTTATCATATTCCGCCCCGTCAATGCTACTGTTTGAGAAGAATTTTATGCGCCGGGACCCAAAAATCAGGGAGAGCCCGGTTTTTTCCCGGCCGGTATACTGTTTTTCCAGAACCGTCAGCGGCATAGAGGCGGTGAGATGGTACCAGGTCCGTGCCTCCACCTTCCCCATGCCCGCCAGGACCCGGGCCCCCACGGTATCCGTGTCCTCTATGCCGGAAATCAGAATCTGCCCCTCCGTCACGGCGCTGCCGGGGATGACGCAAGCTACTCCGCCGATGGTCTGGACCTTTTTCACCAGGCCTGCCCGCCGGGCCACCAGGTTGCTGGGTTCCCGCCGGTCGACCATCACCGGGGCCGGCGTCCGCTCCCGGACCTGGACCTCCGCCCGACAGCCGGAGACATTGACGGCGATCCAAACCAGCTCCGGCACGTCCAGCAGCACGCGGTTGCGGATGTCCTCCCCGTCCAGGGAGAGGCCGAAGGTCCCCAGCCCCACGCCGTTTTTCTCCAGGGCCCGGAGAATCCGCTCTGTGGGGACGGTCTCGTTTCCCTCCACCCGGAAGTCCCAGATGAAGAAGGACCCCAAAAACAGCGCCAGGCAGCAGCCCACCAGCCCCAGCAGCAGGGCCTGGCGGTGGCGGAAGCGGAGAAGGAAGTAGGGCGCTCCCTCCCGGCCCACCACCGAAAACGCGCAGTCCAGCTTTTTTCCCGCCTCCCGGAGGCGTTTCCAGTCCCGCCGGGACAGGCGGCAGGTAAAGGCCGTGGGAGACTCCCATTTTAAGTCCCAAAAGGCCAAGTCCTGGGCCCCGCAGAGGTTCAGCACCCGCTCCGGGAACGCGCACTCCGCCCGGACCCGGACCTGGCCCCGGAGGCGGTTCACCAGCCCCGTCAGCATGGCCCCACCCACTCCACGGAGTCAATCCGCCCGCCGATGCGCAGCTCTCCCGCCGTCATGGCCATCAGGGTCAGCCGCTCCCCCTTAATCCGGAGGACCCCGGCGGGGGTGTTGGCGTCAATCTGCTCCTCTGTGTACGCCAGGAGGCCGGTGTGGTGCTCCAAATACAGCTGGCGGCTCCCCACCATCTCCAGCCGGGGCAGCCCCGCCACCACGTCCGCCGGAAGGTCGAACAGCTCCGCCGCCGCCGCCAGCACGCCGCCGTCCCGGTCCCGTCGATTGCGTTCCATATGTCTCACCTCGCCAAAGCCTATGCGGCGGAGCGGGAAAAACTGCTTGTCCCGGCATGATTGTCTCCGCCGCCGCATAGAATTCCCCGAGGTGAGGCGTATGAAACCACGGCGGCGGACCGGCACGTGTCTGGCCCTCTGCGGCCTTTTGATTTGGTTCTTGGCAGACGCGGGCGAGGTACGGACCGCGGCCTCCGCCGGACTGGCTCTCTGCGGCCGGTCGGTGATTCCCGCCCTGTTTCCCTTTATGGCGGCGTCCACCATGCTGGTGTCCCTGGGTTTTGGAGAGTGGGCCTCTCCCCGCCTGGCAGGGCTGATGAGCCTCTACCGCCTCCCCGGTCCCGCCGGCTCCGCCCTGCTGCTGGGGCTGGTTGGGGGGTATCCCATCGGGGCCCGAACGGCGGCGGAGCTTTATAAAAAGGGCCTCCTCACCACGGATGAGGCGGAGCGGCTCCTGGGCTTTTGCAACAACTCCAACCCGGCGTTCCTCCTCAGCATCCTGGGGGGCGGGGTCTTCGGCAGCCCCCGGGTTGGAGTCTATCTGTGGCTTATCCACGTTCTCTCGGCCCTGCTGACGGGTTTTTTCTTCCGTGGAAGCGGGAAAACCCCTGGACAGCAGGTGCTGCCAAGGCTTGCTCCTTGTCAGTCCCCCTCCCTTTCCGCCGCCTTGGTGGAGGGGATTAAAAGCGCCTGCGGCAGCATGGTCTACGTCTGCGGCTTTGTTTTGTTCTTTTATGTGCTGGCCACTCCCCTGGCAAAGCTGGGCAGCCCTCTGGGAACCGGGCTGGTGGGGACCTTGGAACTCTTTTCCCTGACGCCGTTGCTGGCGGCGGACCGGCTGGGATTCGTGGCGGCCTCCGCCTGCACGGGCTGGGGCGGCGTCTCCATCCTCTGCCAGACGGCGGCGGTGCTGGAGGGCAGCGGGCTGAGGCTTCGGAACTGCGTGCTGGGAAAGGCGGTTCAGGGTCTCCTGGCGGCCGGGCTGGCGGCGGCGGTGAGCTTTTATGTGCTTTGAGGGAAAAACGCAGACCTCCTTTGGGGGTCTGCCATGAGAAAGCCGGGCACCCGTTGAAAGGAAATTGCTTTTCAGCGGGTACTTTTTTATACCGGTTTTGCTGGAAAGCAAACATTTCTCGCGAGGGAGCGGCGATGTTCATTTGCGTTGCTTGCCGCAACGGGTTTTCCTCCCTATAATAATGGGGAAAGGAGTTGATCCCGGATGCTGAATGAGAACATGAAAACGATCCGAAAATCCAAGGGCCTTTCCCAGGAGGAGCTTGCCATCAAGCTGAATGTGGTACGGCAGACCATCTCTAAATGGGAGCAAGGTCTCTCGGTTCCAGACGCCGATATGCTGATTTCCATATCAGAGGTATTGGAAACCCCTGTAAGCGCACTGCTTGGAGAAACCGTCGCCGAGACGCAGGCGGATGGCTGGAGGGCAATTTCCGAGAAGCTTGAGGTCATAAACCTACAGCTTGCCCACAGAAAAGCAGCGAGGCAAAAGGCGATTCACTGGTTTTTTATCTTGCTGTGCATGGCAATCGCGGCTATTTTTCTTGTCCTAAAAAAGGTGAACAGCCCTTACTTGGGCTGGGATTATAGCCAACCTGAAACCACCGTCATGGGAGTACTGCTTCACGCGTTTGAATGGCTGTTCATTCGAATCGCTCCGCTTGCCTTGATTGGAGCAATCGCTGGGGCCTTTTTGACACGGAAGAAGGCGTGAAATTGGCTGGTGTTTCGGGGGACCGTCCAAGTCTTAAAATTTGGCTTTATCGCGCGTGCAGGCGCTTCGCCTGAAAGCGTCTGGGGTATGCAGTCTGAAAGGGACAAGGCAGACCGCAATGGCCTGCCTTGTCCTGCACTTTTTCATGAAGGCTTCCCCTTTGAAGAGAACCGTTTTCGATACGTTTTGTATTCCTTCGACAAAGTTCTACAATTCACAATCACCTCTGCCCCTTGTCGTAGGGCACGCCCTCCGCCTTGGGGGCCCGGGACTTCTTGGACGTGAAGGCCAGCACCACCAGGGAAATAATGTACGGCAGCATGTTGTACATGGCCGCAGGGAGGTTCAGGGCCTTCAGGAAGTCGAAGCCGGAGTACACGTTGCCCAGGGCCCGGCAGAAGCCGAAGAGCAGCGCCGCCAGGGCAATGCGGGTGGGCTTCCACTGGCCGAAAATCATGACGGCCAGGGCCAGGAAGCCAAAGCCCGCCACGCCGTTTTCAAACTTCCACTCGCTTACGCCGGCGGTGATATACACGATGCCGCCCAGGCCCCCCAGCATGCCGGAGATCAGCACGCCGGCGTAGCGCATCCGATAGACGTTGATGCCCACGCTGTCCGCCGCCTGGGGATGCTCGCCGCAGGCCATAAGCCGCAGGCCGAACCGGGTCTTGTATAAGGAAACGTAGGACCCCACAAGGGCCAGCGCCGCCAGCAGCATGAACCAGTTGAACTCAAAGCCGCCCAGGTTCACCAGGAACGCCTTTTTGGCGTTGATGTATTGGATGGTGGAGGACACGTTGTCCACGCTTTCGGCGGTGTTCATGGCCTTGACGAAGACCGTGGCCGCCGCCGTGCCCAGCAGATTCATGGCGGTACCCACCAGGGTCTGGTCCGCCTTGAAGTTGATGGCGGCCACCGCCAGCAGCAGGGAGTACACGACGCCCAGGGCGATGGCGGCCAGGACCACCAGCAGAATCATGCCGAAGGCGGGGGTGCTGTCCGGCAGGAACTTCATCATCAGCGCGCCGCCCAGGGCGCCCATGACCATGATGCCCTCCAGGCCGATGTTGATGACGCCGGAGTGCTCGGAGAAGCAGCCGCCC
>JAAWTB010000050.1 GCA_022801815.1 Oscillibacter sp. | reverse complement strand
CCGACGGCGGGACCGCCAGGGTTTTGGGGGTGGATGTGTCCTCCCCGGAGTTCCGGGCCGTGAAGGAGGACGTGGGCGTCGTTTTGGACGAGGCGTATTACCCGGAAACCCTCACCGCCGTCCAGGTGGGGAAGGTGATGGCGGGGACCTACAAGCGCTGGGACCAGGGGACCTACGACGGCTACCTCCGCCGCTTCGACCTGCCGGGGAAGAAGCACTTCAAGGACTTTTCCCGGGGCATGAAGATGAAGCTGTCCATCGCCGTGGCCCTGAGCCACCAGCCAAAGCTGCTGATTCTGGACGAGGCGACCTCCGGCCTGGACCCCATCGTCCGGGACGAGGTGCTGGAGATTTTCAACGAGTTCACCCGGGAGGAGGAGCACTCCATTTTGATCTCCTCCCATATCCTCAGCGATTTGGAGAAGCTCTGTGATTACATTGCCTTCCTGCACAGAGGACAGCTCCTCTTTTGCGACGAGAAGGACCAGCTTCTGGAGACCTACGGCGTCTTCGCCGGGACGGCGGAGCAGCTGGAAAGCCTCCGGGAGGAGGCCGTCCTGGGCCGGGAGTCCAGCGGCTACGGCGGGGTCCGGGCCCTGGTCCGGCGGGAGGAGGTCCCGGCGGGCCTGGAGCTGGAGCGGGCGACGGTGGAGGATATCATCCTCTTTATGGTGAAAGGAGCGAAATGATGAAAGCGCTGGTACAGAAGGATTTCTATGTGATCTGGAAGCAGATGAGAATGTTTGTCCTGGTGTTGGCGCTGCTGTCCATGGTGAACAGTGCGTTCAATACGGTGTTCCTGGTGGTCTGGTGCTCCATGCTGCCCTATACGGCCATGGCCTATGACGAGCGGAGCCATTGGAATCAGCTGGCGGCCATGATGCCCTATTCCAAGCGGGATATCGTGCTGAGCAAGTACGTGCTGGGCTGGCTCTGCATGGCGGCGTCGGGGGTGTTCTGCCTGGCGGTGCAGGCGGCGGCGGGGATTGTTTCGGGAAGCGCGCCCAGTGTTCCCACCCTGCTGGCGAGCCTTTGCTTGGGAATCATCACCCTGGATATCACCTTACCGGCGGTGCTGCGCTTCGGCGTGGAGAGGGGAAGGATGATTTTCATGGTGGTGATCTTCGGCGTGGCGATCTCCATAGGGATTCTTGTGGACATGGTGGATGAACTCCCCAGCCTGCCCGTTCCCCTGGTGGTGCTGCTTCCCCTAGGGGCGGCGGCGGGAACGGCGCTTTCCATCCCGCTGTCCATGAAGCTCTACAAGGAGAACTGAAAGGAGAGGTACGCAATGCCCCATGTACCAAATAATCTGCTGCTGCTGCTTTTGCCGCTTGCGGACCGGCTGTGGAAGATGTGGAAGGACCACCATTAAGGAGAGATGACATGAAAAATACCAAGCGCTGCCCCGTCTGCGGCTCCACGGACGTCATTCGGGTCCCGGACGACGCCCACCGCTACCTCTCCAACGGCATCTTCCTCACCCGGGCGCTGATGGTGAAGCGGATTCCCGTGGCTCGCTATGTCTGCCATGACTGCGGATACCTGGAAAACTGGGTGGAGAACCAGCACGAACGGGACGAGATTAAGCGGGCCTGGGGATAACCGGCGGGCCCTCCGCCTTATGGCGGAGGGCCCGTTTCCTCATGCGTTTTGCAGGCTTCTTTGCAGCAGTCCCATCAGGGTTTCCGCGTGGGCGTAGGACTGCTTGCTCATCTCCTCGAAGAGCTTCGTCAGACAGGGGTCCATGGTGTCCTCGGCGGAGCGGGCGTAGTTGAAGCCGCTGCACGCCGCCGCGTGATAGCGCTCCCGGAGGGCGGGGCACCAGCGGCCTGCGTAGATGCGCTCCGCGCTGACGCTGGGGCGGTAGCGCCGGCCGGTGATAAGGTAGTGGGCCGCCATCAGCCGCCGGGCCTGGTCCTGGAGTTCCGCCGCCATGTCCCGCAGGGGCTTCCGGGCCCAGGAGGGGGCCTGGCGGGTCAGGGCCAGAAGATAGCGCCGGTCCGACAGGGCCGCTTCGATGTAGCCGGTGATGACCTCCAGCATCTCCTCCGCCTCGGTGCCCATGCAGCAGGGATTCTGTTCCGCGCCGGGAAGCGAGGCGTCGGGGCCCGCGGGAACGGGAACGGCGGGGGCCTCCGGCGCGGCGGGGAGGACGGTAAGGGCCGGGGCGGCGGGAATCGCGGAAGCCTCGGACCGGGCGGAGGCCGCCGGCTGGGCGGGGGCCGTCTGCTGAGCGGCAGCCGCCGGCTGGGCCGCCATGCCGGGGTAGGGCTCCAGGTTGGGGGCGACCCGCTGCCAGATGCGGTCATACTGTCGAAAATCGTAAACTTCCGGTGTTTGGGGCATATGTTCCATGAGAGGTCCCTCCTTTTCCTCCCAGTCTATGCAAAGGGTAAAAAAATGGTTCCTGTTGCGGCTGCAACAGATAATGATGGCGCATTTGGGTAAAATGTAGGGGAAAACCCAAGGCATTCGTTGCATTCTCCCGTTATATCTGGTAGAATGCTGTCTGACACAGCAAGCAAAGGAGGATTCCCCCATGCTGGAACTGAGACACCTCAGCTACGCCGTTCACGAGGACGGCGGCGAGCTGGGCATTTTGAACGATATCTCCCTCACCGTCGGCGACGGGCGGCTGGTGGTCTTTACCGGCCCCAACGGCGGCGGGAAGACCACCCTGGCGAAGAGCGTCATGGGCCTGGTAAAGCCCACCGCCGGTCAGATTTTCTGGAACGGGCGGGACATCACGGACCTGAGCATCACGGAGCGGGCGCGGCTTGGCATCAGCTACGGCTTCCAGCAGCCCCCCCGGTTTAAGGGGCTGACGGTCCGGAATCTGCTGACCCTGGCCAGCGGGGACGAACGGCTTTCCAAGGACCGCTGCTGCCAGTACCTCACCCGGGTGGGCCTTTGCGCCAACGACTACCTGGACCGGGAGGTGGACGCCTCCCTCTCCGGCGGCGAGGTGAAGCGCATTGAAATTGCGTCCATCCTGGCCCGGGGTGCGGAACTGATGATTTTTGACGAGCCGGAGGCGGGCATTGACCTGTGGTCCTTCGCCCGGCTGACGGAGACCTTCGAGCAGCTTCACGCCGCCGGAGGGGCCACGATGGTAATCATTTCCCACCAGGAGCGCATTATCTCCCTGGCGGATGAGGTCATTGTGGTAGGGGAAGGGCGGCTCCTCCACCGGGGAACCCCGGAGGAGATTCTGCCCCAGATTTTGGCGGACACCCTGGGCGCCTGCCCGGTACTGAGGAAGGAGGCGGAGGCGAGATGATGGACACAGAGCTGGACCGCGGATTGCTGGAGAAAATCGCGGACCTCATCGGAAAGCCCGTAGGGGCCTTTAACATCCGCAAGGACTCCGGCTGCGACGGCCGGCAGTCTACGGAGCACATTGAAATTACCTCCAAGGAGGACAAGCCCGGCATTGACATCCGGGTTAAGCCCGGCACCGTGGGGGAGACCTGCTATATTCCCGTCATCATCACAAAGTCCGGCCTCCGGGAGATGGTCTATAACGACTTCTTCATCGGCGAGGGCTGCGATGTGGACATTGTGGCGGGCTGCGGCATTCACAACTGCGGTGGGGAGGAGTCCCGCCACGACGGCGTCCATACCTTCTACGTGGGCAAGGGAGCCCGGGTCCGCTACACCGAGAAGCACTACGGCGAGGGGGACGGAACCGGAGGCCGGATCATGAACCCCCAGACGGTGGTCTACCTGGAGGAGGGGGCCTCCATCCAGATGGAAACCGTTCAAATCCGGGGCATCGATTCCACTAAGCGCTCCACGAAAATCGTCTGCGGCAAGGGAGCCGAGGCTGTGGTTACGGAGCGGCTGCTGACCCACGGAGACCAGACGGCGGAGAGCGACATGGAGATCATTCTGGACGGCGAGGACTCCAAGGGCCGGGTGATTTCCCGCTCTGTTGCGCAGGACAAATCGGAGCAGGTGTTCTACCCCCGCATGGTGGGCAACGCCCAGTGCTTCGGCCATGTCCAGTGCGACTCCATCATCATGGGGACGGCTAAAATCAAGTCTATTCCTGCCATCACCGCCAACTGCACCGAGGCTCAGCTGGTCCACGAGGCGGCCATTGGCAAGATTGCTGGGGACCAGCTTTTGAAGCTGGAAACCCTGGGCCTCACTGAGGAGGAAGCCGAGGACTGCATCCTCAAAGGCTTCCTGGCGTAAGCGGGTTTGGCTCAAGCTCAAGAGAAAGGAGGCGTGAGCGTGCTGAGACCCAAAGGAGTGGTGACGCAGTGGGTGGACGCATTCAACCGCGCCGATGCGGACGCGCTGGCCGGACTGTACCATGAGGAGGCGGTCAACCACCAGGTTGCCAACGAGCCGGTGACAGGCTCCGCCGCCATTCGGGACATGTTTTTGTCGGAGTTTTCCAGCGCGAAAATGGCCTGCATCGTGGAAAACCTGTTTGAAGATGGAGAGTGGGCGATTCTGGAGTGGCGCGATCCCCTGGGACTGCGGGGCTGCGGCTTTTTCCATGTGGTAAACGGGAAAATCCTCTTTCAGCGGGGCTATTGGGATAAGCTTTCCTTCCTGAAGCAGCACAATCTCCCGCTGGAGTAACCTCGGGAGGCGAAACGGCGTCCGGATATCAAAAAAAAGCCCCGCCGGAAGGCGGGGCTTTCGCTTGCTTATTTTCGGTTCTTCCCCAGGAAGCGCAGCAGGTACAAAAACAGGTTGATAAAGTCCAGATACAGCTCCAAAGCAGAGTAGATGGACGCCCGTTCCAGCATGGCGGAGTCTCCTTGATAGGCGGTGTAAAGCGCTTTGATTTTCTGGGTGTCATAGGCGGTGAAGCCCAGGAAGATGGCGACGCCGACGAGGCAGACCACCCGGTCCATCATGCCCAGAGGGAGGAACATGGACAGCAGGCCGCAGACGATTAGAAAAATCAGCCCGCCCACCAGAATGGGCCGCAGACGGGTGAGGTCCGTCTGGGTGCGGTAGCCGTACAGGGCCATGGCGCCGAAATAAACCGCCGTCATGGCAAACACCAGAATCAGGCTCAGCATGCTGAAAATCAGGAAGTAGGCGGAGAAGACCACGCCGGTTACCGCCGCGTAGACAAAGAACAGGGCCCTGGCCGTGCCCACCCGGAGCTTATGAAGCCGGGCGGAGAGGAAGAACACCACGCCCAGCTGCACCGCCAGAAGGACAATATGGAAATAGGGGATGGCGAAGACATAGAGAATGCTCCCGGTGGCGTATCCGAAGAAGGCCACGGCAAAGGTGGTCAGCAGCCCCAGGAACATCCAGAAAAAGGCCTTGGCGGTGTAAACGCCGATGGACTCCCCGGCATAACCCTCCAGGCTTTGCTCCGGATAGTCGCGATACTCCGCTCCGTTTAACTGCATAAGGATCCCTCCTGTTTGATTTTTTTCATTATAGCACACCGTCGTCCGGATGTCCAGACGCAAATGGGAAAGAGACCGGCTTGTTTCCCGCGGAAGCGGGCGGAGATTTTTCAAGAAATTGCCGGACGGAGGGCCATTTTTGCCAGATGCTCTAAAAAAGCCGCCGGCCCCGGCCCCGGGTTTCAGTCCCTTCGTCACTTGCAAAGGAAGAGGGGGCTTGCTAGAATACTTGTGATATAGAGTTTCAAAAGGAGGAAGCTCCTTTACCATTCCGATAACTGACATGAGGTGCTACATGTATCATACCGTAATCTTTGATTTGGACGGGACCCTGCTGGACACCATCGAGGACCTGGCTGCCGCCGGAAACTGGGTCTGCCGCCGCAACGGCTGGCCGGAGCATTCTCTGGAGGCGTTCAAGGCCATGGTGGGCCACGGCATCCCCAACCTGGTCTCCAAATTCTCCCCAGGGGGCTGTCAAAGCCCCCTGATTTTGATGAACACCCTCTCCCAGTTCAGCGAGTACTACGGCCAGCACAATATGGAGGCCACCGCGCCCTATGAGGGGGTGGAGTCTCTCCTGGGGCGGCTGAAAGCCGCCGGGGTTCAGATGGCGGTTTACTCCAACAAGGCGGACGGCTTCAGCCGGGAGATGGTGGAGCACTATCTGCCCGGGTTTTTCCGTCTGGTCCGGGGGAAGGTGGACGGCGTACCCGTAAAGCCGGACCCGGCGGGCCTTTACAATATTATGAAGGAGCTGGACGCCAAGCCGGAGACCACCCTCTTTGTGGGAGACAGCGCCACGGACATCCGGACAGGGCATAACGCGGGACTGACCGCCTGCGGCGTCACCTGGGGCTTCCGGCCCAGGGCCTCTTTGGAAGAGGCCGGGGCGGACCGCCTGGCGGACACCATGGAGGAGCTGGAGGCCGTCATCCTGGAGGGGCCATGCTCCTGAGCTTTGAGCAGGCGGGGGACCTGCTGGATTTATTGGCGGAGCCCTTTCCGGAGGCTTTGTTTGACGGACTGAACGGCGGCGTAAACTTTTTGGAGGATGCCGTGCCGGACCGGTCCTTTCCCAGCGGGGAAATGTATATCCTGGGGGAGTACTGCGAGGACCTCCTGGGGCGGTATATCAACCTCTATTACGGCTCTTTCGCCGTTCTGGCGGAGAAGGAGGACTGGACGAAACAACGGTGGGCGGAGGAGCTCCGGCAGACCCTCTCCCATGAGCTGACTCACCACATGGAGGCCCGGGGCGGCCTCCACGCCCTGGACGACAAGGACGAGGCGGAGCTGGCCGCCTGGCGGGCGGAATATGAGAAAATGGAGGAATGAACAACCGGAAGGGGAGACCCTTCCGGTTGTTTTGCCTTATTTCGTGGGGAACCCGAACTGGGTCCGCATATCGAAGAGGAAGCGCAGGAAGCTCTCCGGATAGGGAATGAAGTTCTCGCGGGCCAGCAGGTCTAAAACCTCTTCCAGCGAGGCCCAGCGGACGTCCTGAACTTCCTCTTGCTGAAGGGTTAGGTCCTTTAAAGACAGGTCCCGGATGAGAAGGTAGAAGTCGTCGAAACCACCGTCAAAGTTCACCGTCACCGAGGGCCGGAGGCCGCTCAGGTCCAGAGGTACCCCCAGTTCCTCCCGGAACTCCCGCTCCGCGCCTTGACGGCTGGTCTCTCCCGCGTCCACGCCGCCGCCTACAGACACATCCCAGAGGTTTGGGAAGATGAATTTCGACCGGGCCCGCTGCTGAATCAGCAGCCGCCCCCGGCGGTCGAAGACGCAGACATGGACCACCAGGCGATATTCGCCGGGGCCCTTCCGGGCGTCCCGTTCCGCTGTCCATCCCAGCGGGAGGCGGTTCTCGTCGTATAAGTCCACCAGTTCCATAAAACCCTCCTTCACTGCTTCGCCGCCGTCTTGTAATCCCCGCCGGGACGGTAGAACGGGCAGCCGGTGTTGGTCCCCTTCAAAAATCGCTCCATCTCATCCTCGTCCAGGTCCATGGTGCAAACGAAGGCATCTAGTTCTTCGTCGTAGTCATAGCAGACGCAGTCCTCGCAGATAGCCGCCATCAGGCATCACCTCTTTAGAGGATAATAGCATAAATCCCGTCAATATCCAAGTGTTTTTTAATCACCAGCCTCTCCAGGGCCTCCCGGCTGTCCGGCGGCGCGGCCCAGCAGAGGCCGCAGCCGGCGCTGACGATCCGGGGCACGGGAATCAACCGGCCCGGCAGGCCCGCCTCCTTGCAGGCGGCCTCCATGGCCATGGCTCCGGCGGTGGTGCGGAAGGTCACAACGCATTTCTCAGACCGCTGCCTCATCCCTCCTGTGCCTCCCGGGCCAGGACGCGGACCGCCTCCGCGGCGGCGGTGGTTTCCGCCTCTGTGTTGAAATACGACCAGGAAAAGCGGACGGCCCCCTGGTCCTCCGTGCCCAGGGCGCGGTGGAGCCTGGGGGCGCAGTGGGCCCCGGGGCGGGTGGCAATGTCAAACCGCTCCGCCAGCTCGTCGGAGACCTGTGCGGAATCCCAGCCCCCGATATTCAGCGTCACAATAGGGGCCCGGTGGGCGGCGGAGAAGTTCCCGTAGACCGTCACCCCCGGCAGCTCCCGGACCGCTTGGTAAAACCAGCGGGCCAAAGCGTCCTCGTGGGCGTAAACGGCCTCCACGCCCGTCTGCATCAGGAAGTCCAGGGCGGCGCTGAGCCCCGCCAGGCCGTGGCCGTTGAGGGTCCCGGCCTCCAGGCGGGTGGGATATGCGGCGGGCTGAGCCTGGGAATAGCTCTGCACTCCGGTACCCCCCACGGCGAAGGGCCGGATCTCCAGGTCCTCCCGGAGGCACAGCCCCCCGGTGCCCTGGGGGCCCAAGAGGCTTTTATGCCCCGTGAAGCACACCACGTCGGCGCCCAGGGCCGCCATGTCGATAGGGAGGACCCCCGCTGTCTGAGAGGCGTCCAGAAGAAAGAGGAGGCCGTGCTCCCTGGCGAAGCGGCCCACCCATTCGACGTTCACCGCGTCCCCTGTCAAATTGGAGGCGTGGGTGCAGACCACGGCCCGGGTTTCCGGACGCAGAAGGCGCGCGAAGGCGCTGTAGTCCAGCTGTCCGTGTTCATCTGCAGGGACGAAGTCCACCATGGCCCCCTGCTCCTGGAGGCGGTATAGGGGCCGGAGAACGGAATTGTGTTCCAGGTCCGTGGAGAGAATGTGATCTCCCGGCCCCAAAAGTCCGGAAATAGCGATGTTCAGCGCCTGAGTGGAGTTTTGGGTGAAGCACACGCGGTCCGCCCGGGGACAGCCCAGCAGGGCGGCGGTTTTTTCCCGGGCTTCGTAGATCGTACGGGCGGCGGAGAGGGCCCCCTCGTGGCCGCCCCGGCCGCAGTTGCCGTAGGAGGACAGGGCTTCCAGCACGGCCTGGGCCACGGCGGGGGGCTTGGTTCGGGTGGTGGCGGCGTTGTCCAGGTAGATCACGGCTTGACCACCTTGCCCGCCGCCGCCAGCTTCTCCACGATGGCGTACATGTTGGTAACGCCGCCCACCGCCAGCTCCTCCGTCAGTCCGTAGTGGTTCAGGCAGGTGCCGCAGGTGAGAATTTCCACTCCTTGGGCCTCCAGATTTTTCAAGTCCTCCAGAGAGTCGGAACCCTTGCAGGTGAGGCGGGCCCCGCCGTTGTAAAAGAGCATGGCCTTCGGCAGCTCCGGCAGCTGGCCGGCGGCGAAGAGGAAGCCCTTCATCAGGACCTTTCCCAGCTCGTCGCTGCCCCGGCCCATAACGGCGCTTTCCACTGCAATCACCAGATTTCCCCTGGCGTCCGGGGCGCAGACCAGGGGAGGCTCCTCCAGGGGGACCTCCCCGGCGGGGTCGGTCACCTCCATGGAGACCACGAATTCCTTCTCGCTCAGTCTCTCAGACCTGGCGGTCAGCTTGTGCCCGGCGGCCATCCGGGTCAGGTTCTGCACCGCAATCTCATTGTCCACATGGATCTCCAGGGTTCCCGGTTCGGTCATCTCCCGCAGGGCCCGGGTGGCCTTCACCACCGGGACAGGGCACTGATCGCCCACGGCGTTCACAACAATGTTTCCCATGGTCATACCTCCGTCTCCCGCCCGAGGGCGGATGTTGTCCCCTCCATTGTACCGCCGGGGGCGGAGGAAGGCAAGGGCTATTTTCTAAAAAGAATATCGGATGGATTTTCGGAAATCCCTTGACAGGGCCGGAAGAGGGCGGATACAATAGAAAAATCAGATTTTAAAAAATGCGAGGTCGTTTTATGAAAACACCCTTTGTTACAAAAGAAACGCTGGAGGCCGCCGCCGCCCGGTACCCTACGCCCTTCCATATCTACGACGAGAAAGGCATCCGGGAAAACGCCCGGCGCCTGAGGGCCGCGTTTGCCTGGAACCCCGGCTTCCGGGAATACTTTGCCGTGAAGGCCACGCCCACCCCTGCCATTTTAAAGATTCTCCATGAGGAGGGCTGCGGCTGCGACTGCTCGTCCCTTGCGGAGCTGGCTCTTGCCGAGGGCTGCGGCATTACCGGGGAGGAGGGGATTATGTTCTCCTCCAACAACACCACAAAGGAGGAGTTCCAGACCGCCTGCCGCCTGGGGGGCATCGTCAACCTGGACGATATTACGCTCATCGACACCTTGGCGGACGCCGTGGGGAAGATTCCGGAGAAAATCTGCTGCCGCTACAACCCAGGCGGGGTCTTTACTCTGGGGGAGAGCCGGGACGGCGTGCAGGTGATGGATACCCCCGGTGATGCGAAATACGGCATGACCCGGCCCCAGCTGGCAGAGGCGTTCCGGCGGCTGAAGGAACTGGGGGCCAAGGAGTTTGGCCTTCACGCCTTCCTGGCTTCCAATACGCTGTCCAATGAGTATTACCCCGCTCTGGCCCGCATTCTCTTCCAGCTTGCGGCGGAGCTACAAGGGGAGACGGGATGTCAAATTACCTTTATCAACCTCTCCGGCGGCGTGGGCGTGCCCTACCGGCCGGAGGAGCCGGAGAACAACATTGCCGTTATTGGCGAGGGCGTCCGGCGGGCATATGAAGAAATCCTGGTTCCCGCCGGCATGGACGGCGTGGCGCTGTATACGGAGCTGGGCCGTTATATGCTGGCTCCCTACGGACACCTGGTTACCCGGGCCATCCATGAGAAGCATATTTACAAAGAGTATATCGGCGTGGATGCCTGCGCCTGCAACCTGATGCGCCCCGCCATGTACGGAGCCTATCACCATATTACGGTGATGGGAAAAGAAACGGCACCCTGCGACCACCAATACGACGTGGCGGGAAGTCTTTGCGAGAACAACGACAAATTTGCCGTAGACCGGATGCTGCCCAAGATTGACATGGGGGACCTGCTGGTGATTCACGACACCGGAGCCCACGGGTTTTCCATGGGTTATAATTACAACGGAAAGCTCCGTTCGGCGGAGCTGCTTCTTCGGGAGGACGGCGGTGTGGAGCTGATCCGCCGGGCGGAAACGCTGGAGGACTATTTCGCGACCGTGATTTGGTAACCGCCGTTGGGAAAAGGAAAACAGGCAAAAGAATCCCTCCTTTTGATAGGAGGGATACCATGCCGCTTCAAACAGCATGTTCATTCCGCCCTGTACCTCAGGGCGGATTTTTTTAAGTTCCGCTGCCTATTCCTCTCCCAAAACATGGGACAGCCCATGCCACAGCTTTTCCATACCGTCCACCAGGGCCTGGAGCTCCGCCTCCGAGAACGGCCCGAAAGCGTCCAGTTCCATCTTTCGCATAGTTCGCCCCAACTTGCGCCTAAATACTCGCCCCGCGTCTGTTAAAACCACCGCCCGGCTGCGGCGGTCGCTCTGCGGGTGACTAGGGCTCCAGGCTGTCCACCACGCTGGTTACGGTCTGCCTGGAAAGGCGAAGGTCCCGGCTCAGGCCGTTTTGGGTCAAGGGGTCCCGCTGCTCATCGTTGCAGAGGACGTTGCCGGCGAGGCCCTAAAGGCCCTTATTATCAATAAGCTCAAGGGCCCCATGGATGTTATGGCGGTCCGGGCTTTGGCGAGCGGAAGAAGGCCATGGTGGACGATATCGCCCTGCTGACCACGGAGATGGATGTGGTGGATCCCATGGCTGCGGGCCCAGAGCGGAGCAGGGCTTTAAGCCCGCAACGGCCGTCTGGGGAATCCGCAGGCCGGCACTGTAAAATACAAGTAAGTGCGGCAGTCAGTTCTGACTGCCGCACGTTTCTTATGCCCTGAAGGGTCCTTCGCTGGTTGTTCTTATGCGGGGCAGCGATTCCTCTCTCATGGCGTGCATTCAAATCCGAGACCGGATTTCCGCCCCCATGGCCCTGCAGCCCAGGAGCTTCCCGCCCTCGTTCAAAATATCGCCGCAGCGGAAGCCCGCTTTCAGCGCCTGGTCCACGGCGGCTTCCACCGCGCCGGCCTCGGCGCTCATGTCGAAGCTGTAGCGCAGCATCATGGCCGCCGCCAGAATGGTGCCGATGGGGTTGGCCTTGTCCTGC
>JAAWTB010000049.1 GCA_022801815.1 Oscillibacter sp. | reverse complement strand
GCTTCGCTATAGCGAAGCCTTGCTTCAAAAATTTGTGGATGCCGCATCCGGTTTTGCGGGGTCATGGATGGTACAGTACCTTGCCGTCTTTCTTGGAAAAATGGGAGAAGAATTCTTCCCAAATACGGAAGGACATCTCTGTCATCGTTGCGTGAGGCATATATTCCACCCAGCTGTAGCGGACCATCGGCGCGCCGTCCTCCCGGCAGTAAGCCAGGTCGTTCCACCGTCCGCAGACCGTCCAGCCCGAATCCCAGTTCTCCGGAAGCGTGGGCTCCATATGATTGATGGAGCGCCAGATCCGTATGCTGTTTCCGGTATCGTTGTCATTGGAGGGGATGGCGGGGAGAAGCCAGGGTTCCTGCTCGCCGCCGAACATCCAGATTGGAATTTCCCCTTCCTTGCGGGCAGTGACTTCCGGTAGCTCGCAGATAGCCACGCCAAAATCGCTGAACAGAATTCCGGAACAGGGTGCCGCTGCCGCAAAGACATCGGACATGACCATCGCCAATGTCTGGGTCATAACAGAGCCATGGGAGTGTCCGGTGGCGTAGACGCGGGAACGGTCTATGGAATGGCTGGCGCAGACCTTCTCCAAAATCGTGCGGAAGAACAGCATTTCATCCGGGCCGTTTGGAGCAGAGTGCATAAAATTCCAGGCGGGCAGGGGGACATTATCGGGGTCACTGGCATTTGTAGTCACCTGCATGACGCCGGGGGTGGCTGTGGGGTGGACGACGATGAAGCCATATTGGTCTGCGACCTTGTACCACTCGGAATTGCCCGCATAGATTTCCCCGGAGCAGGTATAGCCATGCATTGCGAAAACCAGGGGAACCGGCTTCGCCGGATCAGCCTTCACCTGCGCGGGAACGTAGACATACCATTCCCGCATCCATCCGCCGATTTCCTCGTAGTGATACTCCATTCCTAAATCCGCCACAGGGTCCTTGGTGACGCGGAGGTCGCCTCCGGGGCCGCTCATCCAGCGGCGCTGTTTGTAGAGGAATTCCTTCCAGATTCGCCGCAGCAGGTGATTGGCATAGTTTGCGGAACTTCCGGGGATGGAGCTGACGCAGACCCGAAAAGCCTCTTTTTCCTGGTTGGGCTCATAGGGGGCGGGTTTGGACCGAACGAAGGTCACAGTGTCCGGTGCGGTCTGCCGTCCGGCCTCCGTAATGCTGCAGCAGCGCCGCCAGTAGTCCGCCGTGCCGCTTCCGCCGCTTGCAGGGACGTCAGGGTCGTCGATGATCCAGGCGGGCATTCCGATTTGCCCTTTTTTGATGCCGAAACGGTGGCTCGGGTCCTCGAAGCCGTCCAAATTGGTGCAGTAATCCTCAAAGGCTGCTTTCCGGTAGGCGGAAGAAACCTCCGCGCCGCCGACGCTGGCTACCCCGGCCCACAGAGCGGGCTGATACATGGCGGCCATATGGGCCAGCGTGCCGCCCTCCCGGCAGCCGGTGAGGTAGAATTTGGACTCGTGGATGCAGAATTTGAAGCGCTGACATCCAACCTGATAGACCGCCTGAATATAGGCCACGTCGCCGCCCGGCGTTCCATAGGGCTCCTGCGTGTTCCAGTGTCCGTTTTCGGGCTCCAGGAAGAAGACGATAAACTTTTCCTTGGTTTCCTCCGTGTCCGCCATCACGCGCCACAAGCTGTCTTTCCAGAGGTCATCGGCGGTTTTCCCATTTTCGGGAAGGACAAACACGCCTGCTGTGGAAGATCGAACACCCTCGGGTATGTAGATGAGGAAGCGCCGGGTTCTGCCGCCCACCTCGACGGTGTTTTCAAAGGTTCCGTAGAACAGGGGCTGAAAGGGCTTAGAGGGGTCCACTGTTCGCACATAATGTTGATATGTGGTTTTCATATGCTCGCTCCTTTCAGGATGCCTGCTTGAGCAATCCCTTTTGTTCCATATCAGAGATGATGCCGTCATATTCCTGATCCAGGTGATATAGCAGCATTAAAACAGCGATGACCGCCCACGCGAACACAGAGCCCCAGATATACAGGTTCTCCACCATGGATACCGCCGAGGGAATTTCCTCCACAAGGCCCGTGAAACCGGAGGAATCCATCAGTTTGCCAATGGCCCAGCCCGTGATGCCGCCGCCGAATTTCTGGCCAACGGTGGCGGCGCTGAACACCAGGGCCTGCACGCGGATTCCTGTTTTCCAATGGCCGTAGTTCACAACGTCCGCCATCATGGTGAAGACACAGCCGAACAGCGGCGCCTTGCCAATGCCCCGAATGGCCGACACAACCACGGCATACGTCAAGTTCGCGGGGACAAATGCCAGGGAAATATGGGCCGCCATTGTCAGCACCGCGCCCGCCAGAACGAGGTTTCGCTTTCCAAATCTCTGGATAAAGGGCGGCAGGAACATGATGACAATAATCCCGGGGATATTTTCAGCCATGTTCAGAACGCCATAATACTCGTTGTTGCCCAGAATATACTGGGAGTACCAGGTTGCGCAGGTGCCGTTTACGGTCTGATAAATAGCCAAGAAGAGCGAGGACAGCAGAATCATGACAAAGTATTTGTTGTGGAACAGGGCGGATAGCCGGACAGAGACCGGCAGGGTTTCCGCTTCTCGGGCCGCCTGGGTGTTGACGCGCTCCTTTGTGCCGAAGAAGCACCAGAGCAGCAGGCCCATGGCGACAACGGAATAAATCAATGTAATTTTAATCCACGCCGCCTGGTCGCCTCCCATCCGGTTGATGATTGGCAGCGTCATGGCGGATACGATCATGTTTCCAATGGGGGACATGAACATGCGGAATACGTTGATCTTTGCCAGGTCCTCTTCATTTCTGGTCATCAGGGGTGCCATTGCGCCGTAGGGCAGGTTCAGAGCGGTATAGACTACGGTTGTGCAGAGGTTGTAGGTGATGAAGATATAGATGGCCTGTATGGTGGTTGTGGCATTGGCTGGAAGACAGAATAGCGCCACGGCGGTTACAGCGTATGGAACGGTCATCCAAAGCACCCAGGCGCGGCCCCGGCCGTGCCTGGAGTGGACTTTATCCATAATCAGGCCGATTGCCACATCGGAAATGCCGTCAAAAAGGCGGGAGAACAGCATAATCGAGCCGATCAGCGCGGCGGAGATGCTCATTACATTGGTATAGAAATAAGTGACGAGTCCGGAGGTCAGCGCGAAGACAACATTGCAGGCGACGTCGCCCATGCCATAGGATATTTTCTCAAAAAGACTGGTTTTTACATTGGAACCGTCTTCCGCGGGTTGTGCGATTCGATCCTTGTCTGCCATGCTGGGATTCCCCTTTCGTTTATCCGGTATGGTATCAGGAAAAGCGCCTGCGCAGGCTTTCCTTCTCTGACAATAAAAATACCATCTTGTTCGGCGAAAGGATACAAAAAAACAGGAAAAAGGATTGCGGATTTTTGGCCATTTGCAAAAGAAAACCATATTGGCAGACCGGGTATGGCAAAAAAGAGGCATTAACTGTTCAAAAAAAGACATTTTTGAAAACCCGCCCTCAGCAATCCAGTTTTTGGAGCACAATCAGCTGAACCTCATGGGGATGCAGGTCTCCCTCAATCAGCAGAGTTCCGTCTGTATTCCGCTGAGATATTTCATAAGCGGGCTGAGAGGTGTCGGCCAGGTAACGCAGGTCGTCGGGCTTCATGGCCTCATGGGCGCCGATTTCCAGCCATTTATCAAAGGCGGAGCCGGTATGGCGGCTGATGATACGGCGCTCACAGCGATAGCTTCCGGGCTGCAGTCCGCTGAGTGTCAGGGAGATGTGCAGATCGCCGGTATCTTGAAAGACGCTGTAGGCGTCATGGGGGTTTTTCAGCTTTTGATAGCGGTACCGGTACAGCGCGTCATAGTGGCAGTAGTGGTATAGAAATATCTGCATTGTGGTCCCGGAGCGGGAGACAAACCAGCTTTTTCCGGAGGCGATTTTCTCCGTGCCTGTCCGCGTCAGAAATTGAAGCCCCCGGTAGGCGGCTTTGGGAATGCCGCTTGCGGTGAAAAGACCGTAGCCTCCGTGAAAAATGCCGCCGGGAACCAGCCACTCGTCCATGAGGTCGGTCAGCTGCCAATAGCCCAGCATATGAGCGTCATTGCAGCATTGAAGGGAATTTTTCACGATCCAGGCGGAGCGGTAACAGGTGTCTCCGGACAAATCCCGCTGCCACAGCGTGGAGGACCATTCCTCCAAAATGATCTCCCGGTCCCGGAGGCCACACCGCTCCGCAAGCTCACGGAACGCTTGAAGAAAGTGCGCGGTAAAGTCCTCATCCTCACTGAGAACCGACGGTGTGGACTGCTGGTTTGCGGTGAAGTACAGAAAATCGCTGTCCTGCACAGTGTTTTCGTGAGGATAACACTGGGCGGTCAAAAAGTCGGGAGGACAGCCCCTGGAAACGGCATCCCTCAAAAAGCGGACGCCGCCATCCTCCGCCAGCAGCACATGGGAAAAACAGCCGGGACCCCCAAGACGCAGACGGGGGTCCAATTCTTTTAAAACAGCGTAAGTGGCCTGGTACATCTCCAGATATTCTTCGTAAGTAATCGGGAGCTCTTCCAGGATTACGTAATTGAAGGAAAAACATGTAAAATGCCACCGGACAACGGCGTCCAGCCCATATCGCACGATCCAGTGGGCAACGGTGGCCTGCACCAGCGCCTCCCACCTTATCCGGCTGCTGTACATGCCGGCAATTGAACAGCGGTCAAACAGGCGATATGGATTTTTGGCCAGTTTCGCAGGCACAAACGAAAGCTCAATAAAAGGCGTCAGCCCAATGGAGAGAATAAAGTCAAGCAGAAGGTCCACATATGTGAAATTATACCAGGGAGAGCCGTCCGCCTGCAGCTGATAGATGTGCATATCGTCATCGAATATCCCGTGGAAGCGGATATCTGTAAACCCGATTTCCTCTTTTGCCCGGCGGAGCTGCGCCTGCACCTCGCCCACCAGGCCGTCCCGGGCGTATCCGATATTCACAAGCCGCTGCCAGGGGCGGCGCATAGGGGTTCCCGGCTGGGCGGCATCTACGTTGGCAAGCTCACATGGTATGGCCGCAGCCTTTCCCTCTTTTGGGGCGGACGCGTCTTCGGTATATTGGAGAAGCTCCGACATCCAGTCCGAGATATCGCCGCTGGAACTGTCCGGCTGACACGGCGCCAGACAGGATTTCCTGTATTGACCAGGGGTTGTCCCGTAGTATTGCCGAAAATAGTGAATGAAGGAATTTGTGCTCTTAAAGCCGCAGATGTAAGCAATCTCCGTCACGGAATTCCGGGTATCCCGGAGGCTTTGGCGGGCGCGTTCCAACCGGATGGATACGATATATTCTGTGAACGTTTGATTCAGGTATTTGCGGAACAGGCGGGCCAGGTAACTTCCGGAGAGAAATTCTTTTTCTGAAATATCCGCAAGGGAAAGAGGTTCTTTCCAGTGTTCCTGAATGAACAGGAGTATTTTTCCCAGAAGAAGGAGGCCGCTTCCGTCTGCAGACGCATTCTGCTTTGACGGCGCGGGAAAGTTTCTCAAAATGAAGGCGGCCATTTCCACCGCCGCCTCCGAAACATCTTCCGGCATGCGGCTTTGAACAGACAGGCGGAAAAGCGCCGCCAACTTCTGCCGAAGCGCTAGATGGAGATTGTCGTTGGGAAGCCCGCTTATGAGCTGGCATTTTGCCATGCTTCCCTCGTTCCAGCCGGCTGTGCCAAGAATGGCCGGAGAGATCCAAAGCTGCAGCAACCCGGCATCGGCCGGGCAGTCCATGCTGTAGAGAACGGATGGAGGGATGATATACATGGAGGAAGGCCCAAGCAATGACTGTCCGAATAAGGTTTGAACCGTACTTTTCCCATGAAGGCCAAAGAGCAATACTAGGCCATCTGTTAATGTAGTCATGATCCGCTCATTGAACTTGATTGAGAAATCGATATCTTTTTGTTTATCCATTTCATATGCTCTCCTTGCGTCTTCCTCATTAATTATATAGATTACATTTAGATCACAAAATAGAAGTAGAAATTAAAACTCAAGTTTCCTTTAGAGTATAAAATTTAAGGACGGTGTGTCAAGACTTTGTTTGTCCAAAACTGCCACAAAATATTTCGTGATTTTCTCCATCTCTGTTGTTGCCTTTCAGAGAGCCTACCATTACAATAGGTGGAGTTAAAATGCTCGGAAGAGAAGGATATGGCGTATGGACAGATTTTTCGATCCGCTCTGGGATGAGCGAGGAGAACTGCGGCGGGGCTGTACGGTGGGACAGGCTTTGACCTGGCTGACCGAGTGCGGAAGCCACAGCGCCGGAGAGTCCGTGTACATCAACGGAGAGATCTACAAAATCGGACGGCTTCTTTATGGACCGGACCGGCCCGCTGTGGCGGATAAGACCATCACTCGGGTCTGCGACGGCTACTACCACCGGCTGACCTTCCGTGTATGAGATCAGCAGGGACGGCAAATCGCCGTCCCTGTTTCAGCGCATGGCGATCGTGTTGATGGGCTGATCCTCATGGTCGTCCGCCCGGTGGCCCAGGGCAAGACGCTTCTCCATGATCTTCCGCCGGAGCTTGCTCTCCACGAAGTGGATGCCCGGTTGGACAGGGGGAGCTTCCTCCTGGAAAATCCGGCTCATGTGGTGCAGGAGCCGGGTGGCGCTGGTCAGGAGGGGAGGCCCTTGCCGGTCGTTCATGTGATCCAGAAAATACTGGGCGTACTCATTGCCCTGCCCTGCCGCCAGCGTGAACCAGTGGACGGCGGCTTCCCGGTCCTGCGGGATATCCTTTCCCAGCAGGCACAGCTTGCCGAGGACATACTGCGCATACTGGTTTCCCTGGTTCGCCGAGGCGGTGAGCCAGCGGACCGCCTCACCCACGTCTTTCGGAACACCCTCGCCGGAGAGCAGGAGCTTGCCCAGCTGGTATTGCGCAAACTGGTTCCCCAGTTCGGACGCTCTCTGAAACCAGCGGAGGGCGGCTTCGACGTTGCCCACCTCCAGATCGAGCTTTCCGAGAGCGTACATGGCGTATTCGTGGCCCTGTTCCGCCGCCTCGGAGAACCAGATTACGGCCTGGACACGGTCCGACTCAATGGGCCCACCGTCCCGGTACAGCTTGCCAAGGGTATATTGGGCGTACTGCGATCCATCCTCCGCGGCTTGCGTCAGCCACTCCACCGCTTGTGTGATTTCCTCCGGTGTAGCGGCAGAGCCACCCAGTATCAGCTTTGCCAGCT
The DNA here is from genome assembly GCA_022801815.1 of Oscillibacter sp. Classification (GTDB taxonomy): domain Bacteria; phylum Bacillota; class Clostridia; order Oscillospirales; family Oscillospiraceae; genus Oscillibacter. The sequence continues at coordinate 4,720 of JAAWTB010000049.1, read as the reverse complement.
GGTACCGGGCGTTTTTATTTCCCCTCTGAGCGGATTTCTCGAACCATCCTCGGGCGGTGGCTTCGTCTTTTGGGACGCCGATGCCGTGCAGGAGCATCCAGCCGATGCGGTATTGGACTTTATCATCATGCCCTCGGCTCTCCAGGACTTTGAAGCCGCGAAAGGCGGCGGCGAAATATCGGGCGGACTGTTTTTCGTCCGGCCTGCATCCAACGCCGTCGCGATAGAGCTTTCCCAGCTCCCACGCGGCGTAAGGGAAGCCTTTGGCGGCGGACTGCTCATAGAGGAGACGTGCTGTTTTGTGGTCCTGCGATACACCTTTTCCCTCGCTGTACAATTTGGCGAGGGAATACTGAGCGTAAGCGTAATCCTGCTCCGCAGACTTCGAGAGCCACTCCGCCGTCTTTTCGTAATCCTGCTCTGCTCCTGCACCGGCGGCGTACATTTTGCCGATGCGATACTCTGCGTAGTGGTTGGGCTTTTGTCTCTCCACCGCTAGAAAGGCGGCGAGGGCCTTGGAGTACCACGCTTGAGCCTGTTCCGAGTTTGCGTCCCTGCCGATACCGTCGAAGAACATCCTGCCCAGATCGTACATGGCCAGAGCGTTGCCGTCTCCGGCCTCGGCGATGAAGAGGCGGTAGGCTTCCTCGAAATCTGGCGGAGTATCCGCATCTCCATACAGGAATTGGCGCGCCTCTTTGTACCGGACGCTCCACGCCACGGTGGGAGGGGCTTCCTCCTCCGGTTCTGGAGAGGGGGCATCCAGAGGGCCGTCTGCTGGCGGCGGCATATCCGACTTGTTTTCGTGCGGCTCCGGGAAATCCGCAGAAGATAAGACAGCGTTGTCCTCTTCCAGCCGCACGGCCTCCTCGATCACCATGTTTCGGATTCTTTTGAATGTCTCCTGCTTGGAGAGGGGGACCCGGTTCGGCAGATGGTCCTTGTAGGTGCGGAGCGCGTCCTCCTTGAGTAGATACCACTGCTCGTAAGCGGCAGCAATGCGCGGGTCCTTCGACAACTCTTCCACCACCGCGTCAACGATGGATTTCAGCGGCGCTTGCAGGTAGCCATACTGCTTCTTGCCCTTAGCGTGCCGCAGCCGCTCAGACAGCTCAAGCATGAGCCGTTCGATGTTCGGATTCTTCAGCGAGCCGTCTTTCATCTGCTCAATGAGCTGCCGCAGCACGTCGTGACTCTCCTGGGTGAGTTCGTCCCGGCGCTGTGTCTGCTGGCGATATATCTCCGTCAGGTCCTGGCGGAATATCTCCTTTGCCAGAGCGGACTTGATAGAGGCGATACCGGATTTGTTCAGGAAGCCGGACCTGCCGTCGGCGCTCCAGCAGACCATGTGGATGTGAGGGTGGTGGCTCTCGTCGTGGAAAGCCGCGCACCAGCGGAATTGGCTGTTGGGAATTTTCATGGCCTCCGCCATCTGAGACGCAAGGCCGGTAAGCAGCTCCTTCCACTGTTTGGCGTTGTCGTAGCCAAGGCGTGCGGCGTCCTCCCGGCGCAGGGAGATGATGGGGAGCCAGACGTTGCCAGGGTGGTCGGCTACCGTTTCCGCCACCTGCGCAAGATCGACCGCGCCGTCGCCGCCGGAGAAGAGACCGTGCGTGCCGGAGCGTTCGGCCCTGGGCCTCTTGGCGATATAGTTCACATAGCCGTCCCGCCCGGACAGCTCCAGGCAGTTGTCCTCAATGGCGCGTGTGATGAACTCGCTGGCGTTCCCGCGAGTGGGGGAGACGAGGTAGTCGCTGTACTCAAACAGCTCCTTGCAGGACGGGAAGTCCCGCAGGAGCTGTCTTACCATCTTCTGCTGTTTGTCCGTAGCGGGCAGAGCGCTCTTTCCGGGATCGACGCGCTCCACACCTTCACGGGTGGCGATGTAGCGTACATACTTCTGCCGCTGGGCGGAGGCATCTTTCTGCTCCGGTTTGATATAGGGGCACTTGAATATAATCCGGGGCATGGAGCGTCACCTGCCGTCAGCACATGGCAGGACCGGACTGCTTCGGCGAATTGGCGGAGTCTAACGGATAGTCCTGCTCTGCGGAACCTGAAGCCGCCAGGTACCAGAGCGCATGGCCAAATTCTTCGCTGAGGTCTACGCCCTGTTCCAGAAGCCACTGGTCCCGAACGACTGTCAGCGGGTCCTCGAACCGCAGAAGATATTCCAGGCACTCCTCCGGGTAACTGGCCGCGTGTTCGGTGAGCTGGTCGCAGCAGAACCGGGCGGCGGCGATCTCCTCCGCGTGGTCGAACACTTCCGAGGATGAGCCGCGAAGAACGGTGGCCTTGTAGTCGGACCAGTTCTGCTCGATCTTCCGGCGCAGGGCTTCCCGGATTTCGTCTGCTGTCATTTACCTGTCTCCCTTCTGGTAGTCCACTGCGTCCTTGAGGGTGACGCTTCCGTTGGTGGATTTGACCTCCCGGACGCAGCGACCCCGTAGACGTTCCAGGTCCTCCTCCGGGATCTCCATCCCCGCCGCCAGCACGTTCATCACCATGTCCAGCTCCACCGCCAGCTTGAACAGCAGACGGCAGGTCCGGTTCTCGCTGTCGTGGACGATGCCCCGCAGTGCGGAGGAGTAGAGGGGCGGCAGAAAATCCGCCGCGTCCTCTGTGGCGAGATAGCCGGCGTAGAAATGGATCGCCTTTTCAATGAACTCGTTCTGATTCTGGCAGTTGGCCTTGGGACAGAGGGACTTCACGAGCTGCTGGGTCTCGGGACGAATGCGCAGGGCAAATTTTACCTTTTCTCTCGGCATGGCAGTCCTCCTCACATGGACAGTGCGGGCGCGGCGTATTCCGGTTCGGAAGAGACGGCAATGCGATGGGCTTCCAGGAAATCCGGGGAGGTTTCCAGGATGCACGGGTATGCCTCCGCGATTGCGGGAACCGCGTCGCGGAGTTCCTGTGACGCATAAAAAGATTCCAGGGCAGTATCTGGGCCAGCACTCAAAATTTCGGGCGGATGGTACAGGTACCACTCGCGGAGGCCGCGCCCGTGGGGCCAGCACTCCAGCAGCTTGACGGCTCCCTCGATTACCGCGCTGTCCTCGGTGATCCCTGCGTCTGCCGCAGCCGCCTGCACGGTGAGCCCAGCGGCCTGGGGGATGTTCTCCGCACCGTGTTTGACTGCGCATTCCATCATCCCGCTCCACGTTTCAATGAACCGCACCAGAGCCTGACCCTCCGCCGTCTCGTTTTGGCTTGCGGTGAATTCGGCATAGCGCTGTTCCATTCCTTCTTTGATCTGCATATCTTACTCCTTTTTCAGATTTTTGCTAAGACGGGAAATCGGGGCCCAAAGCCCCCAATATCCCCGCTCGGAACCCTCGAAAACCCGTCAACGGTGGGGCTTTGCGGGAGAGCGGACCCCCGAGTTGACCCCAGGAGGCGGAAGCTGACCCCCGCGTCCCCGTCCCCGACCCGCTCTGCGGGGCGGTGTTCACGGCGCGAGGGGCACTTGTGACCCCCGCGCTTTATCCCGCTCCTTTTTCGACCGGGCCATCTTGCGGTGTGTCTGGGCTCCTTGGTTTGGAGAGGCTTTTCCGCACAAGGCCCCGCAGGGCGTTCCATGGTTGGGAGAGGGGTATTGCTCCGGCGAGGAGCCTACGGCGTCAGGACGGGGCGCTGATGGGGCGGACAGCGCGGGAACAGCGCGAGGGCCGCTCCTCGCCGGGAGCGGCCCTCTGCCGGTGTGGGTTGTCTATGCCTGAATCGTCTGGCCAGTCTGTGCGCACACGGGTCGGGCGAACTCCGGAAACGAACCGTACAGCCGCGTGATGATCCGGCGCATTCTGTCGTAGACGAGCGCTCCGTCATAGGCCGACTCATCTTTTCCTCGCACGTAGTCACGAGCGGCCCGTGCCGCTTCTTTGGCGGAAGCATAGTCCCGTTTATCGTCCGCCCCACCATCGTTCTCGCTGTAGGTGATGACCAGGAAGCGCTGCCCGCCGCGAATGGCTTTCATCTGGATGAGGGCGTCGCAGAGGGAGCCGCTGTCCTGCGGCGCGTTTTTCGGCTGGCCGGTCACGTCATCACCTGTTCCGAAGCCTCCGCATAGAGGCGCTTATGGGCCTCCCGGAAAGCTGCATCGACTGTTTCCAGCAGGTTCCGAAGATTGCCGGCCGTCAGGAAACCACCGGCGGGGGGGTCCTCGGTCACGATCATGCCGTCCAGATCATCCATCTCCGTGATCGTTCGCATAGCGTCCAGAACGGTCTGCCATTGCTCCGGAGTAATGTGGTTTTGGATGGCGGCCTTAAGGAGCGTGCAGACGGCATCGATCTGCATGGCGGGGTCCGGCATGGGGAGCGGGGTATTCATCTTGATCAGGCTTTCCGTCCGCTCGCCTGTCTCGGCAAACCGTTTGGCGTTCGTATACTCTGCGCAGACCCACCCCGCAAGAACGCCGTTGTCGTCCAGGGTTTGCGAGGAACTGGCCAGCGCCAGCGTAGTCATGAGTCCATCAATGCAGGTCGGAATCTGGTCAGAGCTTTCCAGGAGGGAGACGGTTTCGCGGGCCAAGAGGGTACACGCTTCGAGGAGGGTGAGGGGAGTCCTGTTTTCGTCTTTCATGGTGTCGTTTCCTTTCCTCTGTTATTTTGGGGGCTGCCAACACAATGCCACATCCCCGGCGGGATATCCATTCAGCAGCAGCAACAAAAAACTTGTGCCGTTTTTGACTCACATCAATGGGGCGGATGGCGGCATG
>JAAWTB010000048.1 GCA_022801815.1 Oscillibacter sp. | reverse complement strand
GAACGCTCCCGCCAGCTCTACCAGGTGGCCAACAGCTACGCCGAGGACGCCCTGGCCCGGACGGAGGAGGCCGTCCAGGCCGCCTTGGACGAGGTGAAGCAGTCCCGGGTCCGCTTCCGCACCACCTCCGCCGCCAAGATGCAGGAACAGAGGCAGAAATTGGAAAAGCAGAGCGGCGAGGGTGAAAACTGAGTTACGTATCACTAACAAAAGTTTGGCGAATTTGACGAAACTTTTTCGGAAAGAAAACCATACACCGCTATATGTGGAGAAAAAACGGAAGAAAGCCCGCCTGCAGCCGCAAAATATTGCGACTGCAGGTGCTTTTTTTTGCATGGAAACCGAATCGAAAAAAGTAGAACACACGTTTTATTTCCTAGAATTTAGGCGTAAATAAGAGTATTTTGGAGAATGGAGCCGGTTATCTGTCGAAAAAAAATCCTTGCTTTTCGGTCCCCATTTCCGTATACTAGGTAACACAGGTGGGGAGAAGTGGGGATTAAGGTAGGTAAGTGGAGGATTCCCCCAGCCCATCCCAAAAAAAGGGGGAAAGGGGGCGGCTCCATGGTACGACTGTTGGGGAAATCGAATAACAGCATTGATACGAAGGGCCGTCTGGTCATTCCCTCTGCTATGCGGGAAGCACTGGGCGACACCTTTTTCATCACCATCGGCGCCGAGCACTGCCTGACCATTTACCCCCAAGCCAAGTGGGAACAGATGTCCGAAGAGATGGAGGAGCTTACCTATACGGAGAGCCTGGCCCTGAATCTGCTCTACGCCAATGCCGTGGAGTGCAGACCCGACGGTCAGGGGCGGGTCCTGCTTACCGCCGACCTGCGGAAATACGCGGGACTTCAGAAAACCTGCACCATCGTGGGTATGAATACGTTTGCCCAGATCTGGGATGAGGAGACCTGGGCGGAGCGGGAGCGGAAGATGCTGGAGGAGACGGACATGGCCGCAGCCATGGATGCCTTGACCCGGGCCCGCCGGAATCGGGGGTAAGTTCCGATGGAATACACACACAAGCCCGTCCTGCTGGACGAGTGCGTCAAAGCCCTGAACATCCGCCCATCCGGGACCTATGTGGATGGTACCTTGGGCCGGGCAGGACACTCCCGGGAGATTGCCAAGCGGCTGACCACCGGTCGCCTCATCTGCATCGACCGGGATTCCGCCGCTATCGAGGCAGCCCGGGAACGGCTGGCCCCTTGGATGGACCGGGTGCGGCTGGTCCACAGCAACTTCTCAGAGCTGGGAAGCGTCCTGGCGGAGGAGGCGGATGTGGACGGGATGCTTTTCGACCTGGGCGTTTCCTCCCCACAGTTGGACGACCCGGAGCGGGGATTTTCCTATATGCATGACGCTCCGCTGGACATGAGAATGGACCGCACCTCCCCCCTGACGGCGCGGGAGGCGGTCAATTCCTGGACTTTGCAGGAGCTTCGGCGCGTTTTGTTTGAGTTTGGGGAAGAACGATATGCCCCTGCCATAGCTCGGGCCATTGTAAATCGGCGGGAACAGCGGCCCATCGAGACTACGCTGGAGCTGGTGGAGGTCATCAAGTCCGCCATGCCCCATGCGGCTCTGCGGGAGAAGCAGCACCCCGCCAAGCGAAGCTTTCAGGCTATCCGCATCGCCGTCAACGGCGAACTGGACGCCCTGCCGCCCATGCTGCGGGCGGCGGCGGACAAGCTCCGGCCCGGCGGGCGGCTGGCGGTCATTACCTTTCACTCGCTGGAGGACCGGATGGTGAAACGGACTCTGCGGGAGCTGGCTCAGGGCTGTACCTGCCCGCCGGATTTTCCGGTGTGCGTCTGCGGGAAGAAGCCGCTGGTGCGGCTGGACAAGCCTGTGACACCCACGGCGGCGGAGGTGGAGGAAAATCCCCGGGCCAGAAGCGCCCGGCTCCGGACGGCGGAGAAATTGGACAGGTTCGATATCTGATATCTAGGTTGGAACACGGTTGAAAGGGGGCGGCTCCATGGCGGCGGCGCGGGACATGCGGTATCGCGGAAGGCAGACAGTTAACGGCAGCTTGGCGTACGACCTGGACTATGCGGTCCGGGAACGGGAACTGCGCCATGCGGGGAAGGCTCCCCGGACGCAGGAGAAGGCCAAGGCAAAGGTCTATGAAGCGCCCCGTGTCCTAGTCCGGGCGAGGCAGTACGTCTCGCCCCTGGCGCTGCTGAGCGTGGCGGCCATTATGGGCCTGGCCCTGCTGGTACTGATGAACTACGTGCAGCTGACTCTGCTGTCTGCGGAAACCGTAGAGCTGCAAAGCCAGCTGGAGGAGTTGGAGACGGAGAATGTGAGCCTCACCGCCCAGTACCAGCGGATGTTTGACATGGCTTCGGTGAAGGAGGCGGCGGAGGCCGCCGGCATGTCCAAGCCCAGCAGCACCCAGATGAGCCGTCTGGACCTGTCGGCGGGGGATTCCGCCGTGGCCTACCGGCAGAAGGAGCCGGGGCTGTTCAGCCGCATCATCGCCTCTCTTCACGGCGGGGTCTGCGCGGTGGTGGAATATTTCGACTGACCGGCGCACTATAATGAGCTGACATGAGATTTTTCGCCCTGACAGTGTTCGGCGGGGAGCGGGAAGCCAGGTCTTCTTGCTCCCCCTTTTCATAAGTACCTCAAATTCCGGATGTAGGAGGCAGTCCATGGCAAATTACTCTTCCAAAATTCCCGCGCTTCACCGCAAGAGCGAATCCGCCCGCCGGGCCAACCAGATTATCCGCGGGCGCACGCTTCTGATGATGCTGGCGCTGGGCGTGTGCACATTTTTGCTGCTGTTTTGGAAGCTTTACGACCTCCAGATCAACCAGTATGACGAGATGACGGCCCGGGCCGTCCACCAGCAGACCCGGGAGGTATCCGTCAACGCCTCCCGGGGAACCATCTACGACAAAAACCACAACATCCTGGCCAGCTCCACCACGGCGGAAAAAGTCATCATCGACCCGCTGCGCATCGGCCAGTTTGTCCAAACCCAGGAGAAGGAGCAGGAGGAGGCGGCCGCCAGGGCCCTGGAAAAGGGAGAAACCTATACCCGCCAACCCATTCGGGATCAGAGCTACATCGCCCGGGGACTGAGCCGCATCCTGGAACTGGACCAGGAATCGGTGGAAAAGAAGATGGAGAACACAAAGGCCGAATATGTCATCCTGCGCCGGAAGGTGGAGAAGGAGCTGGCCGATGAAATTCGAAAATTCATCAATGGCCAGATTGACGAGGAGGGAAATGAAATTCCCAAGGGCCAGCAGCGTACCCTTACCGGCGTGCATTTAGAACCGGATTCCAAGCGGTATTACCCGTACAACGCCATGGCGGCCAATGTGCTGGGCTTTGTCAACATCGACAACGAAGGCGGCGTGGGCCTGGAGTCCAAATACGACGGCGACCTTTCCGGGGAGGCCGGCATGACCGTCTCCGCTAAGGACAACAAGGGCCAGCCTATGCTCTTCCAGTACGAGCAGTATTTTGACGCGGAGAATGGCAGCGACCTGGTGCTGACCCTGGACATCAATGTCCAGATTGCCCTGGAAAAGGGCATGGAGTCCATGCTCAGCAAGTTTGACGCCGCCAACGGCGGCACCGGGATTGTGATGGACGTGAATTCCGGGGCCCTTCTGGGCATGGCCTCCTACCCCAACTACGACTCCAACCAGTCCGGCGTCCTCCACGATGAGAAACTGAAGAGCAAGCTGGATACTCAGCTGGCGGAGATGGAGAAGAAGCGGGAAGACTATGAGACGGAGGAAGAGTACGAGGAGGCCGTCAGCAAGCTCAAGACCGACACCCTCCAGAGCCAGTGGCGGAACAAGTGCATTGACTCCACCTACGAACCCGGCTCCACCTTCAAGCCCATCACCCTGGCGGCGGCCCTGGAGGAGGGGGTCGTGAACATGAACTCCACCTTCGACTGCTCCGGCTCCGTGATGGTCAAGGGCTGGGATAAGCCCTTCAACTGCTCCCGGGCCGCCCCCGGGCACGGACACCAGATCTTAAAAGAGGCGGTGGGAAACTCCTGCAACCCTGCCTTTATCCGGATCGGTCAGGCCCTTGGGACCAGCAAGTTTTACGAGTATTTAAAGTCCTTCGGCCTGATGGAAAAGACCAATGTGGACATGATCGGCGAGGTACAGGGCATTTTCGCCAACGAAAAGAACTTCAATTCCAACCTCGTTTCCCTGGCCTCCTACTCCTTCGGCCAGACCTTCAACGTCACCCCCCTGGAGCTGATTCGGGCCCAGGCGGCCTGTGTCAACGGGGGCTATCTTTACGAGCCCTACGTGGTGGAGCAGGTGCTGGACGGGGAGGGGAACATCCTCCGCCAGCATGAGACCAAGTGTCTCCGGCAGGTCGTCAGCGAAGAGACCTCCGCCAAGGTCCGGGAGTGCCTGGAGTACGTGGTGGCCTCCGGCACCGGGCGGAACGGCCAGGTAACAGGCTACCGCGTGGGCGGCAAAACCGGCACCGCCGACAAAACCGGCACCCGGACCGCCGCCAATCCCAAGGGCGACATCGTGGTGTCCTTCATGTGCTTCGCCCCGGCGGACGACCCGCAGGTCATTATGCTCATCACCATGGACACCCCCAGCCGCACCACGGGGACGTTTCCCTCCGGCGGCAACATGGTTGCGCCCACGGCCAGCCAAATTATGAGCGAGATTCTCCCCGTCCTGGGCGTGGAGCCGGATTACACCGCCGACCAGCTGGCCGGGGCCGACGCAGCCGTGCCCAACGTGGTGGGCCAGGACCTGGAGACCGCCAAGGCGCGGCTGGAGAATGCGGGCTTTGCCTTCCGCACCGTGGGCGGCGGCCCGGAGGTTACCGCCCAGACTCCCGAAGGCGGCGCGATTGTGCCCAATAACGCCTCCATCATCTTGTACCTGGGGGAGGAGAAGAACAATGACCGCCGGGCGGCGCCAGGCGTCATAGGTATGACCGCCGCCGAAGCCAACGCAGCCATTACCAACGCGGGCTTCATCATGCGGGTAACAGGAGCCACCAGTACGGAGTCCGGCAATGTCAAAGCGATTTCCCAGGATCGGGCGGAGGGAACCGAGCTGGCCCCCGGCAGTGTGATTACGGTCCGGTTCGGCGACAGTTCTGTCCGGGATTAAAAGCAGCTTTTGCCGGGTTTTTGGCAGAATGTGCCGTATACAATGCGTTTTATTCAAGATATAATCATCCAGAACGTATTTAGCTGGATGGAGGTTTTACAAGTATGAAGCTTAAGGAACTGTTGTCGGGGCTGGAAATCCTTTCCGCTGCCGCGGATTTGGAGACAGAAATCGGCGGGGTCTGCTATGACTCCCGGCAGGTTGAGCCTGGGGACCTTTTTGTGGCCCTCAGCGGCTATACGGTGGACGGCCATAAATTCATTTCCCAGGCTATGGCCTCCGGCGCGGCGGCGGTGCTTTGCCAGGTTCCGCCGGAGGGGAAGGGGATTCCCTATGTTCAGACGGCGGATTCCCGCCGGGCTCTGGCGGCGGTGGGAGCCAACTTCTTCGCCCATCCGGCCCGGGACATGACCATGGTGGGCGTTACCGGCACCAATGGAAAGACCACTTCCACGTACCTCCTGAAGGCCATTTTGGAGGCCCGGGGCGAAAAAGTGGGCTTGATCGGCACAAACCAGAATATGATTGGGCAGGAGGTCCTGCCCACGGAGCGGACCACTCCGGAGTCCTTCGAGCTTCAAAAGCTCTTCGCCCGGATGCGGGACGCGGGCTGCACCCATGTGGTGATGGAAGTTTCTTCCCATGCCCTGTTTCTGGACCGGGTCTATGGGGTTCCTTACAAGGTGGGGGTGTTCACCAACCTGACCCAGGACCACCTGGATTTCCACAAGACCATGGAGGACTACTGCGACGCTAAGGCCATCCTGTTCCGGAACTGCGAAACCGGCGTGGTCAACGCCGCAGACCCCTGGACGGCAAGGCTGCTGAAGGACGCAAGCTGCAAAATCATTGCCTTTTCCAGCTCCGGCGAGGCGGACCTCCAGGCGGAGGACGCCGTTTTGGCGGCGGACCATGTGGCCTTCATGGCCGTTTGCGGCGGCAAGCGGGTCCCGGTCCGGGTGAATATCCCCGGGCATTTCATGATCGACAACGCCCTGGATGTGCTGGGAGCGGCCCTGGTGCTGGGGATTCCCCTGGAGGAGAGCGCTGCCGTGCTGACGCGGGTGCCCCACGTAAAGGGCCGGGTGGAGGTGGTGCCCACGCCGGGGAAGGACTATACCGTCCTGATTGACTACGCCCACAGCCCCGACAGCCTGGAGAATGTCCTGACCACTGTCAAGGGCTTTGCCAAGGGCCGGACCGTGGCCCTCTTCGGCTGCGGCGGGGACCGGGACCGTGCCAAACGGCCGAAGATGGGCCGGGCCGCCGCGGAGATTGCCGATTTTGTCATTGTTACCACCGATAATCCCCGGACGGAGCGGCCTGGGGACATCATAGCCGATATCCTGCCGGGTCTGGAGGGAACCGGAACCCCCTATACGGTTCTGGAGGACCGGGTGGAGGCCATCCGCTGGGCGCTGGACCATGCCCGGCCGGGAGATGTGATTGTCCTTTGCGGCAAAGGCCACGAGACCTACCAGGAGGTGGGCCATGAAAAGCGCCACATGGACGAGCGGGAGATCGTCGCGGAGTATCTGAAGTGAGGGAAAGACCGCCTGGAGGAACCGGGCGGGGGAGAGGGAAAACCTATGATTGTTACGTTGCTGCTGGCTATGGGAATCAGCTTCCTGCTGACCCTGGTGCTTGGAAAATTTGTCATCGCGGAGCTGCGGAAGCTGAAGGCCGGACAGGAGATTCGAAAAGAGGGACCCGCCTGGCACGCCGGAAAAGCGGGTACGCCCACCATGGGGGGCGTCATGTTCATCATCGGCTCCGGCGTGGTGGCCTTCCTCCTGGGCTGGGAGAGCATGCTGCGGGGGGAATTCACCCACCTGTACGTCTATTTGTTTGCGCTTATTTTCGGTCTCATCGGCTTTGTAGACGATTACCGCAAGGTACGCCAGCACCAAAACGAGGGCCTGACGGCGAAACAGAAGTTTATCCTCCAGCTGGCGGCGGCGGTGCTGTTTCTCAGCCTGATGCGCTATGAGGGGCTGCTGACCAACGCGCTGTATGTCCCCTTTGTCAACGTGACGGTGGAGCTCAACTGGATACTCTATCTGGTTTTTGCGGCTTTCGTCATCGTGGGCTGCGTCAATGCGGTGAACCTCACCGACGGCATCGACGGCCAGTCCTCCAGCGTGACCTTTGTGGTGATGATCTTCTTTACTGCCGCTGCGGCCAAGTGGGAGCTTATGCCCCTGGCGCTGTTCCCCGCCGCCCTGGCGGGCGGGCTGGCGGCCTTTTTCTGCTATAACCACCACCCTGCCAAGGTCTTTATGGGAGACACCGGAAGCCTTTTCATGGGCGGCGCGGTGGCGGCCCTGGCCTTCGCGATGGATATGCCCCTGATTTTGATTCTGGTGGGCATTATCTATATTTTGGAAACCCTGTCCGACATCATCCAGGTGACCTACTTCAAGGCCACCCACGGCAAGCGCTTTTTCAAAATGGCGCCTCTGCACCACCATTTGGAGCTCTCCGGCTGGAGCGAGGCGAAGCTGGTGGCGGTGTTTTCCGGCGTGACAGTCCTGTGCTGCATTCTGGCTTGGTTGGGCATCCAGGGACGGTATTGAGACTGAAGTTTTAAGTGAAGGAGGAAGCATATGGCGGCACGCGGCAGTTCAGCGGCACGGCGGGAGCCCCAGCGGCGCCCGGATCCTCAGCGCAGGCCCGCCCAGCAGCGGCGGAAGCCTCCCCAGGCCCGGCGTCCCGCCCCGGTCCGGCAGAGCGTAGTGATTCCCTTTCCCATACCGGAGCGGCAGCCGGTAAAGCGGCCCCGCCGCCGTCCCATGAGCCGGGAGGAGGCCCAGCGCCGCCAGGAGTACCGCCTCCGCCAGCAGGCGCTGGTGGAAGAGGGCAAGGAGCTGGCCAAAGGTCCCATCGACCTGCCCTTCTGCCTTCTGGTGCTGCTGCTGATGTCTATCGGCCTGGTGATGCTGCTGTCCGCCAGCTTTCCCTCCGCCTACTACAACACGCGGAACAACGATCCAACCTATTGGTTTGTCCGGCAGGGCGTTTTCGCCGTCATGGGCGTGGCCGGTATGCTGTTTATTGGAAAAATCAACTACCGGCGCTTTCGGGGTATTGCGAAATCCCTGCTGTATGTGTCCATTTTCCTCCTGGTTTTCGTGGCCATTCCGGGGAACCCTGTGGCCGTCACCGTTAAGGGAGCCACCCGCTGGATCGGCGTGGGGGAGCTGTTCAACTTCCAGCCCTCGGAAATCGCCAAGATGGCCATTGTCATTTACTTTTCCGACAGTATTTCCAAGAAGAAGGACCTCATGCGCTCCTTCCGCTACGGCATCCTTCCCTACGCCGCCATCCTGCTGGCGACGGCGGGCCTGGTGGCCATTGAACCTCATCTCTCCGGCGCGATTTTGATTCTGGGCGTGGGGGCGGCTTTGATGCTGGTGGGCGGCATCAACTGGGCCTGGGTGTTCGGGGCCTTGGGGGCTGCGGCGGGGATGCTGTACTTCGCCTTGTTCGTGGTGGGCTACAACACCTCCCGCATCCAGTACTGGCTGAACCCCTGGGCGGATATGAAGGACAAAGGCTATCAGCTCTCCCAGAGCTTGATTACCATTGGGTCCGGCGGCCTGCTGGGCGTGGGCCTGGGGAAAAGCCGCCAAAAGTTCCTGTTTCTTCCGGAGGAGCACAACGATTTCATCTTCGCCATCATCTGCGAAGAGCTGGGCCTTATTGGGGCCACCATCATCATGATCCTCTTTGCGGCGCTGATCCTCCGGGGCTATTGGATTGCCCTCCACGCCCGGGACCGTTTCGGCAGCCTTCTGGTTATCGGCGTCATTACCTTGATTGCCATGCAGACCTTCCTGAACATCGGCGTTGTGACGGGGCTGCTGCCCACCACCGGCATTTCCCTGCCCTTTTTCAGCTATGGGGGCACGGCTCTTTCCATTCAGCTGGCGGAGATGGGCGTGGTGCTGTCGGTGTCGCGGCAGATGAAACCCACAAAGGCCGGCTAAAGGAGGACATAAAATGCCAAGACCATTGCAGCGGGTCATCTTCACCTGCGGAGGGACGGCGGGGCATGTGAACCCCGCCATCGCCCTGGCCCAGCTGGCCCTGGAGAAGAATCCCCAGGCGCAGATTTTATTTGTCGGCGCGGAACGGGGACTGGAGAAAGAGCTGGTGCCCAAGGCCGGCTATGACTTTAAGACCGTCCACATCTCCAGCTTCCACCGCTCCTTCCGGCCTGCGGAGATCAAACACAACCTCATTTCCGTAGGCAATCTCATCCGGGCCCCCGGAGAGGCCCAGGCCATCCTCCGGGCCTTTCAGCCCGACGCGGTGGTGGGTACCGGAGGGTATGCCAGCTATCCGCTGGTGAAAGCCGCCGCCAAGCGGAACATCCCCACCGCCGTCCACGAGTCCAACGCCGTTCCCGGCCTGACGACGCAGATGCTGGAGACTTACGCGGACCGCATCATGGTGGGCTTCGAGTCCTGCCGGAAGCACTACCGCCGTCCGGAGAAGGTGGTGGTCACCGGCACGCCGGTACGGGGCGATTTCTTTACCATGACAAAGAAAGAGGCCAAAAAAGCCCTGGGGGCAGACGACGGGCGGCCCCTGATCGTCTCCTTCTGGGGGTCTTTGGGGGCCGCGGGCATGAACCGCCAGATGGCGGATTTCCTGGCCCTGGAGGCGGCGAAGCAGCCCTTCCACCACATCCACGGCGCAGGGAAGCAGGGCGTTCCCCTGATGCTGGAGGCTCTGCGGGAAAAAGGCGTGGATCTGGAGGCCTGTCCGGCCCTGCAATTGCGGGAGTACATCTACGACATGGCCCCCGTGATGCGGGCGGCGGATCTGGTCATCTGCCGGGCCGGAGCCTCCACCATCAGTGAGCTGACGGCTCTGGGGGTTCCCGCCCTGATGGTTCCCTCCCCCTATGTTACCAACAACCACCAGGAAAAGAACGCCCGGGCCCTGGAGGAGGCCGGAGGGACGGCGGTACTGCTGGAGCCGGAATGTTCCGGCCAGGCCCTGTTTCAGGCGGCCTGCGGCATTCTCCGCGACGAGGCCCGCCTTCGGGACATGGAGGAAGCTATGGCCCGTTTAGGCGTCCGGGACGCTGCGGAGCGCATTTACCGGACGGTGCTGGAGATTCAAAAGTAACAACCATTCCTTTCCGCCCATAGGATGGAGCGTTATACCATTCTTGGAGCGGAGGGACGGACATGAGTCAGTTAATCGTGAGAGGCGGCCGCCGCCTGGAGGGCGAAACGGAAATCCAGGGGGCGAAAAACAGCGTTTTGCCCATTTTAGCGGCTACACTGCTGACGGCGGGACAGGTAGAGCTGCGGGGCTGTCCCCGCCTGCGGGATGTAGATGCCTCGGTCCGCATTTTGGAGGGACTGGGCTGCACGGCCCGCTGGGAGGGGGCGGACGTCCTGGTGGTGGATACCCAAAACCTCAGCGGCTGTGCCATATCGGAGGCGCTGATGCGGGAAATGCGGTCCTCCGCCATTTTCCTGGGGGCCATCCTGGCCCGGTGCGGAGAGGCGGAGCTGAGTTATCCCGGCGGCTGTGAGCTGGGGCCCCGGCCCATCGACCTCCATCTCTCCGGCCTACGGGACCTGGGAGCAGAGATTGACGACGCGGGCGGTGTGCTGCATGGCAGGGCCCCCCGGCTTCAGGGCCGGGAAATCGTTTTGAGCCTCCCCTCGGTAGGAGCAACGGAAAACCTGATGCTGGCGGCCTGCGGCGCCTCCGGCGTCACCACCATCACAGGCGCAGCCCAGGAACCGGAAATTCTGGATCTGCAAAACTTCCTCTCCGCCTGCGGGGCCAAAGTCTCTGGGGCGGGAACCTCTACGGTGTCCGTGGAGGGCGGGCGGCCCCTTCGCGGCTGTACTTACACTGTTATGCCGGACCGGATTGTGGCGGCCACCTATCTCTGCGCGGCGGCCTCCGCCGGGGGAGAGGTTTTTCTCCGCCGTGCCCGGGAGGAGCATCTGTCTACCGTTACCGCCGTACTGCGGGAGGCGGGCTGCGCGATCCGATCCGACGGGCGAGGCATTGCCTGCGTCTGCCGGGAGCGCCCGAATGCGGTGCACCCGGTGCGGACGGCCCCCTATCCCGGCTTTCCCACCGACGCCCAGGCTATTTTGATGGCCGCCCTGCTGCGGTGTCGGGGAGCGGCGATGTTTGAGGAAAATATGTTTGAAAACCGCTACCGTCATGTGGGTGAGCTGGCCCGTATGGGCGCCGGCATTCAAGTCTCCGGCCGGACGGCGGTGGTGACGGGGGTGAAGCGCCTCCACGGCGCGCCGGTGCGCTGTACAGACCTCCGGGGCGGAGCGGCGCTGTGCGTGGCGGCCTTGGCGGCGGAGGGGGAGACAGAGATTTCTGAAACCGGCCACATCGCCCGGGGCTATGAGGACATTGCCCGGGATCTTCGGAACCTGGGGGCGTACGCCGCATGGGCGGGTGAGTGACAAGAACACGACGTGGGGGCCGCAGAGGCGGTCCCCCTGAAGATAGAACTGGAGCGAACGCCATGGCGAGACGGAAGCATTCAAAGCGGCGAAGAGGACGGGGAAGCTTTGGCTTCCTCTATAAGCTGCTGTCCGTTTTGCTGATCTGCGGGGCGATTATCGCCGCCATGACGCTGTTTTTCCGGGTGGGGGACATTGTGGTCACCGGGCAGAAACGCTACACAGCGGAGGAAATCCAGGCGGCCTCCGGCGTGGAGCTGGGGTCGAACCTGTACCTTTTAAATAAATACGACATTGTTCGGGCCATTACCAAAGAGCTGCCCTATATCGAAGATATCCGGGTGAACCGTAAGCTGCCCGACACTCTTCTCATCGAGGTGCGGGAGAGCGGGCGGCCCTTTGCCCTGGT
>JAAWTB010000047.1 GCA_022801815.1 Oscillibacter sp. | reverse complement strand
GTCTCAATCACATTACCGCAGGCGCATGTAATCGTAGTCTGCTGATAATTGGGATGGATTCCTTCCTTCATTGCTCTGTTCACCCCTTTCTAAAACGAACTTCGCCGCATAGCTTTCACCACAACAGCAACTGTCAGTATAGCACGGCGGTCTTCAAAAAGCAAGCCTTTTCTTCCATTTTGGAACGATTATTTTTCATCTTCCTTCTGCGGCCCTGCCGCCGGTTTGGATCGGGCGGCCCTTGCAGCGGCCCCGGCAGTACCTGCGGGATTCCTCACCGCCGGCGCAGCGCCCCCACCCCGCAGGCCAGGAGGAACAGCGCCAGGTTTGCCGCCACCACCGTGGCCCCCACCGGCGTGGACCAAACGAAGGACACGGTAAGCCCCGCGCAGAAGCATCCCACCGACGTGGCGGCGGCGCAGAGGGTCACCCCCCGGAAGCTCCGGAACATCCGCATGGCCGTCAGCGCCGGGAAAATCACCAAGGAGGAGATCAGCATGGCCCCCATCATCCGCATCCCCAGCACAATGGTCAAGGCCGTCAGGATGGCCAGCAGGGCATTGTACCGCTCCACCTTCAGACCCGTGGCCCGGGAGAAGCTTTCGTCAAAGGTCACGGCGAAAATCCGGTGGTAAAACAGGACAAACAGCGTCAGCACCCCGGCGCACAGGACCACCGACAGCGCCACATCCCCAGGGCTCATAGCCAAAACGCTGCCGAACATGTAGTTGTCCACATCCGTAGTCATGCCGGAGGTCTTGGAAATCACCAGCACGCCCAGGGCCAGGGAGGAGGCGCTGACCACGGCGATGGCGGCGTCGCTGTTCCACCGGGGACGGTCCGCCACCCGGAGAAGCAGGAAAGCCGCCGCCACCACCACGGGGATGGCGAAGTACAGCGGCGCGAACCCCAGGGCCGCCGCCACCGCCAGCGCCCCGAAGGACACATGGCTCAGGCCGTCGCCAATCATGGAGTACCGCTTCAGCACCAGGGGCACCCCCAGCAGGGCGGCGCACAGGCTCACCAGCACCCCGGCGATAAGGGCCCGCTGAATAAAGGGGAAGGAAAACATTTCCAATAGGCTCATTCTAAAATCTCCTTAAACCGCTTCCCATAGGGGGAGGCCAGATACTCCGCCGGCGTTCCCAGGAAGGTCCCCCCACGGCCAATGTGCAGCACCGTCCCCGCATCCCGAAGGGCCGGGCGGAGGTCGTGAGTCACCATGACCACCGCCATGCCCTCCTTTTTATTTAAATAGTTCAGCGTCTTGTAAAGGTCCTGGGCGGCGGCAGGGTCCAGCCCGGTGACGGGCTCGTCCAGAATCAAAAGGCGGCTGGCGGCGCAGAGGGCCCGGGCCAGCAGAACCCGCTGCTGCTGGCCCCCGGAGAGATCCCGGTAGCTCTTGCCTCTCAGCTCCAGCACCCCCAGCTTCCCCAAGTTCATCAGCGCCTGGGACCGCTGGGCGGCGGAGTAAAAAAACCGCCGTCCCTTCTGATTCAGGCAGCCGGAGAGAACCACCTCCTCCACCGTTGCGGGGAAATCCCGCTGGGCCCGGGTCTGCTGGGGAAGATAGCCCACGGCTCCCCGCTTCAGCTCCGCCGCCCGCTCAATGGTCCCCGCCAGGGGCGGCAGCAGCCCCAGAAGCCCCCGAAGCAGGGTGGACTTCCCGGCCCCGTTGTCCCCCACGACGCAGAGGTAGTCCCCGGCCCGGATGTGAAGATTCAAATGGTTCAGAACGCTTTGTCCCTCGTAGCCCAGGGACAGCTCCCGGCAGATAATAAGGCCGGCACGCTCCATAAATGCACCTCCTGGTTCATAGATGTCAATTGCAGCCATTTTACAGCGGCGGCGGCGCGAAAGTCAAGGGCCGGTTTTTCCTGTCTTGAATTGCCGGAGTCCCCGTGATAAAATCAGAATTAAAACCATCTCGCCGGTTTGCGGAAAGGAGGCGGAGCCATGACCGCTGCGGAGTGGAAAACTCTCTGGCAGGAAGAGGAAGCCCAGGCGCACATCCACGGCTGGGATTTCTCCCATATCCAAGGCCGGTTTGAGGAGGAGCACGACCTCCCCTGGAATTACCGGACCCTCGTTCAGGAATATCTCCAAGACGATATGCTGCTTTTGGACTGCGACACCGGGGGCGGCGAATTTCTCCTCTCCCTGGGCCATCCCCCGGAGAAAACCGCCGCCGCGGAGGGCTATCCCCCCAACGCGGCGCTCTGCCGGGAAACCCTTCTGCCCCTGGGCGTCGCCTTTCGGGAGTGCGCCGGCCCCTCGGCCCTCCCCTTCCCGGATGAGAGCTTCGATATCGTCCTCAACCGCCACGGGGCCTTTGACCCGGCGGAGCTGTTCCGGGTGCTGAAGCCCGGCGGCCTGTTCCTCACGGAGCAGGTGGGGGAGGATAACGACCGGGACCTGGTGGAACGGGTCCTCCCCGGGACGCCGAAGCCCTTCCCCCACAAGAACCTCCAGGAGCAGCGGGCGGCCTTCGAGACGGCGGGCTTCCGGATTCTGCGGGGGGAGGAGGCGTTTCGCCCCATCTTCTTTTACGACGTGGGGGCCTTCGTCTGGTTTGCCCGGGTCATTGAATGGGAGTTTCCCGGCTTCTCTGTGGAACGGTGCTTTGACCGCCTCCTCGCCATGCAGGAGACGCTGGAAAAAACCGGGGCGGTTCAGGGGACCATCCACCGCTATCTCATCGCCGCCAGAAAATAGAACAGGAGGCCCGCCCATGGACAAGCTCGCCCTTTTAAAACAATATTTCGGCCACGGCGGCTTCCGCCCTGGGCAGGAGCCGCTGGTAGACGCTCTGCTTTCGGGCCGGGACGCCCTGGGCGTCATGCCCACCGGGGCGGGGAAATCCGTCTGCTACCAGCTTCCCGCCCTTCTGCTGCCGGGGCTGACCCTGGTAATCTCCCCCCTCATCTCGCTGATGAAGGACCAGGTGACCGCCCTGGCCCAGGCGGGAATTCCCGCCGCGTACATCAACTCGTCCCTGGACGCGGAGGAGTACCGGGAGGTCTATCGCCGGGTCCGCCGGGGGGACTGCAAGCTCTTATACGTCGCCCCGGAACGGCTCCAGGCCGAGGGCTTCCGCCGCCTGCTGGGGGAGCTGCCCGTCTCCCTGGTGGCGGTGGACGAGGCCCACTGCGTCTCCCAGTGGGGCCAGGACTTCCGCCCCAGCTATCTGGAAATCGCGGAGCTGGTGCGCTCCCTCTCCGTCCGGCCTCCCGTGGGGGCGTTCACCGCCACAGCCACGGCGGCGGTGCGGCAGGACATCGAAACCCTGCTGGAGCTCCGGGACCCCCTGCGCATGACCACCGGCTTCGACCGGCCCAATCTCTTTTTCGAGGTGGCCCGGCCCAAGGACAAGGACCAGTGGCTCCGCCGCTTCCTGGCCCAGCGGCCGGAGCAGAGCGGCATTGTCTACTGCGCCACCCGGAAAACCGTGGACGCCGTCACCGCCGCCCTGCTGGCCCAAGGCGTCCCCGCCGCCCGGTACCACGCCGGTATGGAGGACCAGGAACGCCGCCGGAGCCAGGAGGGCTTTGTCTACGACCAGGCCCGGGTCATGGTGGCCACCAACGCCTTTGGCATGGGCATCGACAAATCCAACGTCAGCTTCGTGGTCCATTACAACATGCCCAAGGACCTGGAAAGCTATTACCAGGAGGCGGGACGGGCCGGGCGGGACGGAAGTCCCGCCCGCTGCGTCCTGCTCTATGCCCCCGGGGACGTACGGACGGCGAAATTTCTCATTGCCAACTCCCAGGAGAACCAAGAGGAGGATCCACACCGCTTTCGCCGGGACCTGGTCCGTTTGGACAGAATGGTATCCTACTGCAAAACCAGCCGCTGCCTCCGGGCGGAGCTTCTGGACTATTTTGGGGAGATTCACGGCGGAAACTGCGGAGCCTGCGGAAACTGCGCCGGGAGCTTTGTGGAGCGGGACATCACCGTGGAGGCCCAGAAGATCCTCTCCGCCGTGGCCCGGGTGGAAAAGCGCTGTGCCTACGGCTTGGGAGCCGCCGCCATCATCAAGCTCCTCCGGGGCAGCCGGGACCGGCGGACCCTCCAGCTGGGCCTGCATCAGCTTCCTACCCATGGGGCCCTGAAGGGTACGGAACCGGACCGCATCCAGCGGTACATGGACATTTTGATGGAGGAGGGCTTCCTCCGCAGCGACGGGGAGGAGTACCCCGTCCTCCGGCTGACGGCCCAGGCGGGAGACGTACTGTTCCGGGGAAAGCGGGTGCTCTTCCGGGAGCCGGTTCCCCTGCCGGAGGACGGCGCGCCTTCCAAAACCGCCCCCCGTCCTCTTTCCCAGGACGTGGACAGCAGCCTCCTGACGGCGCTGAAGGCCCTGCGCTTCCGCCTGGCCCAGGAGGCGGGAGTCCCCGCTTATATCGTTTTCTCCAACGCCGCCCTGGCGGACATGGCCGCCCTCCGGCCCCTGAACATGGAGGAATTTTTACAGGTCTCCGGCGTGGGCAGGGTCAAGGCGGAGCGTTACGGCGAGGCCTTTCTCCAGGCTATCCGGGACTGGCAGGCGGGGATAGGCGAATAACGTTTTTCAGCGCAGAAGGCGTCCTGCCAAAAAGTTGAGAGGTTATGAAAATTATCCGCTTTTTACCTTAGATACTATCCACAAAAATTTCTACTCATTTCTTTGGAACTGTACAAAAACAGTGTACTCTTCTTGACTGGCGCGGCCCCCCTATGTTTAGAATAGCCGCGTATTTGCTGAAGGGCGAAACAACCGTTCTTCCAGGAACTTTTGGAAAGGGATTTCTCCCTTCCCCCGGGCCGAAAAGGCCTGGAACGAAGTTCTCTGGAGGGAGGCGTCCCGCCCTCCAGGAAAACCACTTGAAAAGGAGAAAAGAAGTTATGAAGAAGTTTCTTGCGCTGATCCTCACCCTCGCCATGGCCCTGTCCCTGGCCGCCTGCGGCGGCGACAGCGGCAGCTCCGCCCCCGCCGACGGCGGCCAGCAGCAGTCCCAGCCCGCCGACTCCGGCAGCGACACCCAGCCCGCCGATTCCGGCGACGAGGCCTACAACATCTCCGTTATCCTGAAGACCACCGCCTCCGAGTACTGGAGCTATGTGGTGGCCGGCGCCGAGGCCTATGGCAAAGAGCACCCCAATGTGACGGTCAATGTCAAGGGCGCCACCTCCGAAACCGCCTATGACGAGCAGCTGAATATGATCGAAACCGACATGAACAACGGCGACATCGACGGCTATGTCATCGCCCCCCTCCAGGCGGACATGGTAACCACCATCATCGCCGGACAGACCAAGCCCATCGTGGCGGTGGACACCGACATTGACGCCCCCGAGGTCCTCTCCTTCGTCGGCACCGGCAACGAGGCCGCCGCGAAGCTGGGCGGCGAGGCCGCCGCGAAGCTGGCCAAGGAGCGCGGCTGGGAAGAGATCAAGTGCATCGAGATCTGCGGCGTCCAGGGCGACTCCACCAACGAGGCCCGGAAGGCCGGCTACAAGGCGGGCATCGAAGCCGCCGGCGGCACCTTCCTGGAGGACGAGACCCAGTATGCCAACGCCGAGGCCAACCAGGCCGTGGCCTGCATGGAAGCCATCATGCAGAACCACCCCGAGGGAATCGCCGTGATCTGCGCCAACAACGACGATATGGCCATGGCCGCCGCCCGGACTGCCGCGGGCAACGAGGCCTATAAAAACACCGTGTTCCTGGGCTTCGACGGCATCCAGTCTGCCTGCAACTCCATCCTCGCCGGTGAGGAGACCATGTCCGTCTGCCAGGAAGGCTACAACATGGGCTATGAGTCCGTCGCCTCCGTGGTCCGCGCCCTCCAGGGCGAGACCCTGGACGAGTTCGTGGACGCCGGCGCCAGCATCGTCGACCCCGACAACGCCCAGGCCCGCCTGGAAGAGCTCCAGGGCTATCTCGCCTGATCTGCACAAGCCGTAGTACATCCCTTTTGAAGTAAGCGGAAGGGGCCCTGTTCCGGCTCCGCCGGAACAGGGCCCCTTTACTTTCAACCCCCAGCGTGCTTTGAAACCCCTTGATTTCCAAGAGAATGAGGTGATTATTAGGTGGGCGAATACGTAGTTGAGCTGAAAAACGTAACCAAGCGGTTCCCCGGCGTCGTGGCACTGCACAACATGCAGCTGGCCGTGAAACCGGGCGAGATTCACGGCCTGATCGGCGAGAACGGCGCAGGCAAATCCACGCTGATCAAGGTTCTCACCGGCGTCCATATGGCGGATGAGGGCGAGATTTATGTCCACGGCGAGAAAAAGGTTTTCAAAAATCCCAACGAGTCCGCCGCCGCGGGCATTGCCTGCGTGTATCAGGAGCTGAACATCGAAAAGCTCCTCAGCGTGACGGACAACATCTTCATCAACAAATGGACCAAAAAGGGCCTGCTGCTGGATTACGATGCCATGCACAAGAAGGCCGAGGAGGTCATGAAGTCCCTAGGTCAGGACGTGGACCCCAGAAAGCCCGCGGGCACCTTCGGCATGGGCGTGCAGCAGATGATCGAAATTGCCAAAGCCGTGCTCATTGACGCTAAGATGATTATCATGGACGAACCGACCTCCTCCCTGGGCGAAAAAGAGGTCAAGCAGCTGATGGCCACCTGCCGGGAACTGAAGTCCCGGGGCGTGGGCATCCTCTTCGTCTCCCACAAGCTGGAGGAGCTCTTCGAGCTTTGTGACCGGGTAACCGTCATTCGAGACGGCGAATATATTGAAACCCGGGACATTCAGGACTGGACCAACGACTCCCTGATCGCCTCCATGGTGGGCCGGACTCTGGACAACCTGTTTCCAAAGGAGTTCGGCAAGAAGGGCGAGTGCATGCTGAAGGTGGAAAATCTTTCCATCGGCGGCGTACTGCGGAACGTCAGCTTCGAAGCTTACGGCGGCCAGGTGCTGGGCCTGAGCGGCCTTGTGGGCGCGGGACGGACGGAGACCGTCCGGGCCGTCTTCGGCGCAGACCCCATTGACGGCGGCAAAATCTACGTCAAGGGCAAGGAAACCCAGATCAAAAACCCCAAACAAGCCATCGCGGCGGGCATCGCCCTGCTGACCGAGGACCGGAAGGGCCAGGGCCTTGTCCTGGCGCAGACCATCCGGACCAATCTGATCCTCTCCAGCTTTAAGCGGCACTCCACCGGCATCTTCCTGGATGAGAAAAAGATCGAGGAGAGCGGCCAGGGCCACATCCAGTCCCTGCGCATCAAAACCCCTTCCATCGACGAGATTGTGGGCCAGCTCTCCGGCGGCAACCAGCAAAAGGTCGTCATCGGCAAATGGATCAACAACGACGCCGATATCTACATTTTCGACGAACCCACCCGCGGCATTGACGTGGGAGCCAAAGTCGAAGTTTATAATGTTATGAACAGCCTGGTAAAGGCGGGAAAATGCGTCATCATGATCTCCTCCGAAATGCCGGAGATCCTGGGTATGAGCGACCGGGTTGTCGTCATGCGGGGCGGCCGGGTCATGGCCACCGTGGACCGGGACAGCAAGCATTTCAACCAGGAAGATATCATGAAAGCGGCTTGGGGAGGTAGTTTAGATGACTAAGAAAAAAAGCGGCGCGGGCGTACAGCTTGGCACGGTCCTGGCGCTGGTGGTAATGTGCGCGTTCCTTGCTATCGCGGAAAAAAACTTCTACAGCTACAGCAACATCATGAGCATTTTCAAGCAGACCGCATTCAACGCCTTCCTGGCCGTGGGCATGCTGCTCTGCCTGATCACCGCCGGAATTGACCTGTCCGTGGGCGCCAACGCCATTTTCTGCGCCTGCCTCATGGGCGCGCTGAAAAACGCCGGGCTTACCAACGGCATTTTGCTGATGGTGATCGCCATTTTGGCGGGCGGCCTGATGGGCCTGATCAACGGCACCCTGCTGACCCGCCTTCATCTGCCCCATCCCTTCGTGTCCACCCTGGGCATGAAGAACGTCCTTTGGGGCCTGGCTTTGGTGGTCACGGGAAACCAGATGATTAACAACTTCCCGGACTCCGTCACCTTCCTGGGCTATCGGACCGTCGGCGGCTCCAGCCCCAACAACGGTTTCCCGGTCAGTTTCATTGTGGTGCTCATTTTGTACATCGTCATGCACGTCTTTCTGACCCGGACGGCCCTGGGCCGCTCCATCTACTGTGCCGGCGGCAACATCGAGGCTACCCGCCTCTCCGGTATCAACACCGCCAACGTGCTGACTTTCTGCTACACAATGTCCGGCATCACTGCCGCCTTGGGCGGCATCGTCTCCGTGGGCCGGTCCGGCATCTGCAACGGCTCCATGGCGACCTACGCCTATGATACGGACGCCATCGCGGCCTGCATCATAGGCGGCGCCTCCTTCACCGGCGGCAAGGGCACCATGGCGGGCACCATGGTGGGCTGCCTGATCATCGCAGTCCTCCGCAACGGCTTCGCGCTGCTGTCCATCGACTCCTCCGTCCAGAACATCGTCCTGGGCCTGGTCATCATTCTGGCCGTCTTCATGGACGTGGTCCGGGCGGGCCTTGAGGCCAAAAACCGCCGTCAGGCCGCCGCCGCCAAGCAGGAGGCTGAGGAGAAGGAGAAGGTCGCGAAGTAATGGAGAAATTAAAAATCGGCGTGGTGGGCCTGGGCCGTCTGGGCAGAGTTCACGCGCAAAATATTCGCTATAAGATTCCCGGAGCAGTTTTGACGGCGGCCTGCTCCATCGTCCCTGCCGAGCTGGAATACGCCAAAAACGAGCTGGGCGTCACCGACGTCTACACGGATTACAAGGAGATGCTGGCGAAAGCCGACATTGACGCCGTGGTCATCGTCACCACCTCCAGCGAACACTGCTGGCAGATTGAAGCCGCCCTGGACGCGGGGAAGCACGTCTTCTCCGAAAAGCCCCTGGGCGTGGATGTGGCCCAATGCAAACAGGCGGAGGCCGCCGTAGAGCGCCACCCGGAGCTGACCTTCATGCTGGGCTTCATGCGGCGCTACGACAAGTCCTATTCCTACGCCAAGCAGAAGATTCAGGAGGGGGCCATCGGCACACCCTATCTGGTGAAGGCCACCGGCATCGACCCCGAGGCTTTTGTGGACGGAGCTATCCGCTTTGCCAAGACCTCCGGCGGCATCTTCCTGGACATGGCCATCCACGACATCGACCTTATGCGCTGGTTCCTGGGCTGCGAGGCCACAGAGGTCTATGCCCTGGGCTCCACCTTCAAGCACCCGGAGTTCAAGGAAGCTGGAGACGACGAAACCGGCGTGGCGGTCTACAAGTTCGAAAACGGCGCCATGGGCATGATTCATGTGGGCCGGACAGCGCCCTATGGCTACCATGTGGAAACCGAAATCGTGGGCACCGAGGGCACCATCCGCATTTCCGCCGTGCCGGAGAAGAACCAGGCCCGGCTGTACAACGAAAACGGCGTATGCGCCGAGTGCGTGGGCTCCTTCCCGGAGCGGTTCGAGGAGGCCTACCTCATCGAGGTCCAGGAGTTTGTGGACTGCGTGCTCCAGGGCAAGACCCCGGGTGTCAGCGTGTACGACGGGACCAAGTCCACCGCCATCGGCTATGCTACCACCGAGGCGTGGAAAACCGGCAAAGCTGTGAAAATTGGATAAGGCGTTCAAATCCGGCGGGGCGTTCCCCCGCCGGATTTTTGCGTCCGCTTTGGATTTGGGATTGACAGGCCGAAAGAAAACGGGTAAAATAAAAAAGCTGTCCCACCGTCCATATGCCCTGGTAGCTCAGTAGGATAGAGCGAACGCCTCCTAAGCGTTAGGCCGCTGGTTCGACTCCAGTCCAGGGTGCCAGCTCAGGAATTCCCCTTACCACTCCGTTTCCCGCCCCTTGAGGCAGAAAACTGTGTCGGACGGGGAATTTCTTCGCTTTCGGCCGAATGAGAGACGGGGGACAGAGAGCCGGGGATTCATGGGGGGATTCTGCTGTGAAATATGTGTTTCAGTTTTTACGCATTTTAGCATTTTGCTTTTTGGGGGAGGTCCTTCACAGCCTGCTTCCCCTGCCGGTTCCGGCCAGCATCTATGGGCTGGCGCTGCTGCTGGCGTCGCTGAGGATGGGGCTGGTGCGGCTGGAGCAGATCAAGGAGACCGCCGGGTTTCTCACGGCGGTGTTTCCCCTGCTCTTCCTGCCCGGGGCAGTGGGAATTATGGACTTGGGTTCTCTGCTGGCGGAAATCTGGCTGCCCGCCGCGCTGGCCGTCGTTCTGGTGACAGTGTTGGTCATGGCCGCCGCCGGCTGGGCGGCCCAGGCCGTGATCCGGCGAAAGGAGGCGCGCCGTGGCTGAGCTTTTGACCCAGGGGGCCGCATGGGGCGTACTGCTGACGCTGGGAGCCTTTGCCCTGGGGACCTTCCTGCAAAAAAAGACCGGGCGGGCCTGGT
This sequence comes from Oscillibacter sp., assembly GCA_022801815.1. Classification (GTDB taxonomy): domain Bacteria; phylum Bacillota; class Clostridia; order Oscillospirales; family Oscillospiraceae; genus Oscillibacter. The sequence goes on along the minus strand of JAAWTB010000047.1, from coordinate 2,195 downwards.
GCAATCCCCTGCTGCTGGGGAGTGTTTTCGTCATTCTCTTTCTGCGGCTCAGCGGAATATCCTGCCCGGACTATCAGGCCAGCGCCGGACCGGTGAGCTGGCTGCTCCTCCCCGCCACTATCAGCCTCGCCGCGCCTCTCTATGAGCAGTGGGAGGCTCTGCGGAAGAACGCCGCCGCCATTCTCACCGGCATCGCCGCCGGGGTGGCGGTCAGCGTGGGCGCCATTTTGATTCTGGCCTGGGCCTTTCATCTGGACCGGGCCGCCGCCGTCAGCCTGCTGCCCAAATCCGTCACCACCGCCATCGGCGCCGACGTATCCGGAGAGCTGGGGGGCATCCCCACCCTGACCACCGCCGTCATCATTCTCACCGGCATCTTCGGGAACCTCACCGCTCCGGCCATCTGCAAGCTCTTCCGCATCACGGAGCCGGCGGCCAAGGGGGTGGGCATCGGTTCCGCCGCCCACGCCATCGGCACTGCCAGGGCCCTGGAGATCGGGCCGGTGGAGGGAGCCATGAGCAGCCTTTCCATCGCCGTGGCAGGCATCCTGACGGCCCTGTTCTGTCCGCTGGCTGTAAATCTGCTGCCATAAGCCGCGAAGGCCCCCCTTTTGCAGGCTGTCCAACAGATGTGTTTGGCAGCCTGCCGCCGTCCCCTTTCCTTGGCAAAAAACTTTTTTGTGTCCTTCTGGAATCTGCCGTAAAAAAAGACTTGATTTTTCCTGCTCGTTCGTTTATAATGACAATGTTGCAGCAATTGAATAGGCAGGGTTAGTACATCGGTAGTACAACGGCTTCCCAAGCCGTGGAGGCGGGTTCGATTCCCGTACCCTGCTCCAGCTCAGGAATTCCCCTTACCACTGCGTTTTCCGTCCCTCTGGGGCGGAAAACTCCGTCGGATGGGGAATTCCTTCACGTTCGGCCGAAATTCGCTTTGCTGGGTTTTCGGCCGGATTGGGGACGGGGGATGTGTTCTTCGTGTTCCTTACCTCTAAGAAGAAATCAGCGCGGGTGTAAAATTGCAAAATACGGAGCGGCAAAGCCGCTCCGTTTCATTTTACCCGCGGCCTCGGGCCAGCAGGAAAAGCAGGCAGGTATGGGCGGGGTAATACAGGTAAAAGAACCATTTCCAGCCCCGGCCCTTCTCCCCGTTGTACCGGAGCATCAGCGGCAGGGCCAGGACCATCATCCACTGAACAGGGAAACCGCCGTACAGCGCCTCGGCGCTGAACTGGTAGATACAGAAAATCAGATACACTGCCGCCAGGGCCTCCCGGCGGTCCCGGAGGAAGTACATGGCCAGCCCCAAGGCGATGAACTCGAAGCCGAATTCGTTTACCGCCAGATTGGGGACCACGCCGGTCAGCACGTCCCCGCTGAGATTCCGGGCGGCAGGCAGCAGCCACGGGAGAAGCCCGTAAAACACCTGGACCAGGGCAACGGCCCCCAGCAGCAGCCCGCCCCGCTTCCGGTCCCGCTGGTACAGCTCCGCCGCGCTGATGAGAACTCCCGTCAGAAACAGCGGCAGGAAAATGTTGTGATTTCCATAATCCCCCTCCGGGAGGAACCGGGTATTTAAGAACAGGCCCAAAGCCGTCATAAAAAGGCTCAACAAGTAGAGCCGCAGAAGGTACCGCTTCCGGCTCCGGGTGTGGGCATAGCCCTGGACCATGCAGAAGAGAAACAGGGGATAGGCCCCCCGGCCCAGCCAGCGCAGCCACGCCGGGGCCGCCGGAATGTACAGCCCGATGTGGTCCAGGGTCATGAGAACCACCGCCGTCAGCTTCAGGGAAAACGTCGTCATCGTCTCAGCTCCTTATTCAAAAAGGTACGGGCAAAAGGCCCGCTGAGAACAAAACGGGAAAACGGGGCCGGATTCTTCAAAATAAGCCCGGAATTTTCCTGGTTGCTATTTCCAGACAGGCTTGTTATAATGCCCTTATCAAAACAGGCCCCAACAGGGGCCAAACCGTATAGAGAGGAGACATTTTTATGGATCGCTGCGCGATGGCGTATCAATATCACAAGGAGGGCTGGAACTGCGCCCAGTCCGTGGCGGCGGCCTGCGCCGATCTGGCGGGCCGGACGCCGGAGGAGGTCCTGCCCCTCATGGGCGGCTTCGGCGGCGGCCTGGGCGGCAGCCACGAGGAGGTCTGCGGCGCCGTCAGCGGCGGCGCGCTGATCTTGAGCCTCTG
>JAAWTB010000046.1 GCA_022801815.1 Oscillibacter sp. | reverse complement strand
TCCGTTGTTCCAGATGTAGTAGGCGAAAGCGGCCTGGCCTTCGTCGGTGGTCATGTCGATGCCCCAGGGATAGATGCTGGAGTCATAGGCCTTGATCTTCTCGCAGGCGGCTTTCAGTTCGTCCCAGGTGGTGGGGACTTCTACGCCGGCGGCTTCCAGGATGTCCGTGTTGTAGTACATGGCGCGGGCGGAAGCCAGGTCGGGGATGGCCCAGATGGTGCCGTCAATGTTGGACTGCTCCAGGAAGGCGTCGTAGAACTTGGCGTAGGTCTCGTCGGAAACGCAGTCCTGAATGGGCAGGAGCAGGTCGTCGGCCACATAGTCCGCGAACACGTCGATGTTCAGGATGTCCGGGGCGTCGTTATTGGCAACCCGGGTGTTGACTACCGTGTAGATGTCGTTCCAGGACACCGTTTCCACGGTCAGCTCGATGTTGTCATGGCTTCCGTTGAATTCGGTCACAAAGTCGGCCCACCACTGTTTGGTGTTCTGACCGTACTCGGCGGCGATTACCTTAATGGCGGTCTTTTCCCCGGAACCGGTATCGGCGGGGGGAGTTTGGGTTTCGGTATTGCCGGAGTCGGCGGGGGGCGTGGCCTCGCCGCCCTTGTCGCCGCCGCAGGCGGCCAGGGACAAGACCATCACGAGGGTAAGTAACGCAGCAAGAAACTTTTTCATCGTCATTCTCCTCTTACAGTTTTTTATGTGCGAAATACACATGTGAGGGTGCGATATGAAAAATTCACAAACGCCGCCCTCATATGATTATTATACTTGTAGAATTTGTAAATAATAGGTGCCTCCGTACAGTTTATAGAAAAATCGTACGAACCACGAAAGTTCGTACGATTCCGTAAACGATTAACTGAAATTGGACGCCACCGCTGCGTCCCGCCCGTTTTTTCTAAAAGCGCTGGGGGTCATGCCGGTGGCGGAGCGGAAGACTTTGGAAAAGTAGTTGTAGTCGCTGATGCCCACCATTTCCCCCACGGAAGAAATGGGCATGCTGCTTTGGAGCAGTAGCCGCTTGGCGGCCTCGATCCGCCGTCGGGCAATGAGATACGAGAGCGTCCGGCCCCCGGAGAGCTCCTTGGCCAGGGAGCAGAGCTTGGTCCGCCCGATGTGGAGCTGCTGGGAAATGGATTCCAGGGACAGCTTTTCCATATAGTGTTGTTCCAGATACAGCTCCAGCTTTTGGAGGTCCGTCTGCTCCGCCGTCAGAATCATGCCCTTAAGCTGGATATAGGCGGACAGGGCTTCCAGGGTTTCGGTGTACGCCTGGATTTCCGCCTTTGAGTACCGGCGGAACTGAAAAAAGGCGTCTTTCAGAGCGTCGGGGCCGTCGGGCCACCAGTCCAGAAGGGAACGGGTATACGCCCACTGTTCCTCTATGGGGGAATCGTCCAGATAGCAGCCCACGGCCAGATAGGCCACGGGATTTTGCCTGTTGTAGAGGGGCATGACAGCCTCGCAGATGCCGGCGTGGCAGCGGTAGTGCTGAAACCCGCTTTCCGCCTGATAGTGCTGAATTTTGCACCGGTCGCAGGCGACGCAGCGCTCGTGGCCCTCGGGCAGGTCGTTGATGGCCCGGCAGAAGGGCGGATGGCCCCGGAAGAGGTTGATGTCCCGGCCCGACAGGTCCAAAATGTTGGCGGGCACGCCGGTGAGGATGTTGAGGTTGGCGATCAGCTTGCGCAGGCGTTCTTCGTCAAAGAGTATGTTCATTTCCGGTATTGCCTTACAATGGCCTCCAGCTCGGCCCAGCGGTCCTCCATGTCCGCCGCCAGTTTGAACTGGGTGCGGCAGCGGTCCAGATTCTGAGCCTCCCGGCTGATATGGAAGTAGTGGTCGCCGTCCAGATAGTCCGTGAGGAAGCGGATGCCGCACTCCAGGGTCATCAGCTTGGCGCCCCAGGGAAGGTAGTCAATCTCCTCATTGGTGAGGGAGCCCCCGGCGCCCTCCAAAAAGGCGGCGGTATAGACGGCGAAGAGGTCCACGTCCAGGTTCACTTTGGAGAGGTCCTTCTCGTCCTCGGCGCTGTGGTTGGCCCCGAAGCGGATGGAGTCGCCGAAGTCGTAGATGACCAGGCCCGGCATGACGGTGTCCAGGTCGATGATGCAGATGCCCTGGCGGGTTTCCTCGTCCATGAGTACGTTGTTCAGTTTCGTGTCGTTGTGGGTGACCCGGAGGGGGAGCGTTCCCTCCCGCATGGCGTTCAGGGCCACGGAGCAGTCCGCCTCCCGGTCCAGCACGAATTGAATCTCCGCCCCGCAGTCCTTGGCCCGGCCCAGGGGGTCCGCTGCCAGAGCGGCCTTGAACTTGGCCAGGCGGTCCTCGGTATTGTGGAAGTTGGGGATGGTCTCGTGAAGGGTCTGAGCCGGATAGCCCCCCAGCAGCCGCTGGAAGCGGCCAAAGGCCCGGCCGGAGGCGGCGAACAGATCCGCCGACTCCGCCGACTGGCAGCAGATGGTGCCCTCCACAAAAGGATAGACCCGCCAGGCCCCGCCGCTGCCGTCGGTGAAAAAGGACGCGCCGCTGCGGGGACGGAGGACCCGCATGGCCTCCCGGTTCCGGTCGCCGCCGTGCTTTTCAATTTCCCGTCCTAAGTACTCGGTGACGCCGATGATGTTCTCCATCAGCTGGTCGGGGCGCTTGAAGGCGGCGGCGCTCATCCGCTGAAGGATGAAGCGGCGGCAGCAGCAGTCCTCCGGCTGGGTGTGAACCACAAAGGTATCGTTGATATGTCCCTGGCCGTACCGCAGGGCGCCCACCACGGGGGCCCCAAAGTCAAAGGCGGCCAGGGCCTCCTGAATTCTCTCTTCCGCAGCGCCCATCTTATTCCTCCCACAGCCGGTCGGGATAAAGACCGGATTTTGTTTTCTCGGCGATGGCGTTTACCACCGTGGGTTTATCCTCACGGTAAGTGACGCCGTACCACTTGTCCTCGCTGCGCAGGACCTTGACCCGGGCCTTGCCCTCGTCGATGAGCTGGCTGACCACGGTGGGCAGGAAGTACTCCGCCTTGGCGGGATTCTCCGCCAGGGCCTTGTCCAGGAAGGCGGGGAAGCGGGCCCAGGCCTCGTCCAGGAAGCTGCGGGTGAAGCCCCACATGTTCATGGAGACGATGGTGTCTTCGGACAGCTCCGTCCAGGTCTGCCCGTCGTCCTCGGTATAGCGGGGGGGCTCGCCTTTTTCAATCTTGGTCCGCTCGGTGACCCGGGTGAGGAAGTTGTCCGCCGTCTCCTCGCACACGCCCCGGGCCACGGTGCCGTTCTCCGTGACGGTATTTTTCAGAAGGTACCCCACCATGACGTACTCGTACACGGCCCCGTCCTCATGGGCGGCCAGATAGCTGTAAATTTCCCGGAAGGCCTCGGGGCCATAGTAGTCGTCGGCGTTGATGACGGCGAAGGGGCCGTCCGCCACCTTCCGGGCGGCCAGGGCGGCGTGGGCGGTGCCCCAGGGCTTCTGCCGCTCCGCCGGGACGGCGTAGCCCTCCGGCAGGTCCTCTTTCAGCTGGTAGGCGTAGCGGACGTCCATGGATTTGGATACCCGGTCGCCGATGCAGCGCTTGAAGTCCTCCTCGATCTCGGGCTTGATGACGAAGACCACCGTCTCAAAGCCCGCCCGGCGGGCGTCGTAGATGGAGTAGTCGATGATAAGCTGGCCGTGGTTTCCCACGGGGTCCAGCTGCTTGAGGCCGCCGTACCGGCTGCCCATGCCGGCGGCCATGATGACCAGGACAGGCTTGTTCATTTCCGCTCTCCCTTTCTCTCCCTTATCCCTTGTAACCGTTGGGGTTCATGGACTGCCACTTCCAGGAGGAGGCGCACATCTCCTCGATGCCAAGCTCCGCCGTCCAGCCCAGCTCCTCCCGGGCCTTGGCGGGGTCGGCGTAGCACTGGGCGATGTCGCCGGGGCGGCGGGGGTCCATAACATGGGGCAGCTCGTGGCCGCAGGCCTTTTCATAGGCGTGGAGCACGTCCAGCACGCTGTATCCGTTGCCGGTGCCCAGGTTGCAGACGAAGAGGCCGCACTTCTCCTCCAGCTTTTTCAGGGCGGCCACGTGGCCCTTGGCCAGGTCCACCACATGGATATAGTCCCGGACGCCGGTGCCGTCGGGAGTGTCGTAGTCGTTTCCGTAGACATGGACCTTCTCCAGCTGGCCCACGGCCACCTTGGCGATGTAGGGCACCAGGTTGTTGGGGATGCCGTTGGGGTCCTCGCCGATGAGGCCGCTTTCATGGGCGCCGATGGGGTTGAAATAGCGGAGCAGAGCCACGTTCAGGGTGGGGTCCGCGGCGCAGATGTCCATGAGCATTTTCTCCTGGAAGAGCTTGCTGGTGCCGTAGGGGTTGGTGGTGCCGCCGGTGGGGAAGTCCTCCCGGATGGGCACGGTGGCGGGGTCGCCATAAACCGTGGCGGAGGAGGAGAAGACGAAGTTCTTCACACCGTGCTTCCGCATGGCCTGGAGGAGGTACAGCGTGCTGATAAGATTATTGGAATAGTACTCCAGAGGCTTGGCGACGCTCTCGCCCACGGCCTTGAGCCCGGCGAAGTGGATCACGGAGTCAATGCCGGGATTCTGGGCAAAGAGGGACTCCGCCTGCTCCAGATCGCACAGCTCCGCCTTGATGAAGGGGATCTTCTTTCCCACAATCTGCTCCACCCGCCGGATGGCCTCCTCGCTGGAGTTGTAGAGATTGTCCGCCACGATGATGTCATAGCCCGCCTGGACGAGCTCCACGCAGGTGTGGCTGCCGATGTAGCCCGCGCCGCCGCAAACAAGAATGGACATAGAAAACGCTCCTTTCAGACTATAAAAATTGACCGCTTTGGTGAAATATTTTCGAGAATCATTACGCTTATTGTAGGCCCATTGAATGGAAATGGGAAGAGACGATAGTCCTAATTATTAGAAATATCGTTCGGTTTATGCGTTTATTATACTAAAGACATGGGGGCTTGTCCAGGGGGAGGGAAGATTTGTACCGGGGTTCCGGTGCTTGCCGGAAGCAGCGGGGCGTGCTATAATCGAAAAAAGAGCTTGGGGAGGCGCGGAGGATGCACATCACGGCGAAGACCGTCAGACGCGGAGCGGCGGTTCTGATTTTAGCGGCTGCCGTTCTGACGGCGGCATACCACTTTTCCTATCCCATCAAGCTGAACATAGCCACGCTGCCGGAGGAGATTGCAGCGTTCCTGGGCCATGGGTCCAGTGCTTGGGACGCCTCCACAATCAAAATTTATGACGGTGCCGAAATTGGAAACCGAATGTATTTCCTGATGGAAGTCGGGCCGGAATTGGAGTTTGGCAGGGTGATTCTGGAGCGGGGGCCCGTGGGAGGCTATCGAATCGACCGCCTGGGCTATGGAGGGGAAAATTTCCTGGACGGCATTGTGGAGAGCGGCGGGAAACGCTATCTCCTGTTCGGGGGCCGGGACATTGCCGCCCGGATTACCAGAATTGAAGTTACCATCGAGGGCCGGGCCTACGAGTTGGAGAACCCGGCGCCCCGGGACCACTTCCTGCTCTGCGCGGAGATTGACGGCCGGGTGGAGGACAGCCACGTGGACCGGGACAAGGTCCGGTTCTACAGCGCGGACGGGGAGGACATCACCGGGCTTTACGACTTGAGCGGCGGAGGAATCTGAGGAGCGGCTTCCCTCCGGCGGGCCGCCGAAAGATTTTTTCCGAACCGGGTGGAAACTTTGTTCCCGGTGTGCTATAATCCTGTTTCATGAAACGAGAAAAGGAGGGACCGCTATGCAGCGCCCCCTGGCGGACGAGATTCGCCCCAAGACTCTGGACGAGGTAGTCGGACAGCGGCATCTGCTGGCCCCCGGCGCGGTGCTGCGCCGCCTGATCGAGGGCGGGACCGAGGCCAATATGGTTTTCTACGGTCCCTCCGGCACCGGCAAAACCACCATCGCCAACATTGTGGCGGAGCGAACCTGCAAGACCCTCTACCGCCTCAACGCCACCACGGCGAGTCTTCAGGACATCAAAGAGATCATTGCCGACGTGGGCACCCTGCTGGCCCCCGGCGGGGTGCTGCTGTACCTGGACGAGATTCAATATTTTAATAAGAAGCAGCAGCAGAGCCTCCTGGAGTTTATGGAAAACGGCAAGCTGACCCTCATTGCCTCCACCACGGAGAACCCCTATTTTTACGTCTATGGCGCCCTGCTCAGCCGGAGTACGGTTTTCGAGTTCAAAGCGGTCTCCCCGGAGGAGGCGGAGCCTGCCGTCCTCCGGGCGCTGAACATCGAGAAGGAGCGCGCGCCCCTGCCGCTTGCGTGGGAGGAGGGACTGCCCCTGCAAATCGCCGCCGCCTGCGGCGGGGATGTGCGGAAGGCCGTCAACGCCGTGGAGCTTCTCAGCCAGGCCGCCCAGCCCAGGAAGGGAGAACTCTTCATCTCCAAAGAAGACGCCGCCCAGGTCTCCCAGCGCAGCGCCATGCGCTATGACAAGGGAGGCGACGCCATGTATGACATCGCTTCGGCCCTGATGAAGTCCCTCCGGGGCAGCGACCCGGACGCGGCCCTCCACTATCTGGCCCGGTTTCTGGAGGCGGGGGACCTGGTGACCCCCTGCCGCCGGCTCCTCTGTTCCGCCAGCGAGGATGTGGGCATGGCCTATCCACAGGCCGTGGCCATCGTGAAAGCCTGCGTGGACACGGCCATGCAGCTGGGCCTGCCGGAGGCCCAGCTCCCCCTGGCCCAGGCGGCCATCCTGCTGGCTACCGCCCCCAAGTCCAACAGCGTGACGGAGGGCATCGGCCGGGCCCGGGCGGACGTCCGGGCGGGCCGCACCGGGGACGTGCCCCGGCAGTTGCAGAACGTCCACGCCGACACCACCGGCTTTGATAACCAGCAGCACTATCTCTACCCCCACAACTTCCCCGGCCATTGGGTGGACCAGCAGTATCTCCCCGATGCCTTAAAGGGCGTGAAGTACTACCAGTGGGGGGAGAACAAGACGGAACAGGCGGCCAAGGCTTACTGGGAAAAGCTCAAGGGGAAGGAGCTGTAAACATTGTCTCCACCGCCTGCTTTTCATAGTTGGGCGGGGAGTAGGTCCAGTGCTCCAGCCTTCCGTCGGTGACTTGATAGCGGAGGGGTTCGGTTGGGGCGGAGGGCAGCTTTTCGATGACCTGGAGCTTGATTTTCATCCGCTCCGGGCGGATGCTCTTGATGTACACGCTGACCCCATCTCCCGGGGCTAAACGTTCCTTGGCGTCCGCCAGGCCGGAAAGGTTGGGGGTCAGCTCGATGAAGCTGCCGTAGTCCTTTACCGTCCGCACGGTGCCCCGAACGGTTTCACCGGGACGGAAGCGGCTGGCGTTGTCCATCCAGGTGCCCAGCAGCTCCCGGTGGGTGAGGGTGATGCGCCGGGCCTCCCGGTCCAGGGCCCACACCGCCGCCAGGATTTTCTGGCCCTCCTGAAAGCGCTCTCTGGGGTGGGAGATGCGGGAGACGGAGATATGTTCGATGGGCAGCATGGCCACGATGCCGCAGCCTACGTCGACGAAGGCCCCGAAGCTCTCCAGCCGGGTGACCCGGCCGGTGAGGACGGTCCCCGGCTCCAGGTGTTCTAAAAAGTACTCCATGGCTTTCTCCTGAGCCGCCCGGCGGGAGAGGAGGGCGGCCGGCGCACCCTTTCCGTCGGCCTCCAGGGCCTTGACGGTGAAGCAGGTGGGCTTCCCCACCCGGGAGAGGACGGCGATGTCCCGTTCGGCGCCGCTGATCCAAGGGGCCACGGCCTCTTCCCGGGGGATACGGCCCTGAACGCCGCCCAGATTTACATACAGGGTGTGGTCCACGCCGCAGCGTTGGACGGGGGATTCGAGAATGGCCCCGGATTCCAGGGCCTCATGCAGCTGGTCGAGGGTGAGGGGAACGGAAGGGCGGAGGCCCTCCGGCGGGTATAGTTTATTTTCCGGCATGATATCGCATCCTTATCATTGATACAGCTACTATATGCGGAAAACCGAAATGGTTGACAGGAGGACAAGATGGATCTGCGTCTTCACGATTTGGTGGAACTAAAAAAGCCCCACCCATGCGGCAGCACCCAATGGGAGATCCTGCGGGTGGGCATGGACATTAAGCTTCGCTGCCGGGGCTGCGGCCATGAGCTGATGCTTCCCCGAAGCAAGGCGGAAAAGAGCATCCGTAAAGTACTGACAAAGGAGGAATCAACATGAACGGCAAGCTAAAGCGGGTCGTGGCCATGACCCTGGTGGTGGTGCTGGTGGTGGCCCTGCTGGCCTCGATGATTCTGCCCTACATCGGATAAACGCCCGGAAAGGCGAAAAAAGAGGCTGCCGGCGGCAGCCTCTTTGCTATATCTTGCGCTTGTCAAAGCCCGATTGGTTTGTCCAGCCGCCGGAAGGTAAAGGTGCCCAGGGCGAAAAGCTCCCCCGCCTCTCCCGTCACCCGGGCCTCCAGCACGCAGACGCTTCGGCCTCCCGGAAGTTCCCGGGCCTCCGCCGTCAGCTTATCGCCCACCCGGGCGCTTTTTAAAAAGCTGAAGGAGCAGTTGATGGTGACGGCCATGGTTCCATAGGCCGCCATGGCGGAGCCGCAGGCCGTATCGGCCAAAGAGAAGTAAACGCCGCCGTGGGGTACTGAGACGGGGTTCAGGTCCTCCTCCGTCACGGTTTTAACGGCCCGGGCATACCCGGGGCGAAGCTCCTCCACATAGATGCCCAGCCGGGCGGAAAAGGGATTGCGGTCGTTGCGGAAGCTGCGGAGCATTTCGTAATCCATAGGAAAGACCTCCTTTGGGGCGGCGGGAACCCCGTCACTGCCGGATGGTGAATTGCCGTCCGTCGGAACGAACGCTGCCCTCCTCCCGAAGGCGCTTGAGTTCCCGCATCATGGCGCTGCGGTCCGTGGCGATATAGTCCGCCAGGGTGCTGAGAGAAAAGGGAAGGGTAAAGGTCCGGCTTCCCGCCTGCTGGGAGAGCTGGCGGAAATAGCACAGCAGTTTTTCCCGGATGGACCGCCGGGACAGCACGTCCACCCGGCGGGAAAGGGCCTGGGCCTTGTCCGCCATCAATTGCAGCATATTCTGGACCAGAATGCTGTGGCGGATGCAGGCATGGCCGCAGCGGCTGAGAATATGGGTATAGTCAATGAAGACCACGTCGCAGGGGCGTCGGCAGACCACCTCCAGACTATCCCCCGTGGACCCGGCAAAGGCCAGGGTCTTGCCGAAGACCCCCCCGACGCCCAGATCCTCCAATACCGTGGCCACGCCCTCCTCGTCAATGCGGATCAGGGTGGCCTGACCCCGCTCCACCACGCCTACAGCGTCGGAGGAGAAGTCGTATATCAGCTCGTCGGTCCGGAAGGACCGCTGAACCGCCTGGAAACAGGACAGAATTTCCCGGTAATCCTGGTAGCTGATGTCGTGAAACAACGGGCTTTTTTCCAGCTCCTGCTCACTAAGCATGTGCTCATCCCTTTCTGTTGCATATCCCACACAATATGATATCATACCAGCTTTTGCTGAAAAAGTAAAGCACAATTTTTTACTCTCGGCCTCTTCAGTGCCACATTCGGTGTTTTTACGAAACCGCCGCCGGCGAGGAGAAAAACCGGTCTTTCCTTGACGGGGAGGCGGTTATACGGAAAAAGAGCGGCGGCGCGGGAGGGGAAGCGGGTCTCCCGGCGGAAGCTTATTCACCGTTTTGACCCGGTTTGTTTACAATTTGTTTATATCCATCCATTGACAACAAATGGCTCCGGTGGTAAACTCGCTTTAGCACTCTCGGAAAAGGAGTGCTAAAGCAATGAAAACGGCTGCCGGAGCGGGCGGCGGACATTAGGAGGGGGCGGCGTGGAGCTCTCGGAGCGAAAACGGCAAATACTGAAGGTAGTGGTGGAGGACTATATCCGCACCGCCGAACCGGTGGGCTCCAAAGCCATTGCCGCAGAAATGGGGAGGAGCGTCAGCTCCGCCACCATTCGCAACGAGCTGTCCGATTTGACGGAAATGGGCTATTTGGAGCAGCCTCACACCTCCGCCGGGCGGATGCCCTCCCCCAAGGGGTACCGGCTGTATGTCAACGAGCTGATGGAGGCCCAGCGCCTTTCTTTGGCAGAGACGGAGAAGATCAACCAGTCCCTCCAGCTGAAAATGGAGGAGCTGGACCGGCTCCTGGTTCAGGCGGGGCGGGCGGTTTCCGCTTTGGTGCGTTACCCGGCCTACATCGCCGCCGCCCGGAAAACGGAGCTTACCGTCCGGCGTTTCGAGCTGCTGGCGGTGGACGAATGGAACTGCATCCTGGTGATGATGACCAGCGACAGCAAGGTGAAGAGCCAGCTGCTGCGGACGCAGCTTAAGGTGGATCCGGCGGACCTGCCCGCTGCGGCGAACCTTTTGAACAGCCATTTTATCAATACGGACTCCGGCGGCATGAGCCAGCATTTGATGAATGTGGCGGACCAGGTGAGCCCCCAGCTCTTTTTGCTGCTGTCCCAGGCCGTGAGCAACGCGGCGGACGTCTTGGAAGAGGCGGGCCAGCGGGAAATCGTCACCGCCGGGGCCAGCCGCCTCCTGAAGCTGCCGGAGTTCCGGGACGCCGACAAGGCCCACGAGCTGATGAGCTTCCTGGCGGACAGCAAGGAGGAACTCCCCATGCCGGAGCGGCGGCCCATGGAAATTCTCATCGGCCCGGAGAACGTCAAGGAGGCTCTGCGGGACGCCAGCGTGGTGGTGGCCAGTTATGATATTGGCGAAGACATGCGGGGCCTCATCGGCGTGGTGGGTCCCACGCGGATGGATTACGCGTCGGTAGCCGCACGGCTCTCCAGCTTTGCCGAGGGGCTGACGCGGCTGTTTGGAAAACCGGAGGAACTGCCTCCGAAGGAGGAAGCGAAATGACGGAAGAGAATAAGAAGCCCCTGGAAGAGGAGGCTCCGGAGACGGAAACGGCCCCCGAGCCTCAGCCGGAAGGCGAGAAGACTGCCAAGGGCAAAAAGAAGAAGGAAAAGGGAGGAATCACCTTCACCCGGGAACAGGTGGAGCAGATGGAGCTGGCGGTTCGCCAGCTGGCGGCCACCAAGGACCAGTTTGCCCGTCTGGCGGCGGAGTACGACAACTACCGTAAGCGCACCGCCAAGGAGAAAGAGACCCTTTACCAGGACGCCAAGGCGGACACCATCAAGGAATTTTTATCGGTGTACGACAATCTGGAGCGGGCGGCGGCGGCCCCCGGCGGGGAGGACGACCCCCATAAGAAGGGACTGGAGATGATTTTCACCCAGTACAAGGAGCTTTTGACCAAGCTGGGCGTTTCGGAAATCGAGGCCCAGGGCCAGCCCTTCGACCCGGAGCGGCACGAGGCCGTCCTGCACGTGGATGACGAGAACTTCGGCGAGAACGAGGTGGCCCAGGTCTTTCAGGCGGGCTTCACCCTGGGCGGCAAGGTGATTCGCCATGCGGTGGTTCAGGTCGCCAATTAACATCATATTCAAAACATTTTCTTATATTTCAGGAGGCAGTTATTATGTCTAAAGTAATCGGTATCGATTTGGGAACCACCAATTCCTGCGTGGCGGTCATGGAGGGCGGCGAGGCTGTTGTCATCGCCAACGCCGAGGGAAACCGCACCACTCCCTCCGTCGTCGCCTTCTCCAAGACCGGCGAGCGCATGGTGGGCCAGGTGGCGAAGCGCCAGGCCATCACCAACCCTGACCGGACCATCTCCTCCATCAAGCGGGAGATGGGCTCCGATCATAAGGTGGCCATCGACAGCAAGAACTACACCCCCCAGGAAATCAGCGCCATGATTCTCCAAAAGCTGAAGGCGGACGCGGAGGCCTATCTGGGCGGCACGGTCACCGAGGCGGTCATCACCGTCCCCGCCTACTTTACCGACTCCCAGCGCCAGGCCACCAAGGATGCGGGCAAGATCGCCGGCCTGGATGTCAAGCGCATCATCAACGAGCCCACCGCCGCGGCCCTGGCCTACGGCGTGGATAAGGAGCAGACCCAGAAAATCATGGTCTACGACCTGGGCGGCGGCACCTTCGACGTGTCCATTCTGGACATCGACGACGGCGTCATCGAAGTGCTGGCCACGGCGGGAAACAACCGCCTGGGCGGCGACGACTTCGACGAATGCGTCATGAAATGGCTGGTCAGCGAGTTCAAGCGCAGCGACGGCGTGGATCTGTCCAGCGATAAGGTCGCCATGCAGCGTCTCAAGGAGGCGGCGGAGAAGGCCAAAATTGAGCTCTCCGGCGTCACCACCTCCAACATCAACCTGCCCTATATCACCGCCGACGCCAGCGGCCCCAAGCACCTGGATATCACCCTGACCCGGGCGAAGTTCAACGAGCTCACTGCCCACCTGGTGGACGCCACCATGGGCCCCGTGCGCCAGGCCATGAGCGACGCGGGCCTCAAGCCCTCCGACCTTTCCAAGGTTTTGCTTGTGGGCGGCTCCAGCCGCATCCCCGCCGTGCAGGACGCGGTGAAGTCCTTCACCGGCTCCGACCCCTTCAAGGGCATCAACCCCGACGAGTGCGTGGCCATGGGCGCGGCGCTTCAGGCGGGCGTCCTCACCGGCGACGTGAAGGGCCTTTTGCTGCTGGACGTAACCCCGCTGTCCCTGGGCATTGAGACCTATGGCGGCGTGTGCACCAAGCTCATCGACCGGAACACCACCATCCCCGTGAAAAAGAGCCAGGTCTTCTCCACCGCCGCCGACAACCAGACCAGCGTGGAG
>JAAWTB010000045.1 GCA_022801815.1 Oscillibacter sp. | reverse complement strand
TATGCTTTTCCGGAAAGACATTGATCCCCGCTGCGCCTACTGCAAGCGGGGCCAGCAGCTGAACGAACGGGAGGTAGCCTGTGTGAAGCGGGGCGTGGTTCCGGTGGAGCATTCCTGCCGCTCCTTTCGCTACGACCCGCTGAAACGGATCCCGCCCCGCCCGGCGGCGTTGGACACCAAAAGGCTCAGCGAAAAAGATTTTTCCCTCTAAGTCCATACCAAAACACGTACCGCCTCGGTGAGCCTATTCACCGGGGCGGTTTCCCAGAGGTCAAAAGGAGGTTTTATATGGAACTGCGGCAAATTACGGCAGTCTATTACAGTGCAACCGGTGTGACGGACAAGGCGGTGCGCGCCTTGGCGGAGGCCTTGGCGGCAGAGATGGCCCTGCCGTTGTCCTGCCGGAGCTTTACCCGGCCGGGAGAGCGGGCGGAGGTTCTAAGCTTTGGTGAAGGGGAGCTTGTCATGGTAGGCTGTCCCACCTATGCAGGGCGGATGCCCAATAAGATTGCCCCGGATTTTCAGGCAAAGCTCCGGGGGAACGGAGCCCTGGCCGTTCCGGTGGTGACCTTCGGCAATCGCGCTTATGACAATTCCCTGGCGGAGCTTTGCGCCCTGCTGGAATCGGGCGGGTTCCATACTGTGGCGGCAGGGGCCTTCCCGGGACGCCACGCATTCACCGACGCCCTGGGGGAGGGACGTCCAGATTGGGACGACCGGCGGGCCATACAGCGGTTTGCCGGTCAAATTGCCGGAAAGCTCCGGAAGCTGGAGGTGGTTCCTCCGCCGGTGGAAGTGCCGGGGGACCCGGAAGCTCCCTATTACATCCCCAAGGGTCTGGATGGGGAGCCGGTGAAGTTCCTGAAGGCCAAGCCCCGGACGGATCTGGGCAAATGCTGCAACTGCGGCGTCTGCGCCCGGGCCTGCCCCATGGGGGCCATCGACTTGTCGGATGTGGCGGAGGTGCCGGGGACCTGCATCAAGTGCCAATCCTGTGTGCGGAAGTGCACCCATCACGCCAAGTACTTCGACGACCCGGCGTTCCTCTCCCATGTCGCCATGCTGGAGAAGCATTTCCAGGAGCCGAAGGAGATGGAAACCTACCTGTAAAAAACCAGCCCGGAGACGAAGGCTACCCCGCACAAGGGCAACAACAAAATAACCGTTCAGAGTATAAATAAAGTACGGCAATCAGTTTTGATTGCCGTACTTTATTTTATGCCTTTACTTCTCTCTTTTTATAGAATAGAGACATAGAAATCGACGTATTTTAGCTTTTCGGTTATTTGAATGCCTGACAAATTTTCCTTACCCGTCAAACAACTCCTCGGGTGGCAATTCATGCTCAGTCAAAAAACAGAGAAAGATAGATTGCCCTTCCAAATAAAACGCTAACTTTCAAGGGCTCGACTTCCCATTTCCTGCGAAGATACCCGCCAATTCCATACAGCCAGTGCGAACGCCGCCGCTGCCGGAACCAGAAGCACCGCCATGCCCATCCGAATCCCCGCATGAGACGCAATGCCTCCAATCAAGGACGGCGTAATAACGGAGCCAAGGCTGGAAATCGTAACAAACACCCCCATAGCCAATGGATACTCGCCAAATACGCTTCCCGCATTGGCTACCGTCGTGCCATACATCCCGGAGAGGGCCAGACCCAGGCCGACCGTTCCCACCAGCATCGGAATCAAACCTGCGCTCATCAGCAGCACCGCTAGAAACACTAAAATCCCCCCACAGAGGGCCAGGATCATGCGCGGCGGAGCAATCCGGCCCGACAGTGCGCTGCAGATGAAGCGCCCGGCCAGAATGACCACCCAAAGCATCGATGTAAGCAGCTGCGCGGACTCCACCGCCACCGCGCCGGAATCCGCATAGTAAGTAACCATCCACCCCATAACAGACGCTTCTACGCACAGGTAGAAAAACATGATGGACATGGACAGCAAAAACCGCCGGTTTCGCAGAAACCCAAAGGAGCCGCTTCCGCTTCTGGGATTTGGGAGTTCGTCCATCTTCATGAATGGGGAGGATATCATCGAAATCACGCCCAAGACGATGACCGTGAGAACCGCCCAGCGCCAGCTCCCTCTGCCCTCATGGGTACACAGCAGAACCAGTACTGGAGCCAGCACCGCCCCAATGGCGAAAAATCCATGGAGCATATTCAGGGGAGCTGCGCTGCCGCCGGACAGGGTGCTGACAATTTGATTGTTGTAGTTGCTGACCGCGCCCCGGCCGATGCCGGTCAGCAGCAGGGCAAAGACCAGGGCCCAGGGCGTTCCGGTGACAAGGGTAATGGCAAACCCGGCGAAGGGCAGGACATTCAGCATCAGCAAAGACCGCTTCAGCCCAAAGGCCAAGGGCAGCAGTCCCGCTGCCAGACCCGTGATCATGTTGCCAATGGAGTGAGCAGAGATCAGGAGCCCGCCGGCCTGATAGTCCAAGCCATACTCCACCTTCATGGCTGGGAGTATGGAGCCAATCATAATGACGTAAATCCCCTGAATCAGGTAGAGAAAGAACAAGTTGCCCACCACATAGCGGTTTGCGGGCGTGAGGCTGTGAAAAAAGGACTGCTTTTTCATTTTGAATCCGCTCCTCTCAAATGGTTTTGATTTCGCCGTGTCTTCTATGGCAAAATCCTTCGCTATTACAACACAAAAAATTTGCGCTTACCTCTGAAAGATTGCGCAAAACAAAAGCAACAACGGCTAACCATGGTTTCTTGTTCGATTTGTCCATAGAAAAAACAAATCCTACAAAAGCAGTCAGAAGATATTGGTTAAATTCACACCAAACAAGCGGATGGTACTTCCTTCCGCCTGCGCCGAAAGGAAAAAACTGTATTTCAGGAAGCTGGTCAATGCTTGAAAACCAGGCAAAAAAAGCAAGGCGGCGGCCAGCGGCATCAATTACAGTGAAGAAAAGGAGCCGCATTCCCTGGATGCAGGGACTCTGCGGAGCGTCAAATCCAGCACAAACAGGAAGGAGGAATCCGGCCAAGGCATAAACCACACCCCCCAGCTTCCTGACAGAGAGAATCTGAAGCCATTCCGGCAAGGAACGTTTGCTCCAGGATCCGAAAAAAGAAATGAGAGGTACGGCGTAATGAATGAAGAAAAAAGCACAACCAAGAGCTTGACGGTAGGCACTCGGATCGCCTACGGCTGCGGTGACACGGCCTGCAACATCGTCTTTGGCATGATCTCCACCCTGCTGACCCTGTTTTACACCGACTACGCGGGCATCCCCGTCATGACGGTGGGTCTGGTCATGTTGATCTCCCGTGTGTTTGACGGAACCTCCGACGTCATCATGGGTGTTATCGTCAACCATACAAATACCAAATGGGGCAAGGCCCGGCCCTGGATTATCTGGATGGCGGTGCCCTACTGCGTCGCCGCGGTGGCGCTGTTCACCGTGCCTCAGACCAATGCTTCCCTCCAGTTCTGGTACATCTTCGTCACCTACAACCTCTGCACCACGGTGCTCTACACCGCCATCAACGTACCCTACGGGACCCTTTCCACCATGATGACCCGGTCCTCCCATGAGCGGGACCTGCTTTCCATCTTCCGCATGTCCATGGCCCCTCTGGGCCGCATCATCTCCGTCAGCCTGACCATGCCGGTGGTGAAGCTCTTCGGAGACGACCAGGCCGCGTGGGTGAAGACCATGTCCCTCTGGGCGGCCATCGCCCTGGTGATGCTGGTGATCTGCTTCATCCGCTGCAAGGAGGAACCCGACCTGTATTCCTCTCAGAACCGGCCGCCGGAGCCCCTGGGAAAGAGCGTCAAGGCGCTGCTGAGCAACCAGTATTTCTGGTCCACGCTGATTCTCTGGACGGTCACCTGCGTACACGGCACCATCGTCGGCACCTCGCTGCCCTATTACTGCAAGTATATTTTCCATAACGACGAATGGATGTACAGCGTCTTCTACTTCGCCGAGGCGGGGACCCTGGTGCTGGGCGCCATGCTCTGTCCCCTGCTGCTCCGCCGCTTCGGCAAGCGGAATCTGTCCCTGGCGGGCGCCGTCATTGCCGTAGTAGCCCACGCGGCGCTGATGCTCAACCCCCACAATTTTGCCTGGGCGCTTGGAACCAGCATTATCCGCGCCTTGGGCGAGGCTCCGCTGACCGCCGTGGTCTTTGGCATGATGGGCGATGTGGTGGAGTTCGGCCAGTGGAAGTCCCATATCCGCCAGGAGGCTCTGATTTTTGGCGGCGGCTCCCTGGGCTTTAAGATCGGCACGGGCGTTACCAGTGCGGTGATTACCTCCCTGCTGGACAAGGCGGGCTATATCAGCTCGACGGGTCTGGGCGTCATCCAGCCCACTACCGCCATCAAGATGATTGAGAGCATCTATGTCTGGGGCCCGATTCTGGTCTGGGGCATCGCAGTCATCACCCTGATTCTCTATCGGCTGGATAAGCTGTATCCTAAGATCATGGATGAACTTTCTGAGCGTGAATCCCGTGGAGAGCTGTAATCCTCCTCACACTGAGTATATCAAGAGAATCGCCGCCGGGGCCTTTCAGCCCCGGCGGCGGTTTCGTCATTATGGAGAGCTCGTTATTTTTTTATGTCCGGCCCGCCGCGTTCTTTTTTGTTCAGGCGGAAGGGCCACACGCTCAGATCACGGTACTTGCTGGGGGGCATCCCCACAACTTTGGCAAATGCTTGGCTGAATTGGTTTGGGTCGTCATATCCGATGACGCTGGCGATATAGGTCACGCTGCTGTCCGTGTCCGTCAGCAGGGACTGAGCCTCTCCAATCCGGCGGAGGGTTCGGTAGCGCACGATGGTCATGCCGAAAGTTGAGGAAAACGTATGGGACGCATAATAACGGTTGACATGCAGGTTTTCCGCCAACTCCGACAGGGAAAAATTGCGGGTGTAGTTGCGGTCCACGTAGGAGCGGATTTCCTCCGCGAGAGATCGGTCTCCGGCGGCGGCGCTGTCCTCCGGGGCGGCGTGTCCGTTCAGCAGTTCGGATGCGATGGCCAGCAGCGACTGCAAAAAACCGTGGGCCATAGTGGAAATGTACGGCGACGAATGGGGAGGATGGTTTTGAATGCTGTGCTCCAGCATTTCAAAGCCCCTGTAGAGAAACTGCCCATATGGTCCGCTTTTAATCAAGTAGCTGTCTGGGTTGGAGCTCAGGACGCCCGGCAAACGCCCCTCCAGCTGAAGGCCCCGGATACCGCACAGGTAAAAGCACATCGGCTCTTCTCCCGTGCTGGACAGGTCCTGATGCAGAATCCCCGTGTTATACAGCAGCAAGTCTCCGGGTTCACTATTATAAATGCGGTTGTCGATCTTGTGCGCCCCGTGCCCCTGATATACCAGGGCAATTTCCGCGGTTTCCCTGTGGCTGTGAATCGCACGTACGGAACCGCTGTCATCCAGCTCTGTGTTGGTTATGTAAATCATGCGGGGCTGGCTTTGACAGGCTGAGAAAGCCGCGCCTGCGGGAACTGAAAACATATGGACCATTTTTCCGCTCCTCCCTCCGATTTGCCGCTATACGATGTTCCACATTCATTATACCATCCTGCAAAACGGGTGTCCTTAAAAATTTTGCGTTTTTTAAATAACGTGAATCTTCAAAAGCCCCATATTCCAGCAGGTTGGATAGGCGGCGTATCGTTACCATTGAAAGATTGCGATTTCCGGAAAAACTGCCGGGGGGAAGGCGTTTTGCCGGAAAGGCCCGGCCTCCCCTCCGTATACATGCCGCTCTAAAATTTTTGCAGTTCTCTCCCATCACCTATGAAAAATTGCGCATCGTTGTTATGCTGAAAAGCAGACCTAATCTATTGTGGCAAGTGCACAAACAAAAAACGGATTTTACAAAACAGCAAAAAAATCTTATGTAGAATCACCGCCTCCTTGTACCTGCTGGAAAGCGACGGGCCAACCATTTTCCGGCGGAGCGGTCATCCGGCTCCACAAACCGGGCGCTAAAAAAGCAAAAAAGGCAAGGCGGAAACATGGCGCTTCCTTTATATTGAGGGCAGACACGGGAACTCCCCTCTCAGGCGCTGGGGCAGGAAAGCCGGGCCCCGTTCCCACCGGAGAATCAAAAGGAAAGAAGGAGCAACTATGAGAGCATTTTACGTGGAAGCCGATTACGCCCCCCGTGAGGGCTACGTCCTCTCCCAGCGGGAGAAGGACACGGGCCGCGCCCTTCGCGGCAACAAGATCTGGAAGAACATCCGGGGCAGCGTGGTGGACCGTCCCATGCCGGTGTGCGGGGACGACCAGGTCCTCCTGAAGGTGGGCGCGGCGGGCATCTGCGGCACGGACCAGCACCTTCTGCGCAAGGACGCCGACGGCTACACCATGTACGACGGGCACAGCAAATATCCCATCATCACAGGCCACGAGTTCTCCGGCGAAATCGTGGAGGTGGGCAAAAACGTCAAGAAGCTGGCCGTGGGCGATCTGGTGAGCGTGGAGTCCATGCACTGGTGCGGCCAATGCGACGCCTGCCGCCGGGGCATGTTCAACCAGTGCAAGGACCTGGAGGAGCCGGGCCTGACCTATGACGGAGGCTTCGCCGAGTACGCGGCGGTCAACGCCAAATACTGCTATAAGCTCAACGATATCATGAATTTCTACGGCGGAGACAAAATGACCGCCTTCGAGCTGGGCGCCATGGTGGAGCCCACGGGCGTGGCCTACAACGGCCTCTTTGTCCGGGCGGGCGGCCTCCGGCCCGGCGGACATGCGGCGGTGTTCGGCTGCGGCCCCATCGGCCTTGCCGCCATCCAGCTGCTCAAGACCTCCGGCGCAGCGAAGCTCATCGCCTTTGAGAGCGTCCCCGAGCGGATGGAGCTGGCTAAGGCCTGCGGCGCGGACGCCGTGTACGACCCCACCAGCTTTAAGGACGCCGACGAGCAGGCGGAGCTGCTGATGGACCTGACCAATGGCGCGGGGATCTCTCTCTTTGCCGAGTGCGCGGGCGCGACCAAGTTCACGTACCCCGTCATGGCAAAGTCCCTGGCCATTGGCGGCAAGACCGCCCAGATCGGCCACACCGTGGGCCTGACCCCCGTGGACGTGTTCGGCTGGCAGTGGAACGCCGCCATCATCGCCGGGTCCAACGGCCAGTCCGGCCAGGGCATCTACCCCGACGTCATCGCCCTGATGGCCTCCGGACGGATCGACATGCGGAAGATGTGCACAGGCCGGTACAACCTGGAAGACATCGACGAGGGCATGAAGATCATGGCGGGCAAGGTCCTGATTTCCACGGAATATCCCCGCCTGAAGAAATAAGGAACGGAGGAAAAACGCATATGAAAAAGCTGAAAGTTGGACTCCTGGGCATGGGACGCATCGGCAGGCTCCATGGTGACAACATCACTTACTTCGTCAAAAACGCGGAAATCATCGCCGCCGCAGACCCCATGCTGAACAGCACCATGGAGGAATGGGCCGCAGAGCTGGGCATTCCCAAGGTCTACAGCGACCCCATGAAGGTGGTCCAGGACCCTGAGGTGGAAGCTGTCTTTATCTGCACCTCCACCCCCGCCCACGCAGAGCTGT
Source organism: Oscillibacter sp. (assembly GCA_022801815.1). Taxonomy (GTDB): domain Bacteria; phylum Bacillota; class Clostridia; order Oscillospirales; family Oscillospiraceae; genus Oscillibacter. The sequence continues at coordinate 5,748 of JAAWTB010000045.1, read as the reverse complement.
CCATTGCCGCCGCCAAAGCCGGCAAACACATCTTTTGTGAAAAGCCTGTCCACACCGACCTGAACGAAATCCGGAAGATTCTCGCCGAGGTGGAGAAAGCCGGGGTGAAGTTCCAGGTGGGCTTTGTCCGCCGCTTCGACCACAACCACAAGGCCGTCCGGGATACCGTGGCCTCCGGGAAGCTGGGCGCACCCAGCGTGGTGAAGGTCACCTCCCGGGACCCCGCCGACCAGCCCATGGAGTACATCGCAACCTCCGGCGGCATCCACATCGACATGACCATCCATGACTTTGATATGGTCCGCTATCTCTCCGGCAGCGAGGTCACGGAGGTGGTGGCCTACGGAAGCTGCGCGAACCCGGACTATGCCCAGTACAACGATGTGGACACCACCATCATCATGCTGAAATTTGAAAACGGGGCCCTGGGCGTCATCGACAACACCCGCGCCTCCAAATACGGCTACGACCAGCGGACGGAGGTCCAGTGCGTGGGCGGCTGCGTCCAGGTTTCCAACGACCTGGAGAATACCGCTATGATTTCCTCTGCCGAGGGCGTCTCCTCCGCCAAGCCCACCTGGTTCTTCCTGGAGCGTTACAACGACGCCTTCGTGGCCGAGGAACAGGCCTTTGCCGACGCGGTGCTGAACGACACCGAGGTCCCAGTCAACGGCCATGATGGACTGATGCCCGTGGCCATTGCCATCGCGGCGAAGAAATCCCTGGACGAGGGCCGGGCAGTCAAGCTGTCGGAGGTCCTGTAATGGACGTGAAGCTGGGTATCTGCAACTTCTGTTTCCCCGGCACAGGGCTCTTTGCCCCTCAGCTGGTGAGGGAAGCGGGCCTGGACGGCATGTCCATCGAGTACGGAGCCTACGAGAAAGGCTATCCCCTCTCCCAGAAAATCATCCGGGACCTGTACCTGGACGCGCAGCAGAAATACGCCATCGAGTACCCCAACATCGGATGCAGCGACGGGGACTTCCTTCCTTTCCACATGCGCCCCTCGGACCCCCGGTTTGAAACGGTACGCAGGGCCCACTTCGATGCGGTGGATGCGGCGGTCTGCATGAAGATACCAGCCGTGTTCTTCTCCAACTTCAACGCCAGCCTGGTGAAGACGGAGGAGGATCTGGAGTTCACGGCCAGGCGGTACCGGGAGCTGTGCGACTACGCCGGGGAGAGGGGCATCCAGATCGGATGCGAGTGCCCCCTGAGCGTGGAGAAGCAGCTGGAGCTGGTGGACCGGGTAGGGAAGGTGAACTTCAAGCTGTTTTATGACAGCGACAACTACTCCTACTTCACCCCCTTCCGGCAGGTAGACGTGCTGGACGGCATCTATCCCCACATGATGAACCAGCTCCATGTCAAGGACAGCACAGAAGGCTGCATTGCCAATGCCCTGCTGGGCACCGGCGTCTCGGACTTCCAGGGCTCCATCGCGTACCTGAAGGACCACGGCTATTCCGGCTGGCTGATTATTGAGAACCTCTATGAGAAAGAGGACTTCCAGAACATCAGCCCGGAGCGCATGGAATCCGTGAAAGAGGACGTGAAACGCTTGAAAGAAGCGGTCCGATAAATATATTACAGGAGGTAACATCAATGTCTAACTGGAATCTGCCCGCCACCGGCGGACATATGGAAAAGCAGGACGGTATCTACTACCAGAACATGACCACCAAGATGGTGGAGGAGCGGCTGAAGAAGAACGACGTGCTGCTGCTGCCCATCGGCTCCACCGAGAACCACGGTCCCTCCGCCCCCTACGGCGAGGACACCTATCTGGATACCCGCCTGTGCGAGCTGGTGGCCGAGCGCACCGGCGCCACTGTGGCCCAGCCCATCTGGTATGGCTCTCACCCCTATCATCACCTGGGCCAGAAGGGCACCATCATGATCCCTGAGAAGATTCTTGCCGACTACATCGCCTATGTGCTGGCGGGCTTCTGGAACACGGGCTTCCGCAAAATCATCATCGTCAACGGCCACGGCCAGGACTATGTGATTCCTCTGGCCATCCACACCTTCGGCAAGAAGTGGCAGGTCCCCGGCATCGTGCTGTACACCCACTTCTGGAACTGCGCGGGCGATCAGATGTACACCAAGGACAAGGGCGGCCCCTATGACACCCCATTTGTTCACGCCGATGAAGTGGAGCAGAGCTGGTGCCTGGAGCTGTTCCCCGAGTTCATCCACATGGAGGACGCCATCAAGGTCGACAAGGCCCCCCTGCTGCCTCCCGGGCACATCAACACCTCCGCCGAGGACGGGGCGGGCCCCATCAAGTGGTACAACGCTTTCGGCTCCTGCGGCATGGAGTGCATCTGCCAGCCCGAGGGCGTCATCGGAGACGCCCGGATGGCCGACGGCGAAAAGGCTAAGGCCGGTGTAGAGCGGACTCTGGACTACCTGACCAAGCTGGTCAATGACATTCTGGAAAAGTATCCCGCCGGGAAGCTGCCTCCCATTGACAAGATGACCCAGCGCGATCCCGCCGACATCGAGGCCGTCATCAAGGGGCCCAACGTCCCCGGCGGACGGCACATCTACACCCTGGAATATTAAGAACCTTGGGCACACGGGGAATGGTCTGTCCCCCGGCCCCTAAAAAATGAAAAGGAGACATCACTATGAAATGCAAACAGGCTTTTATGCACGGTCCCTTTGACCTCCGCATTGAGGAAGTGGAGCTCCCCGCCCTGCGCCGGGATCAGGTCCTCATCAAGCTGATCGCCTGCGGTATCTGCCAGTCCGACGTGGAGTGCTTCGAGGGCAAGTCCGCCGAGGGCCGCTATGACCTGGGCCCCTACACCCCCGGGCATGAGTGGGTGGGCCGCGTCACCGAGATCGGCGAGGACGTGACCTCCATCAAGGTGGGCGACAAGGTGGTGGGCGACTGCGTCCTGCCCTGTCACCAGTGCGCCAACTGCAAGGACGGAAAGATGTCCTCCGCCTGCCTGAACATGCGGGAAGTGGGCTTCCGGCCCGACTCTCCGGGAGGCTTCGGCGAGTACATGATTCTGGAGGAAGCCTATACCCACGTCATCCCCGAGGACTGGAACGACGAAATGGGCATCTTCGTTGAGAACTTCAACGTGGGCTATTGGGGAGTCTGGGGCAACAAGTGTGACCCCGACGCCTCCGACGACTGCGTGATTATCGGCGGCGGCCCCATCGGCTGCTCGGCCTCCATGGTCTGCGCCACCTCCGGCGCCACCGTCATCGTGGTGGACCCCGTGGCCGCCCGGCGGGAGAACGCCATGAAATACGGCGCCACCTACACCGTGGACCCCACCGCCGGGGACGTGGAGGAGCAGATCAAGAAGCTGACCAACGGACGGGGCGCCTCCGTGGTCATCGAGTGCTCCGGCAACGATATCGGCATTGCCTCCCTGTTTGACATCGCCGGCCACAGCGCCCGCGTGGGCGTGGTGGGCCACTCCATTGGCCGGAAGGTTCCCGTGGAGATCGGCAAGACCATCTGGAAGACCCTGCATATCGCGGGCTCCGGCGGCACCACCAACTGGTTCCCCCGCACCATCCGCTTCATGAGCAAGATCAAGGACACCTATGACTTCAAGGCCCTGGTCTCCCACTACTACAAGTTCGACGACCTGGCCGAGGCCATGAAGATGGCCCAGAACAAGGAGCTGTCCCGCAAGGTCATGCTGACCTTCCCGGAGTAAGTTACTTTTCCCCTTGAAAAGTAGCCAAAAGAACTTTATCTCGTTACCAAGACCGGCGATTATCTTGGCTGGTCACTCGACAACGCGGATGGTTTTTATTGAGAGCTTAGATTAGCTCCCACCTGATTTGCTCTACTCTATTTTCTTTTCTCCCGGAGCGGGGGCCTCCCTGGGAGGCCCTCGTTCCACTTTTATTTCAGAGATTGGAGAGTCTATATGAAGCAATGGAAATTTGCCGTTTCCTCCGCCGACGAGGCCCCGGCCACCGCGCCGATCCTGCTCCAGGGGACGGTGGAGGAAAATCTGCAAACGGCGTCGGATCTGGGCTACGACGCCATTGAGGTCCACACCCGTGAGGACGTGGAGCTGGATTATGAAGCTATCCGGGCCGCTTACCAGCGCACTGGGACACGGATATCCATGGTCATCACCGGGCGGCTGAACACAGAGGGTATGTGCAGCCTAGTGGCCGACGAGCCCTATATCGTCTCCGCCACCATGGACGGAATGCGGCAGTACATCGACATGGCCCAGAAGCTGGGGGCGGGCATTGTCATCGGCTGGGTCAAGGGCAATGTTCCCAAGGGCGGGAAGCGGGAGAAGTACCTGGACCGCCTGGCCAAGAACCTGCGGGTCCTGGCCTCCTACGGCGCGGAACGGAACGTCAAGCTGAACCTGGAGGTCATCAACCGCTATGAGGTGAACATCTTCACCACGGCGAGGGAAACCATGGACTTCCTGGAGAAGTATCAGCTGGACAACTGCTATGTCCACCTGGACACCTTCCACATGGGCATCGACGAGTGCGATCCGGTAGAAGCCATTCGCCTGTGCCGTGGGAAGCTGGGCTACTTCCATCTGGCGGACAACTCCCGACGCTATCCCGGCAGCGGGCAGTTTGATTTCAGCTGTATTTTAAACGCCCTGGAGGAAATCGGCTACGACGGCTATCTGTCTGTGGAGTGCCTTCCCTGGCCCACCGGCGAGGAGGCGGCGCAAAGAGCCCTCATGTTTCTCAAGGACCTGTCCATGTAACCTCCGATGGACGCGAAAATTTGGCCGCTTGTGCTGGCCCTGATTCTTGGAATCGCGGGTATATTCCTCATCATGACCGTCATGGGAAACAGCGGTATTCTGCCTTCTCCGCTCCCGCTGATGCCCAATTGACCGGAGGCGCTTATGGAAAAAATCGTTTTCTATTTCGCCTGCGTCTGCATCGCTTTTGTTGTGAAAGGTCTGGCGGGCTTTGGCGATCCGCTGATCTCCACGCCGCTGCTGTCCCTAGTCCTGCCCAACAGCGTCATTACGCCGGGCCTTGCTCCGGTGTCCCTGATTCTGAACGCTAATGTGGTCTGGAAAAACCGGGACCACTTCTCCGCCAAGGTCGTCCTGCCCATTGCCGCCTTTGTGCTGCTGGGCATCATCCCCGGCACGCTGCTGCTGAAATTCGGCTCTCCCCAAGGATTGAAGTTGGTTCTGGGCTTGCTGATTATCGGCCTTGGCTTGGAGATGCTGACCCGGAAGCCCGGCGCGAACGCAAAGCCCAACGTATATATTCGAGCGGCGGCCTCCTTTTTTTCCGGCCTGACGGCGGGCCTGTTCGGCATCAACCTGCTGTTTCTCGCCTATATGGAACGGGTGGCCGTCGACCGGAAGGAGTTCCGGGCCAACGCCTGCTTCATTTTCCTGCTGGATAACGTATTCCGAATGATTCTACTACTGGCGGAGGGCATGTATGGACAGGAAAGCATCCTGCTTTCCATCGTGGCGCTTCCAGCTGCGGCGGCTGGAATGGCGCTGGGAGCGCTGCTGGACAAACGGATCAGCGATGGATTTTCACGCCGGATTATCATTTATGTCTTTATTTTGGGAGGCGTCAGTACAACAATCTATGCGTTGTTGCAATTGCTTTAAACCACAAATTTGGAAAGGAAGAAAACCTGATGAATGAAAAAGATATCAAGGTTTTAGCGGCGCAGATCCGTCTGGAGACGCTGAAGGTGATCCACAGCCGGGGCTTCGGGCACGTAGGCGGGTCCATGGACTTGGCGGACCTGAT
>JAAWTB010000044.1 GCA_022801815.1 Oscillibacter sp. | reverse complement strand
AGGGCCGAAGAAATCATCTGGTTGATGTTGCGCACCGTTTTCACACTGAGGCCCTTCGACTTATTGCGGGACTCCGTACACTTCACTCTGCCGCTCTCCGGCAGATGTTTGTACAACTGTTGGAAGTCCATTGCCGTCAGCTTCTCCAGCGGCAAATCACCGAGGGAGGGCTTGATGTGGTTCTCGATGAATCCCTGGTAGGTCTTGTGGGACGAGGGACGGACCTGGAGCTTGGCGTAGTTTTCCATCCAGGCATCCAGCCATCGGCCTACTGTATATCGTTCGGTGGCCGTAGCCAGCGAGCCGCTTTTTTCAATTGCCGATTTGAGTTTTGCCTTGACCTCCGCCTGTGTTTTGCCGAGGACGTTTTTGTAGATCACCTTCCCGGTCACTGGGTCCCGCCCCGCCGTGTATCGACCCTCCCAGCGGCCGTCCTTTCGCTTGCGGATACTCCCTTCTCCATTGGCACGCCTTTTCGCCATGGCATATCGCCTCCTATTCAGCGACACACCATACCAGCAGTCTGCAAAAATATCCAGCGCCCCTGCGCGGTGTTATCAAAAAATCGTATTTTCCGCCTGCTGGAAAACCGTTTTTTTCATACATTTCCCCGCTCTATTTGGGAGGGCAGGAAAAGGCGTATTCTTTGTTTATAGCGAACCAGTTTTTGAGCTGTCTCAGAGGGGGCGCTGTATCGGCGCAGCTCTTCGCCTGCAAAGCCTTAACACATCCTTTCCCGGTTTGTCAGGTGTATGGGGTGCTGTCCTCTCTTGAAATCGCACACAGCAGCTCACAGGCCGAAACATAGGCCGGTCTGCCGTATCGCTGTACTTTTCACTCTCTGTATTCCATTCTCCTCTCCCCTTAGGGGCAGGGGGCCGGGGCTTTGCCCTGGCAAATGCGTCCGGCGTATAGCCAGGCGCGATGCTTGCCCCACCCAAGGGTGGGAAAACACACCTTCGCAGCCGCCCCTTAATTTGAGCACCACAGCATCCTGCCCGCACTGCGGGGAGAAGTCCCTTTGGGGCTGGGTTTTGCCTCGGCAAAAGAACGGTTACGAAATGTCCTCGTGGCCAGGGCAGATCAGGCGGATTCCGTACCGCTCCATCAACGCCAGATAGGGTGCGGGAGGCATGCGGTCCGTCACGACGGCATAAAGCTGCTCAAAGGAACAAAAACTGATGACGGCGGAGTGACCGAACTTGCTCTGGTCCGCCATCAGGACGACCCGGTTTCCCCGCTGGACGACGTTGCGTTTGATCTCCGCCTCCAGATAGGTGCTGTTGGTCAGACCATTTTCAATGGTGACGCCGGTGGCGGAGATGAAAATGGTCTGGATGCTCAGATGGGAAAGGGTGTCCAGTGTGGAGATGCCGGTAAAAGAGGAGGTGGAGGGGGCGTAGATGCCGCCTAGGGAGATGATGTTCAGGTTGGGGAGGGATGCGGCCTCATACAGGGCGGTGAGGCTGTGGGTGATGACCGTTACCCCGTTTTTTTCGCCCAGATGCCGCACAATGTTGGGCGTGGTGGAACCGGAATCCAAGAAGATGGATGAGCCGTTGTTCACCAGCCGCGCCGCCAGTTGGCCAATGATTTGCTTTGCCTCGCTGTTTTTCCGCTCCCGCACGGAAAAGCCTAGGGGACGGTGCTGTAGGTTAGAGGACACGCCGCCGTAGACCTTGCGGACATTGCCGCGGTTCAGCAGCTCGGCGATGTCCCGGCGCACCGTGTTCATAGAGATGCTAAATTGAACGCAAAGCTCCTCCAAAGACACGTTTTCCCTGCCTAAAATATACTGTTCCATCTCGTTCAAACGATCCGCTCTCATAAAATCCTCCATGAGTTGGTTATTTTTGAGCTAAATATGGATAAATCTTAACATAAATACAGTGGGTATGCAAATCTTTTTTTCAATATCATCAAATAAACGCTAAAAATCAGGTTATCAAGAAAATTTTATTGTATATATCGAACAAAAATGGACAAAAATGTTGTGGAATTTACGTCTTGCATCTTACCGAAAAGATTGCTAAACTTTACTCATGAAATAACAAGGATTAATCCAAAAAATTATCATAAATTATGTAAATTTGTTTATGATGAGTATTATTCTAGGGAAGGTGTGGCAGCGTGAGGACAACAAACAGGGCCGCCTATATGACGGCGGTCAAACAAATGGAAATCCGAGAGCTTCCCATCCCCCGGGCCGGGGCTGGAGAAGTTGTGCTGAATGTGGAGTATGTCGGCGTGTGCGGTTCGGACGTCCACTTTTTCGAGTCCGGCATGAGAAAGGGCAAGTTCTTTGACCTCCCCTTCATTCTTGGCCATGAGTGCGCGGGAACCATTGTGGAGACAGGGCCCGGCGTCACGGGACTGCGGCAGGGCGACCGGGTGTGCTTCGAGCCGCAGATCACCTGCGGAACCTGCGTCTACTGCCGCTCCGGGCACTACAACATGTGCCCCGACGTGCAGTTTCCGTCGGTCCCGCCTCACGACGGAATGCTTCGGGATTTCGTGGCTATTCCGGCGCATCTGGCGTACAAGCTGCCGGATTCCATCTCCACACTGGAGGGTGCGCTCATCGAGCCTCTGGCCGTGGGCCTTTCCGCCGCCAGCCGGGGCGGCGTGTCCCTGGGGCAGAGTGTGGTCATTTTGGGCGCAGGCTGCATCGGACTTTTGACCATGATGGCCTGCAAAGCCCGGGGCGCCGCGAAGGTGATTCTCTGCGACCTGTTTCCCAGCCGCCTCCAAAAGGCTCTGGAATTGGGGGGCGACACCGTGATCAACGCCAGGGAGGAGGATGTGCAGGCCCGCGTTCTGGAGTTGACCGGCGGAACTGGGGCGGATGTAGTCTTTGAGACGGCGGGCAACCCCCACACGGCGGCCCAGACCTCTGATCTGGTGCGGCGCTGCGGCGTGGTGGTCATGGTGGGCAACATCAACGGCGAGACACCCTACCGCTTTATGGACCTGATGTACAAGGAGGGTGAGATCCGCACGATCTATCGCTACCGCAACAACTTTGAAACGGCCCTCCAGATGGTTGCCTCCGGAAAAATCGACCTGAGACGGATCGTCTCCCATCAATTTGACTTTCAGGACGTCCAGCTGGCTTTTGAGAATTCCCTCAACGACCGGCAGGATGTCATCAAGGCGGTCATCAAACTGTGACCCCTCTCTATCAGTGGACCCTGGCATGGGCCAAATCATATAAAGGAGAAATGAACATGAAAAAAGTATTTGCTCTCTTGCTGGCCTGTGTGCTGACACTCAGCCTCGCGGCCTGCGGCGGCGACACCGGAGCGGCCGCCCCCCCCGACGCTTCCGCCAACACCCCCGACAGCTCCCAGAGCGAGCCGCAGCAGCCCGCTGAAGCCCCCTTGGACTACCCCAAGAGCAACATCACATGCATCATCCCCTACGGCGCAGGCGGTACCATGGACACCCTGTCCCGGGCGCTCTTTGAGAGCATTCCCGACGGCCTGGTGCCCTCTGGTGTGAATTTCGTGGTGGAAAACGTGGCTGGCGGCGGCGGTCTGGTGGGCACCGAGCAGGGCCTGACTAGGAAGGCCGACGGCTACACAATTGTGGGAGTCAATGGAGATCTGATCATCAACCACGCCATCGGCGCCACCGAGATTGTTCTGGAGGAGGACTTCGTCCCTATCGTGTGCCTGCAGGATGAGCCCTACTGTCTGATCGGCCCCGGTGAGGGCGAGTGCAGCACTCTGGAGGGATTTATCAACAAGCTCAAAAGCGGGGACAACGGCGTCACCGTGGCCATCACTGGCGCGGGCTCTCCCGGCGGCTTGGCCACCCGGGCCCTGAGTGAGTCCTTCGGCGTGGAGATCAAAACCGTCACCTTTGACGCCAACAACGACTGCGCCCTGTCCGTCACCACAGGAGAGTGCGACGCTACTTTCATCAACGTCAGCGGCGTCGCCGGACAGGTGGAGGCCGGCACCCTGAAGGTCCTGGCCGTCACCACCGCCGAGGAAGCGCCCTCTCTGCCCGGCATTCCCTCCATCGCTCAGACCTATCCCGAGTGCGGCGACCTGAACCTGCGCTCCGTCTGCTTCCTGGGTGCGCTGGCGGATACGGACCCCGCGATCATCCAGTGGCTGTCCGACACGCTGAACCAGGGCGTGGCCTCACAGAGCTACGCCGACCTCACGGCCCCGCAGATGATGATCCCCAAGGTCTGGGACATCGACGGGATGACGCAGTACTGCAAAGAGGCCTACGCATTCTATGTGAGCTTGCTGGAGGAGTAATCTGATTCCACATATCTGACTTGGGGCGCACGGAACAGTTCCTGTCCCGTGCGCCCGTTGCCTTGTGAATAGGGGGTATCGCATTTGAAAAAGAGCAATTTCGCGACGGGCCTTTTCTTCTTGGCGCTGTCCATCTTCGCATATGTACAAGCCCGCAGCATGATGGGCAAACTGGACTCGGATGCATTGGGGCCCGGCTTCTGGCCCAAGCTCCTCTCCGCCGCCATGATGATCCTGTCGGTCGTCCTGATCCTCCAGAGCCTGTTTTCCAGGCAGCCCGCCGCCGGCGCCCCCTTTGACGTGAAATCGGAGGGCTTTCGCCGCGTGGTGAAAATCAGCGGCCTGATGGTCCTCTTCGGGGCCGTCATCTACGCAGCGGGCATTTACGTGGGCATGGTGGTCATGCTGCCGCTCTGCATGTTCCTGCACGGCGAGCGGAACAAGCGGATTCTGCTGGGCCTGACGGCGGCGATCATTGTTTTCATTTACCTGACCTTCGGCCTCGGCCTGAAGGTTCCTCTGCCCAAGGGATTGCTGGGCAGCTATCTCGGATAAAAGGAGGGGCGCTGTATTATGGATGCTTTTCTGCAGGCGGCCGCGCTGGTGTTTTCTCCGGCGGCCCTGTTTTATACGTTCCTGGGCGTGTTGTTTGGGATTCTCTGCGGCGCCATGCCCGGCCTGTCCGCGGTGATGGCGGTATCGATCATGCTGCCCTTCACCTTTTCTCTAAAAGACACCGGTATCATGATGCTGCTGGGAATCTTCTGCGGCGCTGTCTACGGCGGCTCCATCACCGCGATTTTGATCAACACGCCGGGGACGGCAAACTCCGCCGCCACCTGTCTGGACGGCTATCCCATGGCGCACAAGCATGGCCAGTCAGGACGGGCCCTGAGCATCTCCACCATGGCGTCCACCTTCGGCGGGCTGCTTTCCGCCCTGATGCTGCTGTGGATCGCCCCGGCGCTGTCCAAGATCGCGCTGAATTTCGGCGTGCCGGAGATGTTTGCCCTGGGGGTGTTCGGGCTGAGCATCGTGACGGCGGTTTCGTCCCACTCCGTCGTCAAGGGCCTGCTGGGGGCGGTGTTGGGGCTGCTACTGGGGGCGGTGGGCATGGACACCACCTCCGCCACGTTCCGCTATACCTTCGGCACAACCTACCTCATCAGCGGCATACAGTTCGTTCCCCTGCTGATCGGGCTGTTTGCCTTCTCCCAGTGCCTGCTGTCCGCCGAGGCCGACATCAAATCCATGGCTAAGAGCAAGCAGGACAAGCTGGCCCAGATTCTCCCCACCAGGGAAGACATCCGGCGGACAGGCCCTACCATTCTGATCAGCTCCATCATCGGCACAGTCGTGGGCGCCATCCCGGGAACCGGCGGTGATATCGCATCCTGGATCAGCTACAACGTGGCGAAGCGCTTTTCCAAGCGCCCTGGGGCCTTCGGCGACGGGGCTCCGGAGGGCATCGCCGCCCCTGAGGCCGCAAACAACGCGGTTTCCGGCGGCGCCATGATCCCCCTGCTGACTCTGGGCATTCCGGGGGACTCCGTGACGGCCATTATGCTGGGCGCCCTCATGATGCAGGGCATTGCCCCCGGGCCACTGCTGTTCACCACCCAGACCGTCAAGGTTTACACTATCATCATCGCCCTGTTCGTGTCCAATGTGTTCATGTGCCTGCTGGGCTACGGGGCGATCCGAATCTTCTCGAAAATCAGCCTGGTTCCCGCGAAGTGGCTGAATCCCCTGGTGTTCGTGTTCTGCACGGTGGGAACCTTCGCCATCAACAACAACATGGGCGATGTGGTGCTGATGATCGGGGCCGGCATTGTGGGTTATGTCCTCATCAAGCTGGACTTTTGCATGCCGCCCATCATTCTGGGCCTGATTCTCAGTGACACGGTGGAGTCCAACCTGCGCCGTACGCTGGTGCTGTCCGATGGCAGTCTACGCATTTTCCTCACCCATCCCATCGCCCTGGCGCTGCTGGCGGTGGCCGCCGTTTCGCTGCTGTCTCCCATCATCCTGAAATTCTGGAAAGGCCGCTCCGCCAAGAGTGCGGAGAAGTGAGAAGGAGGAACGACCGTGAAAAAATCAATCTGCATTGAAAAGCTGTTTGTGGACCTTCCGTTCTATGAGCGCTTCGCCAAGGTGCGGGAGGCCGGTTTTGACTATATCGAGTTCGGCTCCTGGGAACAGCACGATGTAAAGCGCATCCGGGCGCTGCTGGAGGAGAACCGCCTGAAGCTGGGCTGCTTTTCCGGCGACAAGGACTACAACCTGATCGACCCCGCCCATAGCCGGGAGTTTATCGACTACCTCAAGCGCTCCGTGGACGTGGCCCACCTCCTCGGGTGCGAAAATCTGGTGCTCCACTCCAACGCCCTGGCAGAGGAGGGGCGAATGTGCACCGCTGGAAACGAGCAGAACGACCGGACGAAAATCGCCTGCGCCACCAAAAACCTCCTGGAGGCCGCCAGAATCGCGGAGAAGGATGGCGTCACCTTGCAGCTGGAGCCCGTGAGCACCTATGCCAAGCCCGGCTATTACATGACGACCTCCGCCTCCGCGGCGGACATCATTCGGGTGGTAGGCTCTCCTCGTTTGAAGCTACTGTACGACATATACCACATGCAGCTGATGGAGGGCGATCTGGCAAACACCCTGCGGAAAAACGCGGACATTCTCGGCTATATCCACATCGGCGACGTGCCGGGCCGCCACGAGCCCGGTACGGGAGAGATCAACTACGGCTATCTCAAGAAGGTCCTGGTGGAGGAGTTGGGCTTTGACGGGATCTTCGCCTTTGAGCTGAGTCCCCTGACCACGATGGAGGCGTGCCTGGAGGCCATGCGCGCGTTCTGAGGGGAGGGAGCGAATGAACATCCTATGCGCCGGCGAGATGCTGGTGGACATCCTCGTCCGCCCGGTGGAGGGCGTGAAGCTACAAAACGACACCTGTCAGGTAGAGGAAATCCGCATCACCCACGGCGGAGATGCCAACAACAACGCGGTCAACCTGGTCAAACTGGGCCATCAGGTCACTTACCTGGGGCGGGTGGGCTGCGACGACATGGGGGACTACGTGGTCTCGCTGGGGAAAAAGGCGGGCATCTGCATGGACTACGTAGCACGCTCCGCCACTGCGGGGCAGACCAAGTCCCTGATCCTGATTTCCCCCGGCGGAGACCGGACCTTCCTCCAGGTACCCGGAACCAGCGCGGAGTTCTGCCTTGCGGACTGCGATCTCTCCCTGCTGGACGGTGCGGACCTTTTGCAGATTGGCGGGGCATTCCACTTGCCCCGGTTCGACGGGGAGGGCAGCGCGGCCCTGCTGAGGGCCGCCCGGGAAAAGGGCGTTGTCACCTCCATGGACGTGACCGGCGATCGGAGCGGTCGCTGGAAGGGCATCTTGGACCCGTGCTACCCCTGGCTGGACTACTTCCTGCCCAGCGTGGAGCAGGCGTCCTGCATCGCAGGCACAGAGGACCCCCGGGCCATCGCGGACTTTTTCCTGAACCGGGGCGTGAAAAATGTGGCGGTGAAGCTGGGTAGCCGGGGGGCCTATTTCAAAAACCGGGAGACGGCCTTTTACGCCGGGACCTATGGCGGGCTCCGCGTGGTGGAAACCACCGGCGCAGGGGACGCCTTCTGCGCTGGGTTCCTCACCGGCGTGGGCGAGGGCCTGTCCCCCGAGGGCTGCGTCACCCTTGGAACCGCCTGTTCGACCTTTGTCATTCAGGAGGCGGGCGCCACCGCAGGCATGCGAGATTTGAAGACTATTCGCGAGTTCATCCAGTCACAGCCGCCGCTGGACATCCGCAGAGACGTTTGACGGCGGGAAAGAAAGGAAGAGTTTGGTTATGCCATTGACAACCCTGAAAGATGTGCTGGCTGCCGCCTCCCAGACCAGGACGGCCATCCCAGGCTTCAACATCGACAACCTGGAGATTCCGGAGGCCGTCATGGCGGCGGCGGAGCGCTCCAAGAGCCCGGTCATCCTGACCATTGGCCAAGGTGCTATTAATGCCGGGCAGATGCTTTACCTAGCGGACGTGGTGCGCCGCCTAGCAGACCAGTCCAGTGTCCCCGTAGTCATGCACCTAGACCACGGCGTAAGCTATGAGCAGGTGATTCAATGCCTTCGGGCGGGCTTTACCTCCGTGATGTTTGACGGGTCCCACCTTCCCTTTGAGGAGAACGTGAAGATCACCCGGGAGGTGGCGGCGGCCGCCCACGCGGTGGGCGTCTCTGTGGAGGCAGAGCTGGGTGCGATCGGCGGCGTGGAGGACAACTTGATTCGGGACAACCGAAATCTGGTGGACGTACGGGAGGTGGAGCGTTTCATCTCCGAGGTGGAGGTGGAGGCCCTGGCTGTGGGTATCGGCAACGCCCACGGCATCTACAAGGGTCTGCCGCAGCTGGACTTCGACCTGCTCCAGCGCTGCCAGGATTTGAACCCGCCGCCCCTGGTGCTTCACGGCGGCTCCGGCATCCCGGACGACATGATCCGGCGCGCCATCCGAATCGGCATCCGCAAGATCAACGTGGCGACGGAACTGCGCAACGCCTTTATGCACGGCCTGGAGGAGGCGGTGGGAAAGCGGGATATCTACTACATGTACCGCAACGCGTTTGACCAGGCCGCCGCGCTGGCGGAAAAGAAGATGCGCCTGTTCCAGTGTGTGGACGAGCCGGTCCATATTGCCTGAGCACGGAAAAACCCGGGGCCATGGGCCCAATTTGGACAGGAGGAGCGAGTTATGAAACTGATGAAAGCGCTGGTCTATGACCGGCCATCCGTGTGCACCGTCCGGGAACTGCCCGTGCCGGAGTGCGGGGACGATGAGGTGGTCATCAAGGTGATGGCCGCCAGCATTTGCAAGGGCGCCGACCGGCGCCACCACACCACCGGCCACAAGCTGGGCCGCTATCCCATCACCACGGGGCACGAATTCGCCGGGTACGTCTATCAGGTGGGCAGGCAAGTCCGGGGTTTCCGGGTCAACGACCGCGTCACCGCCGACAACGCCGTGCCCTGTGGCGGCTGCTATTTCTGCAAGCGGGAGATGTACACTCACTGTGAGAATTTCATGTCCGTGGGCCACAGCATCCCCGGGGGCTTTGCCCAATACCTGAAGGTCAAGGCCAATTCCGTCTTTCATCTGCCGGAGGGGCTGTCCTTCAACGAGGGCTGCCTCACCGAACCGGTGGCCTGCTGCGTCAACGCCGTGAAGCGGCTGAACGTCCAATACGGAGAGGACGTGCTTGTGTTCGGCGCGGGGCCCAACGGCATCATCCTGGCCCAGCTTCTCCAGCACTCTAACGCCGGGCGGGTGGTGTCCCTGGCCCCCACGAAGTTCAAGCTGGACCTTCTGAACAGCTACGGGATTGAGACCATTCAGATCGACCAGGCGGCCCCGGAAAAGCACGTGAAGGAGGTGTTTGCCCGCTTCCCCTACGGCGTGGATGCCATTGTGGACGCCACCGGCAGTGCCTCCGTTCTGCCCGGGTGCTTCCGGCTGCTGAAAAAACGGGGGCGGCTGCTGCAATTCAGCTCCACCAAGGATGATGAGGACATCACCATCAATCCCGCGTATTTCTACCGCAACGAGCTGCACTACTACACCTGCGCGTGGCAGGTACACCAGTTTGGCGCCGCCCTGGAGGCCATGGCCAGCGGCAAGGTAAAGCTGGACCGCCTGGTGACCAAGCAGTACCCACTGGAGGAATTCCCCCAGGCCATTGAGGACGTACTGGACCGGAACGTGCTGAAGCTGGTAATCCGGCCCAACGGCATGGAGGACTAACGAGAGAAGGAGCCTGACCGCATGAAGAAGTCCATTGCGATTGTCCAGACCAGCGCCGTGTCGTCAGGAGAACTGAAGACGCTGTGCAGCGAAATCCTCCCCGGCGTTACAGTCTATCAGATCATTGACGACAGCCTGATTCGGGAGATCAATGGCAACGGCGGCCCCACCTACGGGGTCAGGCGCCGGCTGTACCAATACTATCAGCAGGCAGAGTCCCTGGGGGTGGATGTCATTTTGAATCAGTGCTCCAGCGTGGGGGAAGTGGCCGATGAAATCCGGCCCTTTATCCGCGTCCCCATAGTCAAGATTGACGAGGCCATGGCTGAGAAGGCGGTCACGCTGGGCAGACAGACGGATTGCGGTAGTGGCCACGGTGCCCACCACGGTGGGGCCCAGTGTCCGGCTACTGGAGCAGAAGGCGCGGGAGGCAAGCCGGGAGATTGAGATCCATCTGATAAAGGACGCCATGATGATTCTGATCGAAAAGGGCGACGCAGAGACCTATAACCGGATGGCCCTGAGGGAAGTGGAAACCGCCGCCAGAAGCTGCGACGCCGTCGTCCTGGCCCAGGGGAGCATGACGGTTTTGCTACCGCTGCTGGGGCATATTCAAAAACCTGTGCTCACCAGTCCCCGGCTGGGAATCGAACGAGTCCGGACCGTTCTCGGCCTTTGAGGCGGCGGAAGACCGTGAAGGGAAATTCAGCTTTGCCACTGGCGGTGCTTCCTGTGTGGGAGGCGCCGCCGCCAGCGGTGGAAGAGCGGTATCAGCGGGCCCTGACGCAGCTTTCCCGAAAGATTATCGTCCTGGACGACGATCCTACCGGCGTTCAGACGGTGCATGATGTCATAGTTTCCACCAGCTGGAGCCAGGAATGTGTGCTGAAGTGTTTCAGGACAGGGCCACCGTCAGCTTTATCCTGACCAATTCCCGCAGCTTTTCCCCGGACCGGACCTGCGCTGTGCATCAAGAAATCGCGGAAAATATCGCTTGGGCCGCCGGAGAGGCAGGGCGGAATTTTGTGCTGGTCAGCCGGGGCGATTCCACGCCCCGGAGCCATTGGCCGCTGGAGACCCGGGTACTGTCGGAGACGCTGGCGCGGACGGGGAGGCGGTTTGACGGCGAAATCCTTATCCCCTTTTTCCCGGAGGGCGGGCGGTTCACCTTCGGAAACATGCATTACGTCAAGGAGGGAGATACCCTCGTTCCCGCCGGAGAAACAGAATTTGCCAGAGACCCGGCCTTCGGCTACGCCTCTTTGAGCCTGACCGCGTGGTGCCAGGAGAAGATGGGTGGCGCGTGCCGGGCGGAGGACTGCATCTGTGTCGCGCTGGAGGATCTCCGGGCCCTTCGGACGGAGAAGATTCTCCAGCAGCTGACGGCGGTGGAGAACTTCGCCAAGGTTATTGTCAACGCCGCCTGCTATGAGGACCTGAAGGTGTTCTGCGCCGCCTGCTGTGAGGCGCTGGACACCGGGAAGACGTTTTTGCTCAGGACGGCGGCCTCTTGGGTCAAGGTGTTCGGTGGCATCCCCGGCAAGGCCCTGCTGCGCCGGGGAATCACCGCCGTCATCTATACCACCCGGGAACGGGTCACTCCTCCCGGCGTATCCGGCGAGGAGCAGCTACGGCTGTCCCGGGCAATTTCCAGGGCGCTGACCAGCGTCGTGGAAAGGCTGGCGGTCCGGCCGCGCTTCCTAGTAGCCAAGGGAGGTATTACCTCTAGCGACGTGGGCGTCAAGGCCCTGGGCGTGAAACGGGCGCTGGTTCTCGGGCAGATTGCCCCCCGGCGTTCCCGTGTGGCTGACGGGGCCGGAGAGTAAATTCCCCGAACTGCCATATGTCATTTTGCCCGGCAACGTCGGGGAGGAGGGGACGCTAACCCTCGTGGTGCGGACCCTGATGGGTACGGAGGGCGGAAGCCGCTGCCGGGAAGGAGATTAAAATGCCGGAAATTCCATACAACTGGGACACCAAGCTGCTGGGACTGCTGGGCTGGCCCCTAGGGCACAGCATTGTGCCCCGGGTTCACAACGCTCTCTACCGCTATGCGGGCATCAACGCGGTGCTGCTCCCCATAGAGCTGGAGGACGCACCGGGAAACCTGGACCGGTTTTTTAGCGCGGTGAGAACCCTTCGAATGGGCGGCTTTATCGTCACAATGCCCTATAAGTCCCGGATGCTGCCCTATCTGGACGAGGTGCCGGAGGCGTGCCGCGCCCTGAACTGCGTGAACGCGGTGCGCTTTGACGGGGAAAATCTTTACGGGGCGGCATACGACGGCTATGGCCTGTGTCAGGCTATCGAGGACACCGGGCACCGCCTGGAGGGCCGGGAGGCGCTGATTATCGGCGCAGGGGGAATCTGCGGGCCGGTCATCAGTGAAATGGCCAAACGGGGCGTTGAATCCTTTACTATTTTGAACCGTTCGCCGGAGTCGGCGGAGCGAAAGGCGGAGGTCCTGCAGTCCCTGATAGGAAGGCCTGTCCAGACGGGTCCGCTGACGGAGGAGTCCTTAGACCGGGCCGCCGGACGGGCCGACCTCGTGGCGCAGTGTACGCCCTTGGGCATGTACGGAACCGGAACCAGCTTCCCGTACTTGGGGTTCCTGGAAAAGATGGGCGGGGATACGGTTGTGGCGGACGTGGTGTACAATCCACCCCGCACCGCGCTTTTGCAGGCCGCTGCCCGACGCGGTCTGCAAACGGTCAACGGAACCGGAATGCTGGTCCATCAGGCGGAGAAACTGACCCGTTTTTTCTTCGGCTCCGGCCTGGGACCGGAGGGAAAAACGGTAGCAGGGCGGGCGGTGGAGGCGGCCCTAGAGGACCTGCGGCTGTAGGAAGCGCGAATTTTATTCGCGTTTCCTACAAATTCCTCCTTGATTTGAAGCTTCCTCCGGAGATCATAACAATATATGGAGAGGACGCTTCAAAAGCGGGATCCTGGATCAAAATAGCAGCCCGTCTGGATCCTGAAAAGCTGGGCGCTAGAATATGGGGCCGCCAGAAGCGGTGTGCATGAAATATGAGATCATCTTGTACTGGAGCGGGGACGGCGACGCCCATATTGCCGAGGGGCCGGAGCTGAAGGGCCGCCTGAAGTACGCGTGAGAAACTCAGGTGCTGGCGTTGGCCCATAACCTGACCCAGAACAGGAAATTTCTCTGCGGAAGCAACGGAACAGACAGCACGAAAGGCGGCTAATATCCTGAGCGAACAGCACCAAATGGGGCAAAAAGCACTTGCTGCGAGCCCCCAGATAAGCTGCGGATCCGAAGGCCGGGGGTTCGAATCCCTCAGGGCGTACCAAAACCGCTGAAATTTAAAGAATTTCCGTGGCTTTGTTCTTGCTTTCTGTGCTTTTTCGGGTGTTTGGATTTTACAGCGGGCGGTTGTCCCAAGCCGTGACCCATACAGGGAACCTGGAGTGGTTAGGTCTGGAGGGCACCGGAGAGGAAACTCCCCACCGCGTTCGCCGCCTGCTTCTGCAT
>JAAWTB010000043.1 GCA_022801815.1 Oscillibacter sp. | reverse complement strand
GTCGGCGCAAGTGAGCGGCCTCGGATTTACTTCTAAGAACGGGGCTATTTTTTCTCATTTATCCTGTCCGCTTTTCTCAAAAATCTCGTCGCGCTACACACAGTACGCCGGTATAATCAAGGCGATGGGTAGTGTACCCATTTTTAATTTCAATCAACAGACGGAGTGAGCAGACATGAGAAAAATCGCGTTTTCCAAAGACAGCCAGAAACAAACCCGCATCGGCAAAAAAGTGGGTAATGTCGTGGTCATCATGCAGATGGTATCCGTGGTGTTCGCGGTGGCTATGTGTGTGATAATGTTCCGTTCCCTGACGTCAGACATGCTGGAACAGCGCTGCACCAACGGCACCAATATGCTGGCCTACACCCTGAGCCTGTCCGGCGGTGAGGGAGACGCCACCCAGCTGCTGGACGATCTGAAAAGCCGCATGGGCTGTGAGTTCACCATCTTCGAGGGAAATACCAGGGCCTATACCACCGTGATCCAAAACGGCCAGCGGGCGGTAGGGACCACGCTGTCCCCCGAGCTTTCTGACATCGTGCTGCAAAAGGGACAGAGCTACGTGGGCAAGGCCTCCATTTTAAACGAAGAGTACATCTGTTCCTACGTTCCCACCCGGGACGCCTCCGGCGCGGTTAACGGGCTGCTCTTCGCCGGCATTTCCGCCGCCGACGCCAACCACCAGATTTTCATGACGGTAATCTGGTCCTCTCTGGTAAGCATTGCCGTCATCATCGCCTGTATTTTCTTCCTGACGCCCTATTTGAAAAAGACTGTCTCCTTCCCCCTGGCCGAGATTACCCGGGTGGCCCAGCGGCTGGAACAGGGCAACCTGGGCCTGGCCGACGGGCAGGAAATCTCCATCTCCGTTCATTCCAACGACGAGGTGGGCCAGCTGGCCGCCATCTTTGCGGGAACCATTCAGCGCCTCCAGTCTTACATAGGTGAAATTGCCTCCGTGCTGGACTCCATCGCCAGCGGCGACCTGACCACCGCTACCCGGCTGGATTACGTGGGGGACTTCCAGTCCATCAAATCCTCCCTGGACAGCATCCAGGCCAAGCTCAGCGACACCATGGGCCAGATTCGCCAAAGCGCGGACCAGGTGGCCGCCGGTTCCGACCAGGTGTCCAACAGCGCCCAGGCCCTGGCCCAGGGCGCGACGGAACAGGCCAGCTCTGTTCAGGAGCTCTCCGCCACTGTCAGCGATATTTCCCACAATGCTCGGCTCACCGCTCAGGCCACCCGAGAGGCTGGCCAGTTTGTGGAACAGGCGGGGGCCCAGCTCAACATCAGCGTGGAATATGTCAAGCAGCTGAATGTGGCCATGGGGAAAATCTCCAGCTCCTCCGAGGAAATTTCTAAGATCATCGCCGCCATTGAAAACATCGCCTTCCAAACCAACATTCTGGCTCTGAACGCCGCCGTGGAGGCCGCCCGGGCCGGCTCCGCCGGAAAGGGCTTCGCCGTGGTGGCCGACGAGGTCCGCAACCTGGCCAACCGCTCCGACGAGGCCGCCAAAGCCACAAAGGACCTGATTGAAAGCTCCATCGCCGCCGTGGCCGAAGGCAGCGGCGTGGTAGACGAGGTAACCCAGTCCCTGGGCCGCACCAGCCAGAGCGCCGAAGGCGTCTCCACCAAGATGGCCATTGTGGTGGAGGCCGTGGAGAAGCAGACCTCCGCTATCAGTCAGGTTACCCAGGGCATCGACCAAATTTCCAGCGTGGTGCAGACCAACTCCGCCACCTCCGAGGAGTCCGCCGCCGCCAGCCAGGAGCTGTCTTCTCAGGCCAGCCTCCTCAAAAATCTGGTGGCCGCCTTCCGCCTGCGCTGACAGACGGATTCCACCGCCGGAAAGACGCGTTTAACGAGGAGGTACAGGGATGAACTGGACGCAGCTGCTCAGCGATTTCCGTCTCGGCGGGAACATTGAGGTTCCATATAACCGGCAAATGGACGGAATGAGCGAATTTGAAACCGACTATTGGCGCATCGTCGACTGCCCGGCCTTTCGGAGGCTCCAGGACAAAACGCAGGTATTTCCCCTGGACAAAAGCGATTTTATCCGCACAAGACTCACCCACTCTCTGGAGGTTTCCGTCCTGGGCAAACAGCTGGTGGCTATGATCCGCAAACGCTATCCCCGGATTTCCCCCGCACTGAAGGAGGAATACCCCTTTACTGCCGAAAACGCCCAGGCCGCCGCCGATGTGGTTTCCTGCGCCGGGCTGCTTCACGATATCGGCAACCCGCCCTTCGGGCATTTTGGGGAGGTGGTCCTTCACGCCTGGTTTGAAAACCACCTGGGCGAACTGTTCTACGTGGACAAGGATTCCGGCCGGGAGGTCCGCCTGACCGGGGACGAGATCATCGCCGACCTGAAGCACTTTGAGGGCAACGCCCAGGCGTTCCGCCTTTTGACAAAGCTCCACAACGTGGACAGCGAATGCGGCCTCAACCTTACCGCCGCCGTTCTAAACACCATCGTAAAATACCCCACGGATTCCACCCACATCGACCCGGACGCAGAGGACGTCTGCCTCCACAAGCTGGGCTTCTATTACGCGGACCAGGACCTCTACCACCAGATTGCCGGGCAGACCGGAACGTATTTTGACGGGGCGTATCACCGCCATCCCCTTACCTTTGTCTTGGAGGCGGCGGACGACATCGCCTACGCCACGGCGGACCTGGAGGACTCCTATAAAAAGGGTCTCTTCACCCTGGACGAATTTACCGCCTTTTTCCGGGAGGAAATCGCCCCCGCCGGGCCCCAGGACAAACCTGCCATTCTCATTGATCAGCTCGGGGCGTACCGGGAGGAGCCCGGCGTCACGGAGCTCCAGGCTTTCCAGCGGTGGGTGAACTACGCCCGGCACTGGCTGCTTTTCTGCGCGTCCTATGGCTTCACCCTTCACTATCAGGACATCATGGAGGGAACCTGTCATGTCGATCTCCTGGCCGGGACCTTCCACGAAAAAACTATGGCGGCCTTTAAGAAGGCCATGGTGCGTTTCACCTTTTCCACGGCGGAAATTTTGAAGCTGGAGCTCTCCGCTGAAACCATTATCGAGGGGCTGATGGAACGTCTTGTCCCCGCCGCCGTCAATTGGGAGGTCTCCAGCGCCAGCCGGTCTACCAAGCGGAAATCCGACCAAAAAATCATGTCTCTGGTCTCGGAAAACCACAAGGCCGCCTACAGCAAGCACCGCAGGGAGAACGACGACGCCTTTAACCTCTACCTCCGGCTGCTTCTGACGGCGGATTACATCAGCGGCATGACGGATACCTACGCAAAAACACTGTATCAGGATCTCAGCGGAATTTGACCCGCAGGGAGGGACTATAACCTTTTGGAAACGGCGCGCGGCAGAACCGCACCGAAGAATTGTCCGCGCAAAACAGGACCGGACCGCCGCAGGCGGTCCGGTCCTGTTTATAGGGGGCGGGCCTTCCAAAGAGGCCGCGTTACGCTCTCAGCACAAAAATGCGGGAATCAAAGTCACAGATGGGCCGCTCGCCGGGCTGGCACTCTCCCGCGCCGCTGTCGGTGGTCACAAGGCCCAGGTTCATCAGCTCGTCGCCATAGTGCTCTTCACCCCCGTCCACACAGTAGCAAAGGTGCGGGTCCAGGCCCTGGAGCCTCACCCGGCGGCAGGGGCCGTTGGCCTCGCTGAGGAGTCGGTACCAGCCCACCAGGGCGGTCCTCCGGTCCGGGCTCACCGCCATCCAGGCGGTGAAGTTCCCCGCAAAGGGAGAACGGAGGCGGTAGAAATCGCCAAACTGAAGCACTTCCCGGTACTCTTTTGCAAAGGCAATTTGACGGCGGACCTCCTTCCGTTCCTCCGCCGTGAGCGCGTTCAAATCCAGCTCATATCCGAAGGCTCCGAAGAAGGCCACATTGGCCCGAGTGGCCAGAGGGGTGACGCGCTTCACCTGATGGTTGGGCGATGCGGAGACGTGGGCCCCGATGGAACTGATTGGATAACAGTAGGACGTGCCATACTGGATTTTCAGCCGCTCCACAGCGTCGGAGTCATCGGAAACCCACCCCTGGGGAGCATAGTACAGCATGCCGGGATCGAACCGTCCGCCGCCGGAGGCGCAAGACTCGAAGAGGACGTGGGGGAAGCCGGAGGTCAGCCGCTCATAGAGGCGGTAGACTCCCAGGATATAGCGGTGGAACAGCTCCCCCTGCCGGTCCGGAGGCAGCGCCTTCGAAAAGGGCTCGGTAATGCTGCGGTTCATGTCCCATTTGATATAGGAGATCTCCGCCTCGCTGAGAAGGGCTGCCATTTGGTTATAGACGCAGTCCACCACCTCGGGACGGGAGAAATCCAGCACGTACTGGTTCCGCCCGGGGGACTCCCGGCGGCCCGGGACGTGGATGATCCAATCCGGATGGGCCCGGTAGAGGTCGGAGTCCTTGTTGACCATTTCCGGCTCAAACCAGAGGCCGAACCGCAAACCCAAATCCGTGATTCGCCGGGCCAGGCCCGCCAGGCCGCTGGGCAGGCGGTCCCGATTGGGGGTCCAATCTCCCAGGCCGGCGGAGTCGCTGCACCGGCTGCCAAACCAGCCGTCGTCCAAGACAAAAAGCTCTACCCCGTCCTCCCGGGCGGTCCGGGCAATGGATACCAGCTGGTCCTCGGTGAAGTGGAAGTAGGTGGCCTCCCAGTTATTGAGGAGAATGGGCCGGGGCCTGTCCCGCCACGGTCCCCGGGCCAGGCGGCTGCGGTAGAGCTGGTGAAAGGTCCGGCTCATGGCGTTGCAGCCGCTGCTGGAATAGACCATCACCGCCTCGGGAGTCTGGAAGGATTCCCCGGGGGCCAGCTTCCAGTCGAAGCCGAAGGGATTGATGCCCAGGACGACCCGAGTGGTGTCCCAGGCGTCTACCTCCGCTTGGGCCAGAAAGTTTCCGGAGTAGATAAGGGAGAAGCCCATAACCTCGCCCTTGTCCTCATCCGTGCCGGGGCGGCGGAGCATGAGAAAGGGATTGTGGTTGTGGGAGGAATGGCCCCGGGCGGACTCCACAGACTGAATGCCCTGCTCCAGCTTCCGGACCTTCATCCAGCGCTCCCGGGCCCAGGCCCCGGAGAAGTGGACAAACTCATAATCGCTGTCGGGCAGGTCCAGGCAGAGACTCATGGCATGGGTGAGGTGAAGGTCCAGCCCGCCCTCGTTCACCAGCCGGGCGGAACGGGCCAGAGCCGGCCAGTCCGCAAAGAGGGTGTAGTTCAAATCCAGGGAGACTCCCAGCAGCTCATCCCGCAGACGGACGGTGAGAGTCTCGGCCTCGCCGCCGGACTCGCAGTAGGTGGCAGGCAGGCCCTCCAAGGCGGGCTTTCCGGGGGCAATGCTGTGGGATTGGACCACGAAGTCCGTAATCCGGCTGCCGTCGGGCTGGAGAATCTGTACCGCAGGATGGCGGTAATCGGTGGAGCCGTAGGATGGGTATTCCTGCCGGGTGTGCTCCAGAGAGAAAACGCGGTCGCCCTCAAAGACGCAGGAGGTCATAGGGCGGCACTTCCCCTCCAGCAGATGGTCGAAGCTCTCCCGGTCCCGGATGGCCCTGCCGAAATACAGCTGCCCCAGGGCCCCGTTGGGAAGCACCTTCATGATATAGCTGATTTGACCGTTGGTCAGGTGAAAGGTGTTCGTGCTCTTGTGATAGACGACACTCATGTAAAATCGACTCCTTGTATAATACTGAACTTGTTTTGGGGCCCTTCGCCGCAGGGGGACGACGGCATCCCTGTGGTTTTCACTCCTGCTTGCAGCCGGAAAACCGGCGGAATTGGATGCAAGGACGCCGGAAAGAATAGACCAGAGCTTCCTTTCCCATGACGGGTCAGACGCTCACCGGAGGTTTGCGCGCCACCGCTTTGGATATATTGACGGAAATTTACATATTATTTTATGTAATAAGCACAAAAATCAGAGCGCCGTCCTGGAAAGTTTGCCCAGTTTGATTCTTGCCAAAGGCTGGAAGAGGGGCTATACTAAGTCCACTCTCCGGAAGAGCCCGGGGAGTCCCTGACAACGCAGACTCGGAAGGCGCGCGCCTTCCAGGAAACAGGAGGTTATAGCCATGCTTCAAAAGATGTTTGAGGAAACCGGCGCCCTTTGCTGCGGCCTGGCGTCCGCTTCCAGTATGAATAAGACCGGGGTGGAGGACGGATTCGGCCGCCTTCGCCGGGAAGAAACCGCCCGGAAGAACCGGCTCACGGCAAATCACGGCATGTTCTACCGCAAAAGACGGGCCTGACGGCAGTCCCGGCAAAAGCTCACAGCACCAAGCGGAGGGGAAGCAGTTCCCTTCCGCTTTTCTCTTTTGCAGGACGCTCTTCCAAGCGCCGGGCGTTTCCCTCGACAAACCGGAGGCGCTGTGCTACACTGGGAGCATCCGGCGGCAAACGCCGTTTGAGAAGGGAGAAACTGCTTATGGCTGTACAAAAGATTCTTTACGACTGCGACCCCGGGCACGACGACGCCGTTGCCCTCATGCTGGCGGCGGGCAGCCCCGAGCTGGAGCTTCTGGGCGTCACCATCGTGGCTGGGAACCAGACCCTGGACAACACCGGCCGCAACGCCTGCCACGTTCTGCAATGGCTGGGCCGGGAAGAAATTCCGGTCTATACAGGCTGCGAAAGGCCCATGGTCCGGGACCGGGTGACGGCAGGGGATATCCATGGTGAAACGGGTTTGGACGGGCCGGTCTTCCCGCCCCTTCGGAAGAGGCCGGAACCGGAGCACGCGGTACGCTTCCTCGTCCGCACCCTTATGAGCTCCCAAGGGGACGTCACCGTCGTCACCTCCGGCCCCATGACAAATCTGGCCATGGCGCTGCGGATGGAACCGGCAGCCGCGGAAAAAATCCGGCGCATTGTCCTCATGGGCGGCTCCTATACCAACGGAAACGTCACACCGGCGGCGGAGTTCAACATCCTGGCCGACCCGGAGGCCGCCCATGTCTGCTTCACCGCCGGAAGGCCCGTCACCATGATTGGCCTGGATGTCACCAGAAAGGTTCTCTGCTATCCCGAGATTGTGGAGCGGATGGCTCGGGCGGACACCTGCGCCTCCCGGCTGTTTGTGGACCTGATGGGTCACTTCTGCCGGACGCAGAAGGAGGTCTTTGGCTGGGAGGGCGGTCCCCTTCACGACCCCGTTACCATCGCTTCCCTGCTGGACCCGGCGCTCGTGGTCACAAAGCCCATGAACGTCCGCATTGACCTGAGCCATGGCGAGTCCTATGGCCGGACGAACTGCGACGCCTTCGGCTACCTGGGCCTGCCCGCCACGGCGGACGTCGCGGTGGACATTGACGTGCCCCGCTTCTGGGACATCATCGAAACCGGGCTCCGCCGTTACAGCGAAACAGGAAAACAGGCGTAATCCCCATGGGCGGAGCTGGCTTCACAGCTCCGCCTATTTGTCTCTCCGGCCCGGCCGCCGGGGGCCGTCCTTCCGCTCCCTCCGGTAACATTCGTCGCACAGCCTCCCCTGGTGGTACAGGGGCAGGGCCTTTCCGCACCGGGCGCAGAAGCGGATGTTGTTTCGCAGGCGGTGGAGCAGAATCTCGTTGATCTCGTCGGCCACCCGCTCCCGGCTTTCATAGAGCCGCTCCTGGTCCACCGGGCAGCCAAAGGCCTTGGCAAAGGAGAAATAGAGGTCCAGCTTCCGGTAATACAGCTCCAGCTCCGGCAAGGTGGCCTCCCCCTCCGGAAGGCCGGGCTGCTCCACGTCCTCCCCCTGCTGCCAGCGGCGCAGGAAGGAGAAGAACAGTTCCCGCAAGGCCTCCTCCGTCTCGTCAAAGGGGATGTTGGCCGCCTTCAGTTCCTGCTCCCGGGTCAGGGTGAATCCCATCTCCCGCATCTTGGAAATCAGCGCAATATACCGGGAGATGTCCAGCTTTCGATATGGCTCCACGGTGGGCATCCTGTTCCACTCCGTCAGCACCTCCAGCAAATCGAACTCCGCTTGGAGCACCAGATCAGAAAACCCCACCACTGCGTGGTCCAGCGGCGGAATAACCGCCTCCAGCCCCGCCCGGATAACGGGCAAACCCTGAACGGCCCCAACGTAGCCCTTGCTGTACATGCCGAAGCGGCCCGCCCGCCCGGCAATTTGGCGAATCTCCTCCGGCCTCAGCTCCCGGCGTTCCACGCCGTCGAACTTCTCCGTCTCCAGAAAGATGATTCGCCGTATGGGGAGATTCAGCCCCATGCCGATGGCGTCGGTGGAGACAATATACTCCATCTCCCCCTTTAAAAATCCCTCCATCTGCCGCCGCCGGGTGGAGTAGGGCAGCGCCCCGTAAATGATGGCGGGCTCCTTCCCGCTCTGGCGCAGGTCCTCCGCCACGCTAAGGACCCCCACCTTGGAGAAGGTGATAAGCGCGTCCCCCGGCTGAACCCGATGGTAATCCACCGTGCGGCTCATGCAGATCAGCGGCGTGGTCCGCTTGTGAACCTCCACCTCATAACTGTCGCCGCAGCTTTCAATCAGGCGGATCAGCAACTCCGCCGCTTCCGGGGCGGCGCAGAGGTGAACCTCCGGGGATAAAACCCCCAAAATGGCCCGGGTCCAGGCGTAGCCCCGCTGGGGGTCCGCGATCATTTGGCACTCGTCAATGACGGCCGCGTCGTAGTGCCGCCGCAAATCCAGCTTCTCGGCGGTAGCGGCGGTGTGAGTGTCCCACTCCCGGAAGTCCTCCTCCTCCCCGGTGGTCAGGCTGCAATCCACCCCCGCCTCCAGCAGCGTCTCCTGGGCCTCCAGGGCCAGCAGGCGCAGCGGGGCCAGGTACACGCCGCTGGGGACCTGCTTAAGCCGCCGGAACCCGGCATAGGTCTTGCCGGTGTTGGTGCCCCCCAGATGGAGGATGAAGCGGCGGCGCATGCGGCGGGCCTCCGGATACTCGTCCTTGGGATTCAGCGCCACCAGCAGGGACAAGCTGGTACGAATGGCCTGGGGAACGTACCACACGGACCAGACCGCCGCCAAGCCCTCCTTGTAAAGCCGGGAAACGGGAAAGCCCCCTGCACTCAGCAGGGCCTTTAAATCCGCCTCCGGCTGGGCGGCGGAGAACTCTGCCAGAACCTGTTTGGCCACGGCCAGCAGCACGGCGGGGTAACGCTCCAGAACCTCCCGGGCCAGCGCGTGCCCGGCGCATTCCCCCAGCCAGCCTCCCGCCCGGAGGAACTGGCGAAACGTCCCCGGCAAATGCCGCTCCTCGCAGCGCCGCTCCAGAGCGAAAAACGCATGTATCCAAGCCGTCGCCTGGGACACGGAAGGCGTCCGTTTCTCCGCTGCGGCGGGCAGACGGACCAGCAGCGCGGCATGGTAATACCCCGCCAGAAGCCAGAGCGGGGAAGACGGGTCCTTTTCCGCCTCCTCCCAAGCCTGGGACAAAAGGGCCTGGGCATGCCGCGCGCCGGAGGCACTTTTCCCGGCCTCCCGGCTCTGCTGGAGGAACCGGGGATTTCCTTCCTCTGCTTCCACGTCCTCCCGCTCCCAGAGGCGGACGGAGCGGCTCCCGGACGCCGTCCGGCGCGGCTTCGGCAAAAGCTCCCGCATCAGCTCTTCCGTCCAGCCCCGCCGCCGCAGGTCCGAGGCCGACCAGTATTTTCCCCGTCCGGACACGGCGCTTCCCTCCTTCCCGAAAAAAGTCGATATGATTTTATAGTATAGCCCAAAGCGGGGAAATCTTCAACGGCGTATTTTTCCGTCCCCCGCCCTCTCCGGCGGCGCACAAGAATTTTATGGATTTTCCGGGGGAGTTGTGGTATAATCAGGCTCTGAAAACGCAGAAAAGAGGTATCAACATGGAAAGGAAACCGCATGCCGCCATCATCAGCTGCAACGCCCACGGGGAGGCCGTCTGCGCCAGCGCCGCCCGCATCTCCACCACCGCCGGAGACGCCCAGGCGATTTTTGAAAACGCCAGGGAACACCCCAAGAACCGCGCCCTCATCGAACAGGTCCTGGCCTCCGGCCACAAGTCTTTGATGGAACACGCGGTCTTCACCCTCGCCCTGCGGGACGTGTCTGTTTTTACGGAGGAGTTTTTCATCGAGTTCCGCCTGGCCTCCTTCACTGTCAAGTCCCGGCGTTATGTGGATTTCAGCCATCTGGGCTATTACATTCCCCCGGAGCTGGAGGGGGAGGACCTGGCCCTCTACCGCCGGTACATGGACCAGCTGTTTCAAGCCTACGGAGATCTGCTGGAGGCTGGGGTCCCCCGGGAGGACGCCCGGTTTCTCCTGCCCTACTCCTTCCACAGCAATTTTTACTGCACCCTCAACGCCCGGGAGCTGAGCCATCTTCTCCGTGAAATCCGGTATGGCCGGGGCCAGGACGTTCCAGAGCTCCAGGCCCTGGCGGACCAGCTTACCGCGCAGCTGGAGACGCAGTTCCCCTGCCTGCTCCCGGAGCTCAGGCAGACCCCCGGCGAGACGGCCGGCGAGGCTCCCGCCGCCCGCCGCCGCTCCGCTCCTGTCTTCCTCCCCCGGGAGGAGGCCGGAGCCGTATCCCTGCTGAGCGTCCCGGCGGAGCCGGAGAAACTGCTGGAGGCCGCCTGGAGGATGCAGCGCCCCGGCGGGGAACGCCCCTTTACCCTGGAGGCTTTGCTGGAATCCCGGCGGCCCCGGGAGCTGGAACAGCTGGCCTATACCTTCACCATCTCCAACCTCACCCTCTCCGGTCTCACCCACCTGGTCCGGCACCGGATGCAGTCCCTTGCGGCGCCCTCGATCCGAAGCGTGGACCACAGCCGGTTCATCCTCCCAGACTCCATTGCCGCCCACCCAGCCCGGCTGGAGCGGTATCGGCGGGCCGTTGAAGCCGCTCACACCATAGTCCTCCGCCTTCCCGAACGCCCCATTCTGGAACAATATCACTATTACTTTGCCCTCAGCGGCAATCTGGTGGACGTTATGACTACCATGAACGCCAGGGAACTCCAATGGTTCATCCGCCTCCGGTCCTGCAGCCGGGCCCAGTGGGAGATTCGGGACGCTGCCGTGGAACTGCTGCGCCAGCTCCGCCGCAGCTTTCCGGAGCTTTTCGGCCGCTTCGGTCCCGGCTGTTTTGCCGGCGGGCGCTGTCCGGAGGGGCGGCTGTCCTGCGGGCGGATGGAGGAAATTGCGGCGTATTTCCAAACGCTTTCGTATAGCCAGCGCAGCTGAAAAGGAGTTATAACTCCTTTTTAACCGGCGGACCGCATTGCATTTCCTATGAAGCTATGCGCAGGCAGCCGCTTTGCGGCTCGAACCGCCGCTAAAGCGGCGGTTCGTTGAAAAGAATCCATGGGATTCTTTTCAACTGCGCCGGCTATAAATCGCAGATCTCCACAAAGGGCGCAAACCGGGCTTCCGCCGCAGCCCGGTTCCCCAAAAGAAAGGAGCGGTATCATGCTGCTGGGCGTCGACTACTACCCCGAACAATGGAAC
Organism: Oscillibacter sp.; assembly: GCA_022801815.1. Lineage (GTDB taxonomy): Bacteria > Bacillota > Clostridia > Oscillospirales > Oscillospiraceae > Oscillibacter. The sequence goes on along the minus strand of JAAWTB010000043.1, from coordinate 2,262 downwards.
CCCGCCCAAATAGAGGCCGACCTGGACACCATCCGGAAGATGGGCGGCAACACCATCCGAATTGCCGAATTCTCCTGGCACTTAATGGAACCAGCGGAAGGACAGTACGACTTTTCCTTCTTCGACCAAGTGATCGCCATGGCCGGGGAGAAGGGTCTGAAGGTCATTTTGGGCACGCCTACCGCCGCCATCCCCGCCTGGCTTGCCAAACGGCACCCAGACATTCTTTCTCAGTTTGAGAACGGACAGCCCCGCGCCTTCGGAGGCCGGCATGTCTGCTGTTACAACAGTCCCCCGCTTTACGAATACTCCGAGAAGATCATCCGGGCCATGGCGGAGCATTACAAGGGCCAGGCACAGATTGCCGCCTGGCAAATCGACAATGAAATCGGCCATGAGGGCAGCGACCTCTGCTGGTGTCCCCGGTGCCGGGAGGCTTTCCGGCGCTTCCTTTCCGAAAAGTTCGGCGGGGATATTCAGCGCCTCAACAACGTCTATGGAACCGCCTTCTGGTCCCAGGAGTACAACGGCTTTGACGAGATTCCCCTGCCCGCTCCCACCATTACCACCCATAACCCCGCCCTCCGGCTGGACTGGGAGCGGTTTCGAAGCAAAAGCCTCTGCGATTTCCTGGATTTCCAGGCCCGCCTGCTTCGGCAACTCAATCCCCAGGCCGTGATTCTCCACGATTTCCCCGGCGGGGGGCTGGCTAAACACGTGGACTACTTCCAGGCGGCCCAATACCTGGACATCGCCGCCTACAACAATTACCCCGTCTGGGGCGGGCAGAAGCGCCCTCTCCCGCCCCATGAGATCGCCTTCGGCCTGGACCATATCCGGGGGCTGAAACAGCAAAACTTCTGGATTACCGAGGCTATCATGGGAGCCCAGGGCCACGACGTCACCGGCTATCTCCCCCGCCCCAATCAGGCCACGCTGTGGTCCTGGCAGGGCATGGCCCATGGATGCGAGGCCCTGCTGTATTTCCGCTATCGGGGGGCGGTGAAGGGCGCGGAGCAGTTCTGCTACGGAATTCTGGACGCGGATAACCGGAAGGGCCGGAAATTTTACGAGGTCCAACGCTTCTTCCAGAAGGTCTCCCGCTGTTCCGCTGCCTTGAAGGCCCCCATCCACAGCGATGTAGCCATCGTCTATGACTATGATTCCCTTGCCTCCTTCCGCATTCAGCGTCAAAGCCTCCTGCTGGACTGCCCAGGGGAGATGAAGAAGCTCTACAAGGCATTTTACGACCGGAACGTCTCCGTGGATGTCATTCCGGCGGAGGCGGAGCTCACGGGCTATCAAATCGTGCTCCTGCCTCTGCTCACCATCACGAAGCCGGAGTTCCAAGCCAAGGCGGACCGTTTTGTCCACGACGGCGGTACCCTGGTCCTCACCTACCGGACCGGGGTGAAGGACCCGGACAACAACCTCTTCTTCGGGGAAGTCCTGCCCGTGGGCTACGCCGGGCTTGCCGGAGTGACAGTGGCGGAGACGGAGAGCCTCCAGGAGCAGGACGCGTTCCCCGTGGTGGGGGAGGGCGCATTTGCCGGAGCGGACGGCTACGGAGGCGTCTTCCGGGACATGCTGGAGGTTCAGGACGCCGAGGTCCTTTACCGCTACGGCGATTCCTTTTACAGAGAGTTCGCCGCCGTCACCCGGAAACGTCAGGGTCCAGGCGCGGTCTATTACCTGGGCTGTTCTTTGGATGAAGGCACGCTTTCCAAACTGACGGAAACGATTCTGGCGGAGCGCGGAATCGAAACCATTCCTTCCCCCGAGGGCGTGGAGATCGTCACCCGGGGCGGGGCGGGACAAACGATTCACATGCTGATGAACCACAACGCCTTTGAGGCGGAAGCCTTGGGCATAACGCTGCCGCCTTACGGCTGTGTGGTGGAAACATTGTAAGCAGAAGACCCCCCGAAGGACTTGCGTCCTTTGGGGGGTCGTTTCGCGGAAACTAAGCCGCCGCTCCGGCTTGGTTTACCACCAGACAACCAGAGCGCGTGAACGTTCTCTTGGTAACTTTCCCCCTTCGGGGACGTACTCCACTAAGATTTTGATCCGCAAAATCAAGTGTCGTGACAGCCTTTCAAGAAAAGTTACTTCGCGGCCTTGGCGGCCCGGATGGCCTCGGTCAGCAGCGGGGTGACCTTGAACAGGTCGCCGCAGATGCCGTAGTCCGCAATCTCGAAGATGGGGGCCGTGTCGTTTTTGTTCACCGCGATGATGCACTCGGAATCCTGCATGCCCGCCTTG
>JAAWTB010000042.1 GCA_022801815.1 Oscillibacter sp. | reverse complement strand
CGTCAGCATGATGATGGGCCAGGTGTGGGTTTCCCGAATCTTCCTGCACAGGGCGAAGCCGTCGATGTCCGGCAGCATCACGTCCAGGATGGCGAGGTCCAGGTCCGTTGTCTCAATGCAGGCCAGGGCCTCCTTCGCGGAGTAGAACTTAAAAATTGTGTAATCCTCTTCTGCCAGATACGTCTCAATCAGGTCTGCGATCTCGGCTTCGTCGTCTACCACCAGAATCTTGTGGGCCATACGCATCCTCCTTTCCGGCTCTGCACCATCGTAACAGAAAGGCGGTTCCGGTTTGTTGCGCTTTTCCTAAGAAAATATGAAGATTTTCTTAAGATGATGTTTGGGATGGATGTTATTCATGGATTTCGGAATCCTGAATTTGCATCAGGACCTTTGTGACATAATGTTCCTCATTGACCTCCACAAATTGGTCGATGATATTGATGCAAACAATTTCCTCCGACAGAGTCAGGTCCGTGGAGGCCCGCATACGGGCAAAGGTTTCGCGAATGCTTTGAAAAGCGCCTTTGTGGTATCCGGTCAGATAGTCCCCAGCCGGCATTGTGCAGATTGGCTGCCGGCAATCCTCCGGGGCTCCGCCGATCAGATAGGCACCGAAGTCCTGCTTATCGCCCCGGTAGAATGCGAGGGTTGGATAGAGGTAGAACAGCTCGTTGGAAAACACTTCGCTGAGATCGCCCAGGGGGAAATAGCGCATAGCGTCCAGATGTTCCACCCCAATTTTTTCAGGGCGGAGCGTCTGCAATTCCCGCTCGACAAACGTAATTTTCAGCTGAATTACTGCGTCCAGCCGCAGCAGCTCCTGGTGACGGGCGCGCAGAGTCTCGGACTGGTGGCGGAGATAGGAGCAGGTTTCGGTAAAGCTGCGTTCGCTCATGAAGTTTCCGATTTCCGCAAGCGGGCATTCCAGCCGCCGCAGATAGCGAATCAACGCCAGCGGATAGACCTGGTCGGCGCGATAAAACCGGTAATTGCTCTCCGGCTCCCTGCCCTCCGGAAGCAGCAGCCCTTTATCTTCATACAGCCGCAGCGTCTGCACATCCAAATGGAACAGCCTGGCCAATTCTCCGATTCTCAAATGGTCCTTCATCACGCAGTCCCCCACGCGTTTATTTCCCGCAATAAAGACAACAACCGTCGTTTCCGGCGGTTGTTATCGTCAAGCGGGTTCAAAAAATCCAATCATTCTTTAAATCTCTAAATCTCTGCGGCAGATGTTCGCCGCGGAAGGCCGTAAATGCAGCCCGGCGCTTCACGGCTTCCTATATCATAAGCGCATAGTCCCGTTTTGTCCATATCCGGCGGCGAAAAACCGCCGGATATGTCTGCGCTCAGCCGATGAGTCTGCCGTTGAGATACCGCGCCTTGATATTGTCCGTGGTTCCGATGTAACAAAAGCGCTCGACGGTCTGTGCGGGGGTTAGGGGGATATTTTCATCCGCCATGCCGTCTATGACCAGCGCGTTGAACACATAGCCCTTCTCCAGGGAGCCCACGTTCCCGAACACGCTTCCTCCCGCCTTTGTGGCCAGGTAAAAAGCGTGGGGAAAGGCAATCGGTTTATTCTGCTCAGGTTCATAGAACCACTTGAGTTTGGAAAGCTGGACGGAACGAGCGATCTGCGTGTAGAGGCCGAGAGAGTGCCCGCCGCCTACATCCGTTCCAAGAGAAACCCGGACGTCCTGGCTCTGGAGGGCCGAAACGCCCATAATTCCGGCAATAATGTTCGTGGTGGCATCCGGGCAGTGAACGGCAAAGCCGCCATGCCGGTTTAAAATGCGGATGTCTGCCTCCGACGGGAAAATGAAATGTGCGCCGACCACAGGGCCGTTGTCCATCAGCCCGGCTCTCTCATAAATCTCCGTATCGCACTGATAGCCCGGAAATCTCCGCATTGCCTCTTCGGCCTCCCAGCGGGATTCCACCAGATGCGTTTGCAGGCCCGCGTGATATTTTTTGCTCAGCGTACCCAGCCCTTTCATCAAATCCTCGCTGCACGTCGGGGCAAAGCGCGGCGTGATGATGGGCTTCGCCGTTTTATTGTCCTTGAACTCGTCAAGAAACCGCTCCGTCTCCAGAAGGGATTCTTCCACCGTCTCGCGGAGATAATCCGGCGCGCCGGTGTTCATATTGACCTTTCCGACAAAGCCATACAGGCCCCGTTCCTCCATGCGGCGGATGAGGTAGGAGGACGCTTCTCTGTGGATGGTTGCAAAGATGCAGGCGTGAAAGGTGCCGTGCCGGATCATATCGTCAATAAAGGCGTCGTAGATGGGGCGGGCATAATTCATATCCGCAAAACGGGATTCCTGCGGGAAGGTGTATTGATTAAGCCAGTCCGAAAGAAGCATGTCCATTCCAAGACCGCGCTCAACATACTGCGAAGCATGCACATGGAGGTCGGAAAAGGCGGGAATGATGACGTCGCTGCCATAGTCCGTTATTTCGGCGCCCTGATACTGCTCCGGGAGTACGGCATAGATTCCCTCCACCTTTCCGTGATCTGCGACAAGATAGCTGTCTTCGTAAACCGCCAGTTCCCGGCTGTTTTTTGAAAACAGGATATTACCGTGAAAAATGTTCATGGTTCATCCCTTTCTGCTGTTAAGCTGCCAGGCCGGCCATCACCGACAAGAAGCGCACGGCGATACCCGCAATGAGGCCGACAAACGGATCAATCAAAGCGGTAACCGCAATGGTCATGCCTCCGGCCAGCGTATCGGCCGCCCCCGCGCCGTTGAAGGTGGCGGCGGCATATTGGGGGACGCTGACCATGGAGCCAAGGACAAACAGGAACCCGGATATGGAAACCGCCGGGATAAATCGGGCGATCTTGGGGACCAAGTGCGCGAAAAGAATCATCGCCATCGCCACCATGAGGAGAATACCGGAGGCAATCGGGTGGGGCGCCGCAGCCGTTGACGACAACGTAATTTCAACAGGCGTACCGCCGAAAAGTCCCGTCAGGATGTCCGCCGCGCCGGAGTAAATGGTCAGGCCGTCGACGTTAGGGCTGTCAAGGCCGGCCATGCCCGAGACAATGCCGCTGTAGGCAATATTTGTCCCGATGGACAAACATGCCAGAGCCAGGGCGCCTCGGATGACGTTAAAGTTCGTAACGGGTTTGAAAAATTTGAATTTGCTGTCCTCTTTTACCTCTTCCATGGGGCCTTTGTTTTTAATAAGGAAGCATACAATGCTGGCAAGCATGCTGACCACCAGGGTCCAGTTCAAATCTTTTGTCACAAAATAGACGATGAATGCGGACACAATGGAGACTGCGCCGGTCAGCTTGTTCTCTTTCATAAGGTCAATCGCGACTTTCACGACGATAATGCCCACTCCGGCTTCCATTCCGGAAATGATATAGGGTCCGGCAAAATCCACGATGCTTTGGAGAAGGCCAAGGGCGCCGAGGGCCACCATAATGATGCCGCTGTAAAACACAATGCTGATACGCTCACGGAAGTTCTTGCCCACACTTCCGGCCAAAACAATCGTTTCGCCTTGTATATTGATTGGAATGACGGTCTTAAAGGCGAGCATTCCGATGATGCCCGCGCAGTAGCCCAAGGCGGTCGGCGCGGACAGGAATCCGAAGCCAATGCCCATAATCATCCCCGAGAGGCCGTTGATAATATTTCCCAGCACAGAAAGAATATCCTTAATAATTTCCAACAGAATCCCTCCGTTTCCATTTGTTCGGTTTGTTTCATGTAATCTGGGAGCTCCCAACGCTATCATAAACCCTATGGCAGACATAGTGTCAAGAGGAAGTTTCTATATGTTGCCGTCATGGGGAAGCGTTCGCGCCTATGGAACAAAGGGGAAACACAACGCGCCTCTTGGAGCGGACCGGAGGTTCTTGAAAAAGTTGTCGAATTCGGTTATAATGGAAATCCATAGAAGCGATGGCAGCCCCTTTTGCCCATCCGCCCGCCTACAGAGCTTAGAGCAGCACCCAAAAATCATGAGAAAAGCTCAGCGGTGCAGGAATCGCAGGGCTGCGTTGCCGTCCTTGACGGGCGTCAGCCCGCCTGCGTCCTTCGTCTTGCCCTGCGCTCCCTGCCCCCTCTTCCTTTTTTCTCATGATTTCTGGGAACTGCTCTAGGAGGTGTTTTATGGACCGGAAAAATCAAGAGGCGCTTCATTTGTGCCGCGAGATTTTATCACCGTTTCCCGGCGACGCTGAAAAGCTGGAGCTGCTGACCAGCCTGCTGCTGATATGCCAGGCGGCGTCGGCCTTTCAGCGCACTTATCAGGCGATAGAAGCCGCAGGCGAAGATCCTGAGGACGAGGGGGTCTACGCAGACAGGAACTTAGTATTCTTTCCGCCGGATTCCCGGTGGGAAAGTCTGAAAACCCTGCGGGGCAGAGAGCTGGAGATGGCCCTTACGGCGTTGCTTAGGAACATCCAGCGCTGGAATCCAGCGCTCCGGAACACGGTCAGGTCGGAGCTTTGGAAGCGTCGAATCAGTCCGGAGCTGTTGGAGAGTCTTTTGGAGATTTGTGACATCTGGTATGGTCAGAGCATAAGCGGCCCGTTCGATTTCGCAGAGATTCTGGAGGGCATCCTGAACTGGTTCCCATACGAAAGCGCGGAAAAGCGATTCCTTGCGCCTGGGGAGGTTTCCCGGCTGCTGGCGGGGCTGCTGCGGCCGGAGGGCGGCGCGCTGTATGATCCCTGCTGCGGCAGCGCCAGCCTGCTGGCTGCGCTGGGGGAGGACATGGCCCGCCGCCGCCGGAAGTTTGCCTTATACGGACATGAGAGCGACGAACTCGCCTGGAGAACTGCAAAAGTTTACCTCTATCTCAAAGGGTTTCCCGCAAAGCTGGGGGACCAGCCGGCCAACGCGCTGACCCTTGGTCCGGACAAGCTTCCGCAGGCGGATGTCGTCATCGGGAATCCGCCCTTTAACAGCAAATGGCGGCAGGGGGAAGGCATTGATTTTGACGGGGACCCCCGATGGAAATACGGTGTTCCGCCCAAGGGGAACGGAAATCTGGCGTGGCTTCAGCACATGCTGTTTACCTTAAAGGACCCCGGCGTGATGTCGGTGGTGCTGAATACGTCCTCTCTCTCCAGCCTGAACCTGTCGGAGACCCGCATCCGGCAGGGTATCGTGGAGGATGGGCTGCTGGAGGCGATTCTTCTGCTGCCCTCCGGTATGTTCTATGGCACGAATGTCCCCGTTTCCATATGGATTTTGAGAAAAGGCGGCATGAGGGGCCAAACGCTGATGCTGGACGCCCGGGAGCTGGGTGTTTCCTCCGGGGAAAGGCTGGCTTTGGACCAGGCGGGCCGGCAGAGGATTTTGGACGCTTGGGAAGAATTCCGCCAGGGCGGAACCCCGGCGGAAACGGGCTTTTGCGCCAGCGTGGGGCCCCATGAAATCGCGGAAAAGGACTGGACCCTGGACCCCAGAAAATACATCGTCTATCCCCCTCCATCCCTTCCCTCTTGGGAAGAGCTGGAGCGGAGGGACACCGAGCTGAGCCGGGAGCTGGAGGAATTGCTGGCGGAAAACCGGAAGATTTTCCGGCGCATCCGGCAGACGTGGGAAGGAGCGGGTGAACATGAACCGGGACCAATCTGAGCGGTATGTCAATCTGCTGCTGGAAGGGCTTTCCGCAAGGGACGCCTGGACGTTCCTGACGGACTTTTCCCTGCTCCTGCTCTGTTCCGGACAGCAGCAGCTTTCGGAGAAGGTGCGGAGGCTGCTTCGGGAGAGGCGTTGGGACCTGGCGGTCTGTGAGGTGGCAAAATATGTGGAGATGCCTCTTTTTACGGGCTGGGAGCCCTTGCCTACGCCGCCGCCCGCCTGCCTGGAGGCGGCGGAGGATATTTTGAAAGCGTACTCTGAGACCCCTGGAATATCGTTCAAAGAATGTTCCGCCCTGCTGGACCGCCTGCTTGGGGAGATGGTTCAGAGAAAGCTGATCCGTGATTTCATCACGCCGCCGTTTCTGGCGGATATGATGGTCCAAATGCTGGAGCCCTGGCCGGGCTGCTCCATACTGGACCCCGCCTGCGGCAGCGGCGGGCTGCTCCTGGCCGCCCAAAAGCAGTGCCCCGGCAGCTTGCTGATGGGAATTGAGATCAGGCCTCCCATTGCCGCCGCCGCCGCGCTGCGCCTCCAAATCAGCGGCGGAACGGCGGCGAATGTGCGGGAGGAAGACTTTTTCCGCCTGGCGGACAGCATGAAAAGCCAATGGGATATGGTGCTGTCCAATCCGCCCTACGACCGTGATCTGTCGGATACCGCCCGTTTTATCAACGGATTCCTCCATGTGCTCAAGTTCGGCGGACGCTGCGCGGTTTTGGTGCCGGAGGGCTTTTTAAGCAGCACCGCCCGCAGCAAGGCCAACGCCGCGCGGCGGCTTTTGCTGAAATACCACACGCTGGAGGCGGTGATCTCCCTTCCGCCTGAAATTTACGCTCCTCAACTTATAAGCCACTCGTCCCTCCTGGTGTTTCAAAAGGGTAAGGACGAAACGAAGCGGGACGTATTTTTCAGCCGGGTTCTCCGGGAGGCGGGAAACTCCGGCGGGGCGGGCGCTTACCTGCCCGGTATTGGCCGGGTGCTGGATTCCTGGAGGAGCTGGTCCGCCGGGGAAGCGCCTCCCGACCCGGAGGAATCGGAGCCGTCCTGGTGGACGGTTTCCCATGAGGCCCTTGTCCAGGGCGGTTCCATTTTTCCTGCGGAAGGAGGGCGGCCCGCCTCTCCTTCCGCGGCCTGTGCGTACCATGAGGAAGCCCTGCGCCGGGTGGAAGAGCGGCAGAGCGTGCTGGAGTCGCTGCTGCGCCGGTACATAGGAGGAACGGAATGAACGCGAAGCGTATGCGGTTGTCCGATGTGGCGAACATCTACACCGGAGTTAATCCAAAGTCCCCGAAGACCGCCTTTGGAGAGGGGGGCTGCTCCTGGGTGATGGTGGAGGATTTGAAGCAGACCGCCGTTGCGCAAACCGCCCGCCGTCTGACGCCGGAGGGAATGAAGAGGGCCAGGATTTCCCCGGCGGGCACTATCTTTTTCTCCCGGACGGGCACCATTGGCAAGGTGGGAATTGCCAAGGAGCCCATGGCCCCCAGCAACAATATCATTGCGGTGGAGTTCCGCCGGGACCTGGTGCTTCCCCTTTACGGAATGTACTGCCTGGCCGCTCTGCGCGCGGAGCTGGAGACCGCCGCAGAAATTTCAGTGTACCGCTCCCTCCGCCTGGAGGAGTTCCGCCGGTTTCAGATTCCGGTACCGGATCTGGAGTGGCAGCGGAGGGCGGCGGAAAAGCTGGAAATCCTGCATGGGGCGGCGGAGGAACAGCGAAAGAACCTGGCGGACATACAGGAGGCATCCCAGGCCTTTTTCATGAAGTCCTTTTCCGCCGCCATTGAAGCGGTTATCGGCAAGGCGGCAGGCGTCGACAAGACGGAGGGCGTGCCGCTGAGCTCCGCCGCCGAGCTCAAGCTGAACGGCGCCCTGAAAAAGAAGGGGCTGGACAGCGCGGCGTGTTTCTATGTGTCCACGCCCCAGCTGGACAACTGGGAGATTCCATGGGACACGGTTCCCGTGAAGGAAACGGATGCGCTGTCCGCGGAACGCTATCAGCTCCAGCGGGACGACATTGTTATGAACCGGGTTAACCAGGAAAACCGGGTGGGGAAGTGCGGCTGGCTGCTGGAAGATCCGTCCGGCCCTGCCGTCTTTGCCCAAAACACGCTGCTGATTCGGGCGAACCGGAAGAAAGTGCGGCCAGGCTTCCTCTTTGCGTGGCTGCTGCATCCCTATGTGCGGCAATACCTGCAAAGCAATGCCAGGCGCTCCACCTCCTTCCAGTGCAGGCTGACCCAGGAAGCGCTGACCCAGCTGCCCCTTCCCGAGGTTCCCCTGGAGGCGCAGCGGCACTTTGAAACGGAGTATCGGGCGTATTTCGCCTATGCCCGGAACAGCCGGAGGGCCCTGGAGATTTTAGAGGCGCAGCAGAACGCCTGGTACGACCGGATACGCCGCCTGGCCCAGGAGGAAGCCGCCGCCGGGGAGTCTGCCTTTTCCCGGGGGTCAAGGGCCGAAGAGACCCCGGCATCCTACGAGAAGGGCCGGTACTGGACCGCTCCATCCGGCGGTGTGTTTTTCTATGACACCCAGCTGGAGTGTTTCCAGGTTCCGTTTCAGGAGGGCTTTGCCCTTACAACGGATCAGCTGCCCCAGGGCGAGGACGTTCAGTTCCTGCCTCCTCTGCGCAAGGCGGATGATCCCCGTTATGGGGAGCTGTCCCACTTCCGCCTCCGCCGGGAGGGGCCGGAGGGCTGGCGGTTTATCCGGATGGAGGCGGCGGCCTACCGCCTGGACGGAGAGACAGGGGAGGCCGCGGACCTCCTGGAGAGGGAGGGCCTGCTCAGCGAGCAGGAGGACTTCGGTTATATCCGGCACGAGGGGCCCCTTTGCCCCCACGCCGGAGAGACGGCGGCGGAGCTTCTTATGGAGGAGGAGATCTTGGACGGTTATTCCCGCCTGTCGAGGCTGCCCGGCGCGGCGGCGTCCTTCCTGCGCCTTCTTTCCCCCTTCCAGCAGGCGGTGTACGAGGAATTTCTGCTGTCCATGCAGCCCTTGACCTGCCACATGGTGGAAAATCAGATGGAACTGCGGAGGAATCGAACGCCCTTTCCGGAGCGGGGGCTTCAGGACGTCATTGCCGCTGTGCGGCTGCTGGAAAACGCCGGACTGCTGGAGTTTCGCCAAGGCCGGGAGCTGGAATTCCAGACGAAGGACGGCAGGGACCGGATTCTGGATCACCGGGGCCGTCCCGTTGGCATCCGCATCTGGCTCTGGGCCGCGCCGAAAGGAGGGAGGACATGAGGCTGATACAGGCGTCTATCAACGGCTACAAGCATTTGCGGGATTTGTCCGTCTCCTTTGTTCCGCCGGAGAAGGGAAACCCGCTGTTTCGGGATGGAATTCCCATCCGGTTTTTGATTGGCCTTAACGGCTCCGGAAAATCCGCCTTTTTGGAAGGGCTTTGCCTGGTTTTTTCCCGCCTGGCCCAGGACGAGCTGCCCGGCTTTGATTTTTCCCTTCAGTATGAAATTTGGCGGGACGGCCGCCGCCGCGTGGTGGAGGTCTCCGGCGTCGGCGGGGGGAGGCCGGACATTCACGTTTTTACGGAGGGACAGGAGGGGAGGTTGGCTCTTTCCTCCTTCGCGGAGCATCGCAATCTGCTGCCGGACTACGTGTTCGTCTGCGCCTCCGGCAACAACAACAACTTTTTTGACATCGCCGTGCGCTCCCCCAGAGACGCGCTTCACGGGGAGCTGTTTGACGCCAGTCTGCTGGGTAAAAGCCAAAACAGCCCCCAAAGGCAGCGTGAGGAGATTGCCCGGGCCTTGGGAGCGCTGCGGCGTTTGGAGGAAGACCCCATCTGCCTGTTCATTGACGAGCACACCGCCGTACTGGCCCTGGCGGCCTTTCTGGCGGTGCTGCCCGGCGGGGAGGCGGCACCCTGCCGGAAACAGATTCTGGAGATTTTAGACAGCCTCCCCCAGCCGGTCAGCTTTTCCCTGACGCTGGATTTGGAGCGGCTGGACGCCTTTGAAGACAGCTGCGGGGGACTCTTTCCCAGTCCGGATGGTTCGGACGGTCCGAACCTGAGCCACTGGACGACCCCGCGCTTCTACCGGGACGAGAATGGAGACGAAGAAACGTCCCAAGGGGACCAGGTTGTCACGTTTCTCTTCGAGCCTTCCGAGGCCGGTGAGAAGCCGGGGGTTTATGTCAAAAGCCTTACGGACGCCTTCGCCAGCCCTATCCGGCTTTTGTCGGAGCTGATTCGCGCCCAAAACCTGGGCGTCATCAAGGAGGCGCACCTCAGCTTCCGCCTCCAGGGCGCCGAGGACCTTCTGGAGGAGAACGCCCTCAGTGAGGGGGAATACATGCTGCTGGTCCGGCTGGGTCTTCTGGCCATGGGCCGCCAGGAAGAGAGCGGCCAGTGCCTTTACCTTCTGGACGAGCCCGACGTCTATTTGAATGAGCGGTGGAATATTGACTTTGTCTCCATCATCCACCAGATCTATCAGGGAGCGGCGTTTCGCCACGAGCTTCTGGTGGCCACTCATTCCTCGCTGATTTTGACGGACGCTTTTCCGGAGCAGCTTTACTACTTCCGGGAGGAACACGGAAGCGTCAAATGCCGGAACATCCGGGCGTCCACATTTGGGGGAAGCCGCAACGAAATCATGCAGGCCCTGTTTCAGACGTCCCACTCCGTGGGCAACTTCTCCTATTCCAAAATCGAGGAGCTTTTGCAGAAGGCGCAGAGCGCCGGGGAGCTGGAGGAGCAGTTGAAAAACGTGGGCTCCGGATATCTGCGCCTGCGGCTGCTGGAGCGGCTGCGCCGCATGAGAGAGGGATAATTTCATGTATCTGGCAGTACAGCCCGCCGAAGCCGCCGCGCTGAAGAAGCTGACGGAGCTGATCGGCGTCATAGTGGAGGACTCTGCTCAGATCCGGCCGCCGGGGCCGCCGGATTTTCGGGCTTTGGAAGCTCGGCTTCTGCCGGAGTTCCGGTTCCTCCTCTCCCGGCGCGGAGTCCGGAAGGCCGTTGAGAAGGTTTACCAGCTTCCTTATCTGGACCGGCTGCGGGTCTATGAGTCTTTTCAAAACGACAAGGACTTTCCCCGGCACATTCACGATAGCGGATACCGCCTGTCCAACCTTTCCGACGTCTCCGAGAAGGGATACGCGGCGCTGAAGGAGCTTTGCACCTGTCTGAGCGATATAACCTTCAAAGACGCCTCCGAGTCCCAAGACTCTAAATCTAAGAAGAAGCTGTACGACTCCGCGCTTCTGCGCCGGAGGTTCCGGGAGCACAACGGCGAGTTTGGCCAAGTGTGCCCGGTCTGCCTTCAGGAGGTTTACTTTTCGGAATGGGAGGGCGACGTTGACCACTATTTCCCGAAGGCTGCCCACCCTACGCTGACGTTCCACCCGTATAATCTGCTTCCAACCTGCTCCGACTGCAACGGACCGAAAAATAAGTCGTCTAAGGAACCCGTTGACCCGAAGGACGCCGGACCGGGTGAGCTGCAAACCGTGTTTCTTCCCTACCTCCGGGCTGCTTCCCAGGAAGTGGAGCTGAACGTAGTGGAAAGCGGCAGCGCGGAAAATGATCTGAAAATCGCCATAAACCCGGGTCCCGGAGGAGGCCCATGGACCGGGAAGCGGATTGAAAACATGGACCGGCTGTATCATCTCTCCAGCCGGTGGAGAGGAGTCCTGGAAAAAGTTTGCGGGGATATGAAAGACGAGAACTTGCAGAAACGGGCGGAGGGCGTCACCCTGGAGGAGTGGCCTGCCGCCCTGCGGGAAATCTTAAGCGCCACGGCCAAGAGCACGAAAGGCCGCAGTGATTTCATAAAAGGCGTATACTGCTCTTGGCTGTTGGAACGAAGCGACGAGGAGCTTCTTGAAAGGTTCCCGTATCGAACGCTGAGCCTGCCGCCGCCAGAAGAGTAAACCGGCACAAGGCGGCGTCCCGGCCGCTGTAGGCGCGGGAGCTGGACCTGACAGCGGCAAACATGCCGGACGGTTTAACCGTCCGGCATGTTGATTGGTCTATACTCCGGAATCATGGCCGCTTGACAGGGGGAAGGGCGGGACGCCTTTTGCAGGCGGTTTCCGTCCGCCGTTCCGGCCCTCTTTTGCGCTTACAATTTGCGAAGCGCGTCTATCAAGGCGGTCTTCCCCTGAGTTTTCTCATCCTTCATTTTGATGATCCGGGCGGGGCTTCCCGCCACTACGGCGTTTTCCGGCACGTCCTCAATGACGATGGCCCCAGCGGCCACCACGGCGTTTTGGCCGATGCGGACCCCCTCGATGACCACGGCGTTGGCCCCAACCAGCACCCCGTCCTCCACGACTACAGGCGCAGCCGACGCAGGTTCCACCACGCCGGCCAGCACGGCTCCCGCGCCGATGTGGCAGCGGGCCCCCACCGTGGCCCGGCCGCCTAGGACGGCTCCCATGTCAATCATGGTGCCCGGGCCTACCACCGCGCCGATGTTGAGGACCGCGCCCATCATAATGACGGCCCCCTCGCCGATTTCCACCTTTTCCCGGATGATGGCGCCGGGCTCAATCCGGGCCTTGATGTCCTTGAGGTCCAGCAGGGGCACGCCGGAGTTCCGGCGGTCGCTTTCCACCACCAAGTCGGCGATGCGGTCCCGATTGTTCTCCAGTATGGGGCCCAGCTCGGCCCAGTCCCCGAAGACGGTGAAGCTGTTTCCAGAGCCGAAGACCTTGGCGGAACCGAAGTTCACAGGGGCGGTGGTGTTGATATAGAGTTTAACCGGCGTCCTCTTTTCCGAGTTTGCGATATAGTCGATGATCTCCTGCGCGTTCATAGGCGTCACTCTCCAAACAGTATTTTTTGCAGATCGTAAACCCCGTTGGGCTTTCCGGGCAGCAGCCGGGCCATGTGCAGCGCGCCGTTGACAAAAATCTGGCGGCTGGCCGCCCGGTGGGTAAATTCCAGCTCCTCATCGGGACCGAAGAAGTGGACGGTGTGGATTCCCGCCACCGTGCCGCCCCGGAGGGAGTGGACGCCGATTTCGTCCTTCCGCCGCCGCCCGACGCTCCCCTCCCGTCCGCAGACCAGGCGGGCCTCCCTCCGGGGGTCCAAAGCCTCCAGCAGCAGCTTGGCGGAGCCGCTGGGCGCGTCAATCTTCTGGTTGTGGTGGGTTTCCGTCAGCTCCACGTCGAAGTCCGGCTTCAATACGCCGGAAACCTCCCGCAGGGCCCGGTACAGCACCGCCATGCCCAGGGAGAAGTTGGCCGACCACAGCACCGGGGCGGAGCTTCCCAGGCTCTCCAGCTGGCGGAGCTGCTCCGGGGTGAAGCCGGTGGTGCCGGAGAGCAGGGGCGTCCCGGTCCGGCGGACATAGGATGCAATTTCCGCGAAGGCATCCGGACGGGAGAAGTCGATGACCACGTCGGCGGCCCTGCCCAGCTTTCCAAGACGCTCCAGGTCCTCCCGGCCGAAGGCGGCCTCAATTTCGTCTCCGGCGGCCTGGGCGGTTTCCTGAATCAAGCGGCCCATTCTTCCCCGGCCAATCAGGATGTATCTCACAGCAGTCCGGCCTCCTCCAGCATGGCCCGGAGGGCCTCCTGATGCTCCCGGCTCATTTCGCACAGGGGCAGGCGGAGGGGTCCCGCGTTCAGACCCATCATATTCATGGCGGACTTGACGGGAATGGGGTTGACCTCCATGAAAAGGCCGTTCATCAGATCCAAGTATTTGAGATGTGCTTCCAGTGCCCGGGCCTGGTTTCCGTTGGCGTAGTCCGCCACGATTTGGCGGCATACGTCTGGGCATATGTTGGCGAAGACGGAGATGACGCCGCTGCCCCCAATGCTCATCAAAGGAAGCGTGATGTCGTCGTTTCCGGAATAGAGGGCAAACTCCGGCCCTGCGCAGTGGGCAATCTTCATGGCGTAGGACATATCTCCGCTGGCCTCCTTGATGCCGCAGATCTGGGGATGCCGGCTGAGCTCCTCCACCACGGAGACGGGGATGGAGCATCCCGTGCGGCCCGGAACGTTATAGAGGAGGCAGGGAATCTTCACCCGGTCCGCCGTCTCGGTGAAGTGGCGAACCATGCCCTGGGGGTTGGCCTTGTTGTAGTAGGGGGCGATGAGCAGCAGCGCGTCGGCCCCCATGTCCTGGTACTCGATGCTTTTTTCAATTTGGGTGGCGGTGCAGTTGGAGCCGCTGCCCACGATGACGGGCACCCGGCCGTTTACCACCTTGATGGT
>JAAWTB010000041.1 GCA_022801815.1 Oscillibacter sp. | reverse complement strand
TGCGGAGACACCACCAGCAAATCCGGAACAATGAACATGACTTCGCCCTGATTGTCTGCAAGGCACATCATTTGCGAACGGGCGGCACCGCAGCTTTCCTGTGTCAGCTTGTAGGCGCCCTTGTTGCTCTGAGGCTTGACGTTCTTCCCTTCGACAGTGGGCGCGTGGCTTTCGCAGGAGAAAGGCTTGCCGTCAAAACACTTCTCCGCAAAGCCGCAGGGAAACAGGCTGAACACCAGCTTGTCCGAATGGCGCCGGGCGTTATAGGCCAAGTCCTCGAACATGGGCTTATAGACGCCGATGCAGTCAGACGGTGTTGAAGCTCTGGAAGGCTTCTTTGATGGTTGTGGTGTTGATAATCATATTAAATGCGTCTCGCAGAGATTTTTTGTAGAATGTCAGGTTCTAAACGGGCCAGACGGGCCACAGTCTGTCACGCCTCACCCACCCATTGCTGAACCTCGAAGTAGGCCTTGACCGTTTTGCTTTCTTATTCCCTGACGGCGCTCTCCCGCTTCAGCAACTCCCGGGTCACCTCATACACCCGCTGGGTAGAGGCCACACTCAGCCGCTCCTGGACGGAGTGAACATCGTGAAGCTCCGGGCCGAAGGACACTGCGTCCAGCCCCGGCAGTTTCTCCACAAACAGGCCGCACTCCAATCCGCCGTGGGTGGCCTCGATGGTTCCCTGCTTGCCGCAAACCGCCTGATAGGCCGCCAGGACCTCCTCCCGCAGGGCGGAATTCCGATCATACTGCCAGCCGGGGTAGTTGCCCCGCACCGTGAAGGAGCCTCCGCCCAGCTCCAGAATGGCCTTCAGCCGCTGGACCATCATATCCTTCTGCGTGGCAATGCAGGAGCGGACGGAGATGCCAAAGCAGAGACCTTCCTCCCGCAGCTCTATAACGCCCATGTTCAGCGACGTCTGCACCAGGCCGGGGAAATCTACGTTCATGGCTTGAACTCCCTGGGGAACCGCCAGAAGTGTGCGGAGCATGTTCGCCGTCGCCTCTGGAGAAAGGGCCCCTTCCAGAGATATTTTTTGACAGCTCAGCGTGACGCCATCGTCACAGCCTGCGTACTCGTTCTTCAGCGCCGCGTCAAACTCCTGAATGAACGACTCGAACTCCCCTGCCCGCTCCGCCGGAACAGCGGCCTTGGCATGATTCCGGGAGCAAATCACATTGTCAAATTTACCGCCCCGGATATCGGCCAACCGCAGGCCGGGAACGCGCTCCATGGCGCTGTAAAGCACCCGGCCCATCACTTGGTTGGCGGAGGCCCGGCCTTTATGAATCTCCGCACCGGAATGCCCTCCCAGAAGACCCTCCAGGGAAATTTCATAGCCGGCCTCCCCATTCAGCGGCGCTTTCACGCCGGGCAGGAAGCAATCCACCCGCACGCCTCCGGCGCAGGAGACGGTGAACACCCCCTCCTCCTCCGAGTCCAGATTCACCAGCTTCCGCCCTTTCAAGTCGGAGCAGTCCAACGCAAAAGCCCCTTCCAGGCCCACTTCCTCGTCCACGGTAAATACCGCCTCCAGCGGCGGGTGGGGCAGACTGTCATCCGCCAGAATAGCCAGAATCATGGCCACGGCTATGCCGTTGTCTCCGCCCAGGGATGTCTTATCCGCCCAGACCCACTCCCCGTCGGTGCGGAGGTCCAGGCCCTCCTTTGCCATGTCCTTGGCGCAGTCCTCCGTTTTCACGCAGACCATGTCGATGTGCCCCTGAAGGATGACGGTGGGGGCGTCCTCACAGCCGGGGCTGGCGTCCTTCCAGATGACCACGTTATGAACCTCGTCCTGCCGCCATTTAAGGCCCAGTTCCTTAGCGAAGTCCACACAGAGATCGCTGATCTGCTTGGTGTTGCCGCTGCCGTGGGGCACGGCGCACAGCTTCTCAAAGTACTCGAATACCGCTTTCGGCTCCAGGCCGGATAATACTGTCATAGAGGGTTCCTCCTTACTAATTCATAAAATGAACGACCGCCCCGCCTTTGGCGGGGCGGTCCTATTGTTTCCCAATACCGCAGGGATCAGATGTCGCCCAGGCCGTCTTCCAGGCCCAGCTCATCTTCCAGGCCCATGCCGCCGTCCAGGCCGAACTCGTCGCCGGTGACCTCCTCCTCGGGGGCCTCCGTCTCGGCGGGGACAAACTCGGAGAACCAAGCCTCTTCCGGCAGTCCCGCCAGCAGGGCGGGCAGGTTCACCACTATGCCATCCACGTTGTAGGGCAGCTTCAAATCTATCTCACGGATTTCCGATTCGCCGCCCTTCTCCTGGGTGATCTCCAGAACCATCTTGAAGTCCTGGCCAATCCAGATGGACATGCCCCGCTCCCGGGGACCCAGTTTAGCCACTTCCTCGCCCTTTACAGTGACCACAATTTTGTTGGCCGCCTTATAGGTTTGGCCCTGATAGTCCTCCAGGGTTTTGTTGTCGAAATAGACGGTGTGTCCCCGGCCGATGACCATCATAGCGGCGGCGACAGCTACCAAAATCAGCGCCAGCAAGAGGGAAAAAGCCACTCTGCGTTTTGTCTTCATCTTGCGGCCTCCTCTTCCTTCTGGGCGTTTGCCAGCATCTGGCCCGCCTTGCTCTTCACCATGCGCTTCTTGGCCTCATACATAATCAGGGCCAGGGTGATGACACCGTAGGACAGGAACACGCGAAAGTACTCGCCCACCATAGAGTCGCCGGTGATAAATGCGCCCGCGCCGGGGGCCACGATGAACATCAGGTGGAAGAGAATCACGCCCAGGAAGGCGTTGCCGATGCTGGCTTTCTCCACCGACGCACCGCCCACCAACAAAGCCGCGATGCAGAACATGCCGATCTGGGCGTGTCCGGTGTAAGTGGGCAGGTTGCCAATGTTCTGGAGATAGATGACCATGCCGAAGCCGGCACACACCGTGGACATGACCACAGAGATGATGCGGGTCCGGTCCACATTGATGCCCGCCGCCTTGGCCACCTCCAGATCCTGGCCCACGGCCCGCATATCCTGGCCCAGCTTGGTCCGCCGGAACCAGATGATAAACAGGCAGAAGACCCCCACCAGCAGGAAGGTCAGCACGGGAATCTTCACGCCGCTGACCCGGATGGCCAGAAGGTCATCCAGGCACTGGCGCATGTTCAGCAGGCTCACGGTATTCCGGATACCGTAGCCCCGGGGCAGCATGATGCTGGCGTGGATGATGGGGATAACCGCTCCCATGACATACAGCACGATGAGCTGATACCAGCCGTTGATAAAGAAGTTGATGATATAGCTGGTGATCATCTCCCGGCCCTTGGCCATGTTCTGCAGGGTGCCGCAGATGAAGCCCAGAAAGGCGGAGAAGGGGATGGACAGAATCATGGACAGCACCACGCCGGGGATGCCCCAGATCTGCCAGTCCGCCACCAGGATGACGGCGATCTCCGCGCCCATGGCCCCCAGGGTCATGGCGAAGTTTAGCCCCATGCCCGCCATGATGGGGAACAGCAAACAAAGCACCAGGAACAGATTCCGGCCCATGCGGGTGATGATCTCGTTGAGCAGATAGCTGGGAGAGAAGCCCGCCATGGGGATAAAGACGGCACAGATGATGATGAACATGATGGGCACGGCATTGTTCCGCACCAGCTCCAAGATCCGCTTTCCGGCGGGGATGTTCTTTTTCTCTTTCATTTTGCGCCCTCCGTCTTTCTGGTCAGAGCGTACAGAATCATGCCCTGGGAGGCGATGATCCGGATGACCTCGCTCATGTCCATGTGAATCGCGGAGTTCATCACCGTGGGGGTCATGGTCACAATGCCCTGGAAGAGAATCGTACCGATGATGACGTTGGGAATGCTGGCTTTATTTACCGAAGCTCCGCCGATCAGAATGGCCGCCACCGTGGGCATGGTCAGATTATTGGGGGCATTGTACAGCTGGATGAAACCAAAGCCCTGCTGATACATCAAAATGCCCATGGCCCCCAGCCAGGTGGACATGATAACAGAGAGCATCCGGGTCCGGTCCACGTTGATGCCCGCCGCCCGGGCAAAGGCAGCATTGGAACCCACCGCCGTCATGGCGGTGCCGGTCTTGGTGTGAAGGAAGGCCCACATCAAAAAGGCCAGCAGCGCGAAGACCAGCAGAGAACCCGTGGGAATCTCAATGTTCCCGATCTTGATATGCAGAACCTCGGCCAGCACCTGATTATAGAAGCCGTCCAGGGAGATGGTAGGCCGTAGGCCGTTGCCCGACAGGCCATATACCATCGTGGGGCTGGAATAGGGCAGCAGCAGCCACATCATGCAGAAAAAGGACATGACGGAAAAGCCCACGTAGGTGGCGATCATCATTTCGCCGCCCTTGATGCGGTTCAGCAGCAGTCCGTAGCCCCCGCCCAGAATCACCGCGAAGGGCGTGGCGATCAGCACCGCCATCAAAAAGCTCATGGCCCCCGTAAAGCCCAGCTGGATGGACAGCGTGCCGCCCAGAAGGCCGCAGATAATTGCCAGGGGCAGTCCGAAGTTCAGGCCGCAGCCCGCGTGGATCATAGGCACCATGGCCAGAACCAGCACCGCGTTCCAGCTGAAGCGGTTGATGATATTGGTGATCTGGGTAGGCAGGTCCACGCCTACAACGGGCGTCAGAATAAAGAGGACCAGCAGGAATCCTGAGATGATGATCCGGGGCAGGCCGAAAGAGGACACCATTGCCGTCATAGTGCCCAGCCGCGCCTTTTCCAGTTCTGTAGGCCGGCGCGCAGCCGGAATGGTTTTCATCTCATCATTGAATTTGGATGGACTGTTATAATTATAATCTTTTTTCTCACTCATTACAACCCACCTCCTTATTTAACCTGACTGACCATCAGCAGGCCGAACTCCTCAGAGGACGCCGCCGCGGGCAGGATGCCCGCCACCCGTCCGCCGGAGATGATGGCGATGCGGTCACAGGTCTGCCGCAGCTCCTCCAACTCGGAGGAGATCATCACAACTGTGACGCCGTTTTCCCGGTTGAACTTCTTCAGCGCCTCCAGCACCAGAGCCTTGGCCCCTACGTCAATACCCCGGGTGGGCTCGGACACAAACAGGAACTTAGGTTCCAGGGCAAAGGCCTTGGCCAGGCACACTTTCTGCTGATTCCCGCCGGAGAGCTCCCTGGCCTTCTGCTTGGAGCTGGTGCACTTGATCTGAAGCTCGTCAATATACTTCTGGGTCACCGTATGAATGCCCTTTTCGTCCCGCCATTTGATAAAGCCGCCCAGCAGCTTTTTCAGGAACTTCTCCTGAATCTGCATGGCGGGGAAGGCCACATTCCACTCCAGACTCTCATCCAGCAGAAGACCCACCTCCCGCCGGTCCTCCGACACGAAGGCCAGGGAGGAATCCAGGCACTTCCGGGGGTTGTTCAGGGGGATCTCCTGTCCGTTGAACTCCACTTTGCCGCCGGCCTCATAGAGGCCCATGATGCCGTTGGGAATGCCCAGCTTGCCCTGACCCGCCAGGCCGCCGATGCCTAAGATCTCGCCTTCCTTGATCTCAAGGCTGACGTCCCGCACTGTCTCGCCGGGCATGTCCACCCAGAGATTCTGGATGGACATAACCGTCCGGGCCCCGTCGTTGGACCGCGCTTCGCTCCGGGCAGCGGCCTGCACATCCCGGCCTACCATCCACTTGGTGATGTCCTCCACGCTGGTTTCCTTGGCGGAGACGTCCCGGACTACATAGCCGTCCCGCATGACCACTACCTTGTCGCACACCGCCAGAATCTCATGAAGGCGGTGGGTGATGAAGATCACGGAAATGCCCCGGGCAGCCATATTCCGGATGGAGGTCAGCAGGGCCTCCGCCTCCTTCTCCGTCAGCACGGCGGTGGGCTCGTCCAAAATAAGGAGCTTCAGCTGGTCCTTGCTCAGCTCCCGGGCGATTTCCGTAAACTGCTTGTGGCCCACAGGCATGTCGCTGATGACCATGTTTGCGTCGATGGCGACGCCCATTTTCTCAATAGCAGCGGCGGACCGCCGGTCCATTTCCTTATAATCCAGAGTGTTCATACGGTCTCCGAACACCTCTGAAACAATATTCTTTTTGCAGGGCTCCCGATTCAGGAGGATATTTTCCGTAGCGGTGAAGCCGGGAATCAGGGAAAATTCCTGATGCACCATACCGATGCCCGCCTCCAGCGCGTCGAAGGGAGTGTTGAACTCCACTTTTTTGCCGTTGATCAAGACGTCGCCGCTATAGCCTCCGGTTTCCCGGATGACGTCCATACCGAAGAGGATTTTCATAAGCGTGCTCTTGCCTGCGCCGTTCTCGCCGCACAGGCCCAAGACCTCGCCCTCACCCAAGGTAAAATTGATGTCGGTGAGAACCTGGTTTCCAAAGAAGTCCTTTTTGATGTTCTGCATTTGCAGTAAGGGGTTCCCGTTAGTTGTCATACATCCACCCTATCTCATTTGTTCAATGCACCGGCCTCTCCCACGAGGCCCGGGCGCCCAGGCGGGGACCGCCCTTAAGGAAAACCGGGGAGGAGGACAGGTCCTCCTCCCCGTGCGGTGACAATTCTAGAATTGAATCAGCTGACCGTGAAGTACTTCTCGGGAATCTCCACGTCGGCGTTGCCCATGAAGCGGCCGGGATTACCCATGATATAGGTGTCCTGATAAATGAGGAACACATTGTCGCTCTTGACTCCGGTGGTGGCATTGGTATAGCCCGCGCCGTTCCACTGAGCCTTGGGAGAGTAAACATTCAGGGCCGCGGCCACCGCATCCATGTCGGTAATATCGCTGACGCCGTTAATAACGTTTTTGGCATGCTCAGCCAGGCCGGCGGACAAGGTGTAGCCATAGGAGTAGGCCCAGGTGCCGAAGTGATCGGCAGCGCCCTTCTCCACCAGAGCGGACTCGACCTTGGCCAGAATCTTCTCAAAGTCGCCGGCCTCCTCGGTAAGGTCCAGACCCAGAGCGCCGGGATAGCCCATCAGAGGAGAGGGCAGGTCGGCCTCGATGAAGTAGCCGCCGTATTCCACCAGCTGCTTCAGCAGGGGCTCGGTGTGGGCGTCGTTGGTGCAGAAGTAGGCGGCGTTCTCACCGTACTTCTGGACCCAGGCGGGGACGTTCTCCAGGATATAAGCCTGAGCACCGGGGATACCCACGTCGGAAGTCGGGTCGGGAGCGGTCTCCAGGACGAACTCCATGTTGAACTCCTTGCAGGCCTCCTCCATGACGGCCACACGGCGGCTCATGGTCTCATAAGCCATGTGGCGGGGGAAGGAGATGTGAACGAAGGTGTCCGCGCCCAGCTCATGAGCAGTGCGGATGATCAGGTAGCCGCGGGAAACGAAGTCGTTATTGCACACCAGATCGGCGGCGGAGCCGATCTCAGGCAGGTCCTCGTGGCCCTCGCCGGCGATGCAGATGATGTCGGGGCGGCGCTCCTTGATCTGGCGGAAAGCCTCGGTGGTACCGGGAACGGACTGGTTGACAATAACGGCCTTCATCTGGGGATCATCGGACAGGTTGACGATGGTCTGGATGGTCGTCTCCAGCTCCTCGGTGAAGTTGTCGGGATAGATGGCCAGGGTAACCTTATCCTCGCCGTACTTGGCCTGGAACGCCTCGGCGCCCCGGCGGTCATCCTCGGACTGGGAGACGGAGCCGGTGACGATGCCGATGTGGTAGTCGCCGATGCCGTCCTCCAGGCTGGCGGCAGCGTCTCCGGAGCCGGCTTCATTCCCGTCCTGCTGGGTCTGGCCGGCGTCAGAGGAGCCGCCCTGATCCTGCGCGGGTGTGCTGTTGTCGCCGCCGCAGCCCGCGAGGGCCAGAAGCATCACAAGCGCCAGCAGCATGCTGAAAAACTTCTTCATTGCAAACCTCCAAAAATTTTTGTGTCTTCCAGGCGAATACAACTTTCTTCATGGTTTGCGGACAAACCATGAAAAAAAGGCGTACGCCTTTTGAACGCTATCTATTGTAGCAAAAATCCTGATTTTGTCAACTGCATTTTCAATATTCGCCGTTTTTTCGTGGATCAGCCACAAAAAAAGGCCCCGCGGCACAGCCGCAAAGCCTTTTTTTGATAAACAGCCGCTGAACGGTGCGGTCTCGCCGCCTGAATGGGGCCCCGCTCAGTCCTTTGCCAGCGTAAAGCGGTCCACCAGCTGCTTCAGGCTCGCCGCCTCAGCGGACAGCTCTTCGCTGGCGGCGGCGCTCTCCTGGGCGGTGGCGCTGTTGGTCTGAACCACAGAGGAAATCTGGTCGATGCCTTCGGTAACCTGGTTGATAGCAGAGGTTTGGTTTTCCACCGCTTCCACCACAATGTTCATCTGCGTGGTCACGTGGCCGGCGGAAATGCTGGTCTGCTCCAGGGATTCCGTAACCTTCTCCACTGCCTGGCTGCCCTCGGCTACGGCGGCGATGGAGCTTTCAATCAGCTCCTTGGTGGCCTTGGCGGCCTGGTCGGATTTGGTGGCCAGGTTCCGCACCTCGTCCGCCACCACAGCGAAGCCCTTGCCAGCGCTGCCCGCCCGGGCCGCCTCCACCGCCGCGTTCAGGGCCAGAATGTTGGTCTGGAAGGCGATATTTTCAATAGTGGCAATAATCTTGGAAATCTCTTCTGAGGAGCCGGAGATCTTCTCCATAGCGGCGTTGAGCTCCTTGACATGTTCCACGCTGATCCCCAGATGTCCGCCGGCCTGGTTTACAAAGTGTCCCGCCTCCTCGGCGGCGGCGGAGGTCCGCTTCGCGCTGTCGGAGATATCGGTAATGGTTGCCGCCAATTCCTCCACGGAACTGGCCTGGGTCATGGAACCCTGGCTCAGAGTCTGGGCACCCATGGACACCTGATTGCTGGCGGCGGAAACCTGCCCGGCGGAGGCGTTGATTTGGCGCATAGTGCTGCTGAGCTCCACCTTCAGCGTCCGCATGGACTGGAGGATGTTCTGGAAGTCCCCCACATAAGCCTCCCGGTGCGCGGACCGAATGTCCAAGTTCTGGTTGGCCATCTCCGTAAGGAGGTAGCTGATGTCATGAATAATGGTGTTCAGTCCCGTCACCATCTCCGCCGTAGAGCGGATCAGCTCCGCCGTCTCATCCCGTCCCTTCGACTGAGGAACAGGGGTTTGCAGGTCGCCCTCCGCCAGCAGCTTCATCCGCTGGGCACAGGCCCGCATGGGATCGCTGATGTTGCTGGACAGCTTCAGGGCCACCACGATAGAGGCCAGAATGGAGGCAATAATCACCAGCACGTTGATGAGCATGCCAAAATATGTATCTGTCAGATAGTCCTTCTTCATGGCAGTAACCGCCACGCTCCAGCCGTTGGTTCCTTCCACCGGGGCATAGGCCGCAAAGCGGGGACCGTCACTGCTCCGGAAACTTCCGAAGCCCACCTTGCCCTGACGCATCTCCGCGTGGATGGCGGCCAGCTGTTTCAAGGAAGGATCGCTCTGCGCTTCCCGCTCAATGTTTTGGGTCGTGATGGTATCCAAGGTGACGTCGGCAATGGTGTCGCCGTCTTGGTTGATCATATAAGCCCGGCAGTTTTCGCTGACATTGATGGAGGATACAATATCATTGAGGAAGGTCTCCGGCGGGACAAAGTAAACCACGCCCGCAATGGTCCCTTGGCTGGAATACAGGGGCGCGGCCACCATGATGGACAGTTCCCCCGTGATTTTGCTGACCAGGGGCTGGGAGACGTAGACGTTCCCCTTCATGGCCTGCTGGACATACTCCCGGTCGGAGTAGTCCTTCCCGTCAAAGATGCTGATTCCATCCAAGCCGATGACGTTGCCCCGCTGGAAACCGTGGAGGCTGACCCGCTCGTCAATGATGGACCGCTTTTCCTCCACCGAGGTAAAGAAGTTGGCCAGCTGCGTGATACGGCCCGTGTCCATAGCCACGTTTTTATAGGCGATCAGCTCCTCTTCAATGCGCTCCGCCGCCAACACGGCGGTCTCGCTCATCATCTGGTCCACTGTGGCGATGGTGCTCCTGTAATTCAGTCCAATGCTTGCGGCGCCCACCGCGAATAAAGCGATCAGGACTGTCGCCATCAAGCATACCGTGATCTTTTTTCGGATACTGTTCATCTCTTCCCACTCCCATTTTTATGATCGGACTTCTCCGGCTCCCGGTTTACCTGCCCTTATTATAGGAGGCGGAACACTCTTTTGTCAATGGCTTCCTGCCATTTCACGGGGGAAATCCATGCGCAGGCAAAAAGCGGCCCGGACCTTCGAATAAGAAAGGCCCGCCATCTCGGCGGACCCCTCGTCAAATGTTTTTCTTGATGGTGTTGATGGCTCCCTTTTCCAGCCGGGAAACCTGGGCCTGGGAGATGCCCACTTCGGCGGAAACCTCCATCTGGGTTTTGCCCTCGTAAAATCGGAGGGACAAAATACGCCGCTCCCGGTCGTCCAGACGGCGCAGGGCGTCCTTCAGTGCGATGCGGTCCGTCCAGTGCTCGTCAGTGTTCTGGGTATCCCGGACCTGGTCCATGACGCACAGGGCGTCGCCCCCGTCGGAGTACACCGGCTCGTAAAGGGACACCGGGTCCACGATGGCGTCCATGGCAAAGACCACGTCCTCCCGGGGGATGTCCAGCTCCTTGGCGATCTGCTCTACTGTGGGTTCCCGCTGGGTCTCGGAGATCAGCCGCTCCCGCACCTGAAGCACCCGGTAAGCCGTGTCCCGCATGGACCGGGAGACCCGGATGGCGCTGTTATCCCGGAGATAGCGGCGGATTTCACCGATAATCATGGGCACGCCGTAGGTAGAAAATTTTACCGGCTGGTTGATATCAAAGTTGTCAATAGCCTTAATCAGGCCCACGCAGCCCACCTGAAACAGGTCGTCCACGTTCTCCCCCCGGTTGGAAAACCGCTGAATCACCGACAGCACCAACCGGAGGTTTCCCTCAATCAGCTGCCGCCGGGCCTCCTGGTCCCCCTCCTTGCTGCGGCGGAGGAGGGCCATGGTCTCCTCGTTTTTCAGCACCTTCAGCTTGGCGGTGTTCACTCCCGCGATCTCGACTTTTCCCTGCATAAAAGCCGCCCCCTGGTCAGAAATTCCCTTTACCGCTCCATTTCCCTCCCTAAAGGCGGAAAACTGCGCCGGACGGGAACGTTCTTCCCCTTCAACCGGAACCGCCTCGCTGGGTTCCGATTGAGTTCTTGGGTGTCCGGTCCAAAGGGATGTTCTAAGCAGAGTATCTCCAGCGGCGTTTTTTCCTATACTGGGACCTTTTGTCAGAATAGGACGGCCCAGCCGCCGCATAGGCTTTCATGAAAGGAGTTGAGGACCTTTCCCAGTGTCCCCGCCCCCGCAGGGGCGGAACACCCCGAGGCCCCGCACAACCACGCCCCCCAAACAAGAAAAGCGCGGGGCCGAGGAGCGAGGGAGCGAAGCGGACGAGCGGCGGCGGCGGGCCGGGCCCACGGAACCAGGAGGCCCGCCGCCGCCATTGCGGGGGGGCCGCGCGAAGCGCAAAGCGGGCCGGGGCCCGCGCGGGGGGAGCCACCACTTCGTTGCCAACAAGTACCGCCAGCACTGCATATAGTAGCAGAGCCATCCATCAAACGCAACCCCTGGGGGCCAGGGGGCCGGAGCCCCCTATACCCTGTAGGGATACCAGTCCGGCGCGTACATGTCCGCAAGATACTCTATGCACGCCTGGGTCATTTCTTCCGTATCCATCCAGTCCGCATATTCCGGCATTCGGGTCCCGTGGGCCACCGCGTGGCACCGCCAGCAAAGCGTTATGAGGTTATGGTGGCAGTCCCCGCCGCCCTGGGAGCGGTGGATTGCGTGGTGAACCTGGAGGCCTCGAGGGCTTCCGCAGAGGGCACAGGCGTAGCCGTCCCGCTTGTAGACGGCCTTCCGTACGGCGTTGGTGAGATTGGCAGAGACCATGGTTTCGTCCTCCTTCGTTGAATGTGAGGCCGATTAACCACGCGCCGCAAGGGCGGCGGGCCAGGGCCCCCGCAGCCCGGAGGGCGGCGGAGGGGGCGGGACGCCGGGAGGCCCGGAGGGCCGCACGGAGGCCCGCACACGCCGCCAGGGCGGGCGCAAGCCCGACCGGGGGCCCGGAAGGGACCGCCGTTTATCTTGACCCTTGCGGCGCGTGGTAGGCTTCACAGAATTCAACGGAGGGGGACGGGGCCATGGGCTCTGTTCTATCGAACAGCCGTTCGAGTACCCGACGCAAAGCGGGACGGCGGAACCTGGGCCCGAGCTGAAGGAGGACAGGCCGTCAGCTACCGCCGCCGCTGGAGTGCCAGCCTGTCCAGGACGGGGCTTCCTCCAGGGCCTCCACCGCCGCGCAGACGGCAGGTTCCCCCGACTCGAACAAACGCCCGGCCTCCCTTTCTATCCAGGTTAGCAGGAGCTCTTTAAGGACTCCGTACGGGGTCCTTCCCTGGTCCTGACACAGCTTCCGAAAGACCTCATAGACCTCCCGCCGTACCTTCGTCGTGGCCGTGCGCATCTCCCGGCCATCCCAGCGGGCTTGACGGTCCCTGCTGTATCCGCTTCCGGCACCTGCGTTCCAAGGTTCTTGGTCCTTCCGTACTGAGGACCGTACTGGAGACTTCCAAGATTCCTGTAAAATCTTCGTCAGTTGCCCAAGGCCGGGTTGTTCTTTTCCACAATCTTTCAACTTTCCACTTCCTTCCCTGTAGCAGTCTTCCCCGAAGGGGAATACCGTAGTTAGCCTTTTGTCAGAATAGGACGGCCCAGCCGCCGCATAGGCTTTCATGAAAGGAGTTGAGGGCCATGCAGTTCCGGTTTCGGGACCTCCGGCGGAAGGAGGTCATCAACATCAACGACGGTTCCCGCCTGGGGCTCGTGGCGGACATCGATCTCCGCGTCCCCGAGGGTCAGGTCGCCGCCATCGTGGTCTACGGGCCCGCCCGGTTCTTCGGTCTCTTTGGCCGGGGCGAGGAGTTTTATATCCCCTGGGACTGCATTCAGCGGATCGGGGACGACATCATCCTCATCGACAAGCCCTTCCAGCGGAGGGACCCCCGCCTGGAGCGAAAGCGGCGGGTGTGAGGCGTTGAAAAAGCCCGGGCCGGAGGAAATCCTCCGGCCCGGGTTGTCTGTTTCTCCGCTCAACCATCCGGCCATCCTTTTTCACAGGTTTCCACACATGCGCCCCCGCCCGGGCGGCTGTTCATAAGACGGCAATTCCAGCTTGTAGGGAAAACATAGCGTCCAAAGAACTGATTCCGCCATTCCTCGCTTCCCAAGGCAAACGGCAGGCAAGCAGGTCAAACGTCAACGGCAAAGCGGCGTTCTCTTGGCGGCAAACCGGCCGGCAGGAATGGGACGCCTCCAAAAAGCAAGGCCGGCTTTGCTTTTTAACCTGAACACATCCATCCCAGCTCCTCCCGCAGGAGCTCCAAAAACAGCTCCATAGCCGGAGTAACCCACCGCCCTTTCCTCCAGGCGCACAGCGCCGGAGCGGGGACGCCGGAGACCGGCGCCCGCAGCTCCACCAGCCGCCCGTCTGCCAGCTCCTCCGCCGCCGCGAACCGGGGCAGGTAGGTGAAGCCCAGGCCGCTCATGACACAGCGCTTGATGGTCTCAATGCTCCAGAGCTCCAGCGTCGTGTCCAGCTCAATGTTCCGCTGACAGAGATACTCTTCCAGCCGGCGGCGAAAAATGCTATCCGGCTCGTCGGTGACCAGAGAAACGGCTTTTCGCTGGCCCGGAGTCGTAAAATCCGTCTCGGCAAAATCTGGGGCGGCCAGGAGCACAATGGGATAGGACCCCAAGGACTCCACCTCGGTCAAACGGGAGGATATGGATTTTACCAGCGCTCTGGTGGACGACGTAAAAGGGATGCGGATCGGGATCCCCAGAGGATATCTGAGCGCAGGTCTGGACGAGGAGGTAAAGGCGGCGGTCCTGGGCGCGGTG
>JAAWTB010000040.1 GCA_022801815.1 Oscillibacter sp. | reverse complement strand
GGGCCCCTATGTCCAGGCCATTCTGGGCATCCTGCTGGTGGTCCTGGCGGTCATTCTGGCCATCGAGGGCTGCGTGACCATCGCCCATCCCAAGAAGAATCAGAAGGTCTGAGCGAACCCATGAGCGGGGCGCCAGTCTCCGCCGGGCGCGAAGCCTTTTGTCCCGGATGAAAAGAAGAGAAGGGCCCGGCGGGTATATCCCGCCGGGCCCTTCCGCTCTTTACTCCTGGTCTTTGGCCAGGGCGATTTTATCCAGCAGCTCCAGGATTTCCTGCCTCGTGTAGTCCTCCTTCTCCCCGGTGCTGAAAAACAGGCGGAGATCGTACAACAAAGCCTTCTGCGTGTCCGTGCGCTCTTTTTCAGTACCCATAAACAGCACCTCCTTGCAGCTATTATACCGGCTTTTCCGCCCCGGCGCAAGCCGTATTTCCCTCCGCCGACAGATTCCCCATGGTTTTTCATGCTCCGTCCGGTAGAATGGGACAAATTGGAAGGAGGCGGTCCCATGGGTGAGGAAAAGCGGGTGCTGCGGCTGGAGGTGGAGGCCATCCGCCCCAATCCCCGGCAGCCCCGGCGGCTGTTTGACGAGGGGGCCCTGCGGGAACTGGCGGCGTCCATCCGGCGGCACGGGGTAATCCAGCCCCTGGTGGTCCGGCGGAGGCCCGACGGCTGGGAACTTGTGGCGGGGGAGCGGAGGCTCCGGGCGGCGAGGCTGGCGGGACTGGCGGCGGTGCCCTGTGTAGAGGCGGATGTAGACGAACGGGAATCCGCCCTGCTGGCCCTGGTGGAAAACTTGCAGAGGCAGGACCTCCATTATTTCGAGGAGGCCGCCGCCATCGCGGACTACCTTCGCCGCAGCGGAGTCACCCAGGAGGAGGCGGCGGCTCAGCTGGGCCGCTCGGCCTCGGCGGTAGCCAACAAGCTGCGGCTCCTCCGGCTGTCCCCGGCCTGTCAGGCCTTTCTTTTGGAGACGGGCCTGACAGAGCGTCACGCCCGGGCCCTCCTCCGGCTGGAGGACCAGGAGGAGCGGCTGGCCGCCGCCCGCCGGGCGGCGGAGCGGGGCTGGAACGTGGCCCAGACGGAGCAGTACGTGGAGCGGCGGCTTCAAGAGCTCCAAACGGCGGCCCCGGCGGGGCGGCGGACGTACATCTTAAAGGACGTGCGGCTGTTTTTAAACAGCGTGGATCGGGGGCTGCGCATCGTCCGGGAGGCGGGGGTGGAGGCCAAGTGCCTTCGGGAAGACACGGAGGAGGAAATTGTCATGACCATCCGCATCCCCAGGAGGCCGGGGTCCTGACCGCTGCCCGGCCTCTTTTTCTTGTTACTATATTGTAATCACTTTTTCCCCCAATCTGTGTTAAAATACCCTGAGAGAGAAACGGCCTTTTGTGTATGGGCCGAAAAGGAGGGACTGTATTGGGACAGCTGACAAATGAAGCCACGACGCCCGGCGGCGCCCGGGTGAAGAAGGGCTCCGCCGCCCCGGTGATCATTGCCCTGACCCTGACCGCCGCCATCATGGCGGCCGGCTACGCCGGGCTTTGTGCCTGGGCGGGCTCCCGGACGGTCTTCTACCCCAAGGAGACCATCAGCGGCATTGACGTGGGGGGCCTCACGGTGGAGCAGGCGGGCCAGGTGCTGGCGGGAGCCCTGCCCGGGCGGACCCTTTCCGTCTCCCCTGTCCAAACGGCGGAGGAGGAGGGCTGGCTTCCGGAGGCCGGGGGCGCCTCTATCACGCTGGGGGAGCTTGGCTACACGGCGGAGCAGTGCCCCGGCATCGCCCAGCGGTGTTTTGACCAGCAGACCGCCGCCCCTTTTCTCAGCCGGGGGGCCAGGGTGCTGTCCATTCTCAGCGACAGCGAGGGAGACGGCCTGACGGCCCAGGACCGGGACGAGGAGATCTTTCGCCAGGGCGTGGCTCATCTGGCGGAGGAACTGGCCCTGGAACCCCAGGACGGACAGTTTGAGGTACTGGACGACGCGATTCTTTTGACCAAGGAGGCCAACGGCCGCTCCGTGGGAGAGGAGGGCCTGGCCATGGCCATGGAGAACGCCGCCGCCCGCGGGGAGACGGAGGTTCTGGTGGATGTGACCACCCGGCCCGCCGCACCCCTGTCCATTCAGGCGGTCCACGAAGCTGTATCCGGCGAGATGGAGAACGCCCGTTACGATAAGGAGACCGGGGGCATCCTTCCGGAGAAGTGGGGGGCGTCCTTTGACGCCGCGTCCGCCCAGCGGGCCCTGACCGCCGCCCTGCCCGGGGAGACAGTTTCTGTCCCCGCTGACATCCGGGAGCCGGACATTACGGCGCAGGAGCTGAAGGCCGTTCTCTTCCGGGACCTGCTGGGGGAGTGCACCACCCACGTGGGGGGCACCGCCGCCCGGGTCAGCAACGTGAAGCTGGCCTCCGCCGCCTTTGACGGGACGGTGCTTAACAGCGGAGATGTGTTTTCCTATAACGAAACCGTGGGCCAGCGGACAGTGGCCAAGGGTTATAAAGCCGCCCCCGCCTATGTCCAGGGGGAAACCGTGGACGAAATCGGCGGCGGCGTGTGCCAGCCCTCTTCCACGCTTTACTACGCCTGTCTCCTGTCCAACATGGAAATCACCGAACGGTACGCCCATCGGTATATCCCCGCCTACATCACCCGGGGCATGGACGCCACGGTGTCCTGGGGCGGGCCGGACTACAAGTTCACCAACAACACCCAGTATCCCCTGAAAATTGTGGCGAAATACGACAAGGGCTATCTCACCGTCCAGCTCTGGGGCACCAAGACCGACGACCTGGTGGTAAAGATGACCTACGAAACCCTGTCCACCACCCCCTTCGAGGAGGTGGAACAGCTGGATCCCTCCCTGGCCCCCGGTCAGCGGCAGGTGAAGGTGACCCCCTACACCGGCTACCGGGTAAAGACCTACCGCAACATCTTTGACGGCAGCGGAAACCTGATCTCCAGCGACGTGGAGGCCATCAGCGACTACAAGCACCGCAACCGCCTGGTGCTGGTGGGCCCGCCCAAGGAAGAAGTTCCGGAGGCCTCCGCCCCCGTAGTCCCCGGCACGCCGGCGGAGCAGGAGCCCCCCGAAACTGCCAATCCCAGCGTTCCGGCGGCAGGCCCGGCAGAGCTTCCCGCCGAGCCGGATACTCCGGCAGAACCGGCGGAGCCTCCCGCTATTGTGGTGATTCCCCCGTCGGAGGAGTGAGGAACCTAAGCCTCGCAGTTTGCGTACAAAAAAAGGCCCCCGGTCACAACCGGGGGCCTTTTTTGCGGCAGAGGATGCGGACGTGATAGGCGCGGCGGGGCATACTAGGGGGGAGAAAGGAGGTCCCTATGAAAAAACACGTGCTCCCCCTGCTTTTGTGGACTCTCCTGGGCCTGGCAGCCTGGTCCTGCCGCTCCGCCCTGACGGCAGAGAGAATCGCCGCCTGGACGCCGGGCCAGTCCCATCTGGCGGCCCTGGCCCTGCTGGCGCTGTACGGCCTCAAGGGCCTGACAGCAGCCCTGCCCGTCACGGCCCTGGCGGCGGCGGCGGGGCTGCTCCTGCCGTTTCCCCTGGCCCTGGGGACCAATCTCTGCGGCACAGCGGCGGCCCAGGCGGGACCGTACCTCATCGGGCGGCGGAAACGGGGAGTCTTGGGGGACCTGGCCGCCCGGCACCCCCGGCTGGCGGCGCTGGAGGCAGGCCCGGCGAAGGGGCGGGACGTATTCCTCCTGCGCCTGGCGGGGGTGCTGCCCACAGAGCTGGTAAGCCTTTGGCTGGGGGCGGCGGGGACACCCTGGCGGCCTTATTTCGCCGCCGGGCTGCTGGGGAGCTTCCCCCGGGTGCTGTCGGCCACCGTTTTGGGGGCGGCGCTGTGGGAACTGGGGGGCGTGCGGTTCTGGGCCTCCTGCGTCTTCGGCTGGGCCCTGACCGGGGCGGCCCTGACGGTGTGGGGGCGGCGGTGGGCGGCAGGGTAAGTTCCTTATCCCCGCTCCTTTTTCAAGCGCCGGATGTCCTCCCCAAAAAAGGGAAGGACCTGATATTCCCCCTCCATCCGGGAGACAATCTGAGGCGTGTAGCGCCGGGCCAGCTCGTCCAGCTTCAGATTCGTGCTGAGAATGGTGGCCCGGCGGTCCGTAATGCGGCCGTTGACGATGCCGTACAGGGCGCTTTGGACGAAGGGAGTGGTCAGTTCCGTCCCCAGGTCGTCCAAAATCAGCAGGTCGCAGTCCATCACCCGGTCCACATCCGCCTCCACGGCCTCCCCCAGCTCCCGGCCGAATTTCCGGGCCTCGAAGCGGTCGAAGATATGGACGGCGGTGTCGTAAACCACCGAAAAGCCCCCGGCGCTGACCTCCCGGGCAATGGCGGCGGAGAGGAAGGTCTTCCCCAGCCCCGGTTCCCCAGTGAGGAGGAGGTTCCCGCTCCCCGGCCCGAAGACCTCGGCGTAGCGTTTGCAGGTTCGGAAAATCCAGTCCATATTCTCCCGGGGAGAGACGCCCAAGGCCGGGTCCTCCGCCTGGTCATACCATTCCAGGGAGAAGGTTTCAAAGCTCTGGTTCCCCAAATCCAGCATCCGGCTCAGCTCCTTTTGCTGCTCCCGGGCGCAGTAGGACTTCAGGCAGCGGCACATCCGCCCCTCCCGCCAGCCGGTATCCCCGCACAGGGAGCAGGCGGGCTTGCCCTCCAGGCAGTCCGCCGGGAGGCCCAGGCCCTCCAGCAGCAGCCTCCGTTCCTCCTGAAGGCCCAGGTTCTGCTTTTTCAGGGCCTCCACCGCCGCCCGGGGGTCTGTCCCCCTCCGCAGGGCGGAGGAGAGGATGCGGCTCATGGTGGCCCGAAGCTGGGCGTCAATCTCCCGGAGCCGGGGCTGGCGGTCGAAGACCGTTTCCCGGCGAACCCGGGTCCGTTCCTCCCGGTCCCGCTTGTCCTCCTCAAACCGCCGGAGGGCCCGGCGGATGATCTTCCCGTCATAGGCCATGGCTCACTCCTCCTTTCTCCGCTGCTGGATGTATTTGCGCATCCAAGCGTTGCCTGCGGCCTTGCCGGAGGCAGTCCGGACGCTGATCGCCCCCTCGGGCTTGGGACGCTTGTCCCCCGCCTCGATTTCATCCAGGGTGTGGAGCCCCGCCTCGTGCCAGCGGCGGAGGATGCCGTTGCAGTAGCTCCACTTGAACTCGCGGCATTTGACAACGGTCTTCTCATAGGCCAGGGCGGCGGCCTCCGGGGAAAAGCCCCACTCCAGCCACTGGAGGAGGTACTGTTCCTCCTCCCGCACCGGGGGCCGTTCCCCCAGGCGGAGGGCCCGCATATAGGCCGGGACCGCCTCCCGCTTCCGGGCGTAATCCCGGAGGTACTCGGCGGCGGCGGCCTGGGTGTCGACGCCCCGCCGGGCCCAGGCGTAGCCCTCCCGCTCAATTTGGCGGAGGGTGGGCCTCCGCCCCGGGCCGAAGCGGGCGGCGGTCCGCTCCGCGCAGTGGCAGACCAGGAGATAGATCACGTCGGAGGGGAGCCCCAGGTAGTCGTATAATCCCAGAAGGGCAGAGAGGTCCGCCGTGGTGAGGCGCTTGCCCAGCTTCCGCTCTACCTCGGCGGTGAGGCGGCGGAAGTCCTCGCTTTCCTCCAGCTTGCCGGTCAGCTCCTCCTGTTGATAGGCGGGAGGTTCGTCGGCGGGCTCCGGCGGCGGGCTCTGTGGGGCGATAAGCCCCAGGTCCCGGAGGGCGGCCTCCGCCGATTCAATGCGGCTCCGGTCCCAGCGGAGTTCTCCCGCCAGGGACCGGGGGGGCGCGTCGCCCCGGCGGCGCAGCAGGGCCAGATAGAGCAGGGCGGCGTCGCCGTCCCCCCGGTCCAGGAGGCGCTTAACCGCCTGGG
This sequence comes from Oscillibacter sp., assembly GCA_022801815.1. Taxonomy (GTDB): domain Bacteria; phylum Bacillota; class Clostridia; order Oscillospirales; family Oscillospiraceae; genus Oscillibacter. Next base: position 8,062 of record JAAWTB010000040.1, on the reverse strand, counting down.
CGGTGAGAGTGACGGGGTCGTCGGGGGCGTGAACGAGGACGCTGGGCATGGAAGCGCCTCCTTTCCGGGAAGTTTTTTCCCTCTCATTTTACACGTTCCCATCTGGAAAAGCAACCCCTTGACAGCTGCGGCTCCATCGCCTATGATAAGCTCTGTGGAACTTGATGGAAAGAAAAGGAGCCCTTTCATGGAACTGCAAGCCATTTATCAGACCCTGGGGGTCAGCCCCGCCGTCTTCGCTTACGGGGAGGCGGCGCTGGACCGCCTTCGGAACCGCTTCGCGGACATCGACCGCACCGCCGAGTACAACCAGGCCAAGGTTCTTTGCGCCATGCAGGAAAACCGGGTCAACGCCACCCACTTCGCCGCCACCACCGGCTATGGCTATGACGACGAGGGCCGGGACAACCTGGAACGGGTCTACGCCGCCGTGTTTCACACGGAGGCCGCCCTGGTCCGGCCCCAGATCACCTGCGGAACCCACGCCCTCACCGTGGCCCTGTCCGCCAACCTTCTGCCAGGGGACGAGCTGCTCTCTCCCGTGGGGGCTCCTTACGACACGCTGGAAGAGGTCATCGGCATCCGGCCCGGCAAATGCTCCCTCCGAGAGTACGGCGTCTCCTACGCCCAGGCGGACCTTCTGGAGGACGGCGGCTTTGATTATGAAACCATCCGATCCCGCATCAACGAGCGGACCAAGCTCATCACCATCCAGCGCTCCAAGGGCTACGCCACCCGGCCCAGCTTTTCCGTGGCCGCGATTGGGGAACTGATCGCCTTCTGCAAGTCCGTGAAGCCGGATGTGAAGGTCATGGTAGACAACTGCTACGGCGAGTTTGTGGAGACTCGGGAGCCCTCGGACTTGGGGGCCGACATGGTGGTGGGCAGCCTTATCAAAAACCCCGGCGGGGGCCTGGCCCCCATCGGCGGGTACATCTGCGGCACAAAGGAATGCGTGGAGCGCTGCGCCTACCGCCTTTCCGCTCCCGGCCTGGGGCAGGAGGTGGGGGCCAACCTGGGGCTGATGCCCGCTTTTTACCAGGGTCTCTTCCTGGCCCCCACGGTGACGGCGGGGGCTTTGAAGGGGGCGGTCTTCGCCGCCAATCTCTATGAGGGCCTGGGCTTTCCCTGCGTCCCCAATGCCGCGGAGGACCGCCACGACATCATCCAGGCCGTCACCCTGGGGAGCCGGGAGGCCATGCTGGCCTTTTGCAGGGGCATCCAGGCCGCCGCGCCAGTGGACAGCTACGTCACCCCGGAACCCTGGGCCATGCCGGGCTACGACAGCGAGGTGGTTATGGCCGCCGGGGCCTTCATCCAGGGCAGCTCCATCGAGCTCTCCGCCGACGGGCCCATCCGGCCGCCCTATGCGGTATATTTTCAAGGCGGGCTCACCTGGCAGCACGCGAAGCTGGGCATTTTGATGAGCCTCCAAAAGCTGGTGGAGGCGGGCCTTGCCAGGCTGCCGGAGTAAAGGAGGAAATCCATGAGACTTCAAAGCGCCATTTTCGATATGGATGGAACGCTGCTGGACTCCATGCCCATGTGGCAGACGCTGGGGAGTGTTCTGGCCGCGAATCACGGAGCGGTCCCGCCCCCGGATTTGGACCGGCAGGTGGCCTCCCTGGGTCTCTGGGAGGGGACGGCCTACTGTAAGGAGCTCTTCGGCCTCTCGGAGACGGTGGAGGAGCTTGTAAACGAAATCTGGGGACGGATTGAGCATTTCTACCTTCACGAGGTCCGCCCCAAGGCGGGGGTCGTCCATTTCCTCTCCATTTTAAAAATGGAGGGAGTCTGGATGTATGTGGCCACCGCCACGGACCGCCCCCTGGCTGAGGCGGCCCTGAAGACAGCGGGCATCGACGGCTTCTTCCGGGGCATCGTCACCGCCCGGGAAGCAGGCCAGAGCAAGCGGGAGGGGCCGGAGGTTTACGAGCGGGCCCTTCGCCGCCTTCAGTCCACAAAAAAAGACACCGTGGTCTTTGAGGACGCCCTCCACGCCCTGCGGACGGCCAAGGCGGCGGGCTTCCGCACAGCGGCGGTGTACGACGCCTCGGAGCCGGAGCAGGAGGAACTGCGCCGCCTGGCGGAGTACTACATCCAAAGCTTTGAGGAGATGACGGAGTGAAAAGCGGCTGCCGGCGCGCCGGTATGGCCTTTCCCACCTGCAAGTGCAAAAAGAGGACGGAGCATCCGCTCCGTCCTCTCGTCTTTTATTCCTTTTCGAACACGTCCTTGCCCATCTCGCAGACGGGGCAGACCCAGCTCTCGGGGACCTGGTCCCAGGGTGTGCCGGGGGCGACGCCGTTGTCGGGGTCGCCCACAGCGGGATCATAGACGTAGCCGCAGGGGCAGACATACTTATCCATTTTGTCCTCACAATCTTCGTAAGGTTGACCTCCGCACAGGCGGGAGGGCCTCCTCCTTACGATGCTCATCCTCTCCAAATCAGACCCGCAGGATTTGATTTGGATGGATTATTTGAAGTAACGCTCCAGCAGGCCCTTGAACGCCTTGCCGTGGCGGGCCTCGTCCCGGGCCATCTCGTGGACGGTGTCGTGGATGGCGTCCAGGTTGTACTGCTTGGCCAGCTTCGCCAGGGCGAACTTGCCGGCGGTGGCGCCGTTCTCGGCCTCTACCCGCAGTTCCAGATTCTTCTTGGTGCTGGTGGTCACCACGTCGCCCAGGAGCTCGGCAAACTTGGCGGCGTGCTCGGCCTCTTCATAGGCGGCCTTCTCCCAGTACATGCCGATCTCGGGATAGCCCTCCCGGTAGGCCACACGGGCCATAGCCAGGTACATGCCCACTTCGGTGCACTCGCCGGTAAAGTTGGCGTTCAGTCCGTCCAGAATTTCCTTCTGCGCCTCGGCGGGAACGTCCGCGCCAAAGGTCTTGCCCACGCCGACCACATGCTCGGCGGCCCAGGTCATATCCGCGCCCTGCTCCTTAAACTTCGCGCCGGGGACGCCGCACTGGGGGCACTTTTCAGGGGCCGTGTCCCCCTCGTGAACATAACCGCAGACAGGGCAAACCCACTTCTTCATAAATGTACTCCTCCTTATAATTTTGAAACCTATGTTTTCTGTTTAGACAGTAACATGAGTATAGCAGGTTCCGCCCTGGACTGCTAGTTGCAATTGCGACATTTTTTAAATTTGCCGGAAATTCACGGATTGTTTATATTTCCGGGGACAAACATCCCGGTCCGCCGCTGGAAGGCGGTTAATGGAAACGGCTTTTATCCGCCGCGCCGGCTATAAAATACGCGGCAGGGGCGCTTCTTCCCATTTTCCCCTTTTCATAAGGGGGTTTTTCTGGTATACTCTCCCTGATTATTTCATCAAGAAAGGCGGACAGGCCATGAACCTCTGCGACCGGGAGACTCTTCGCGCCCTCTTGGGGCGGCATGATTTCCACTTTTCCAAATCCATGGGGCAAAACTTCCTGATTGACCCGGCGGTTCCAGCGGCCATTGCCGCCGCCTCTCAGGCGGCGGCGGACTGCGGCGTGCTGGAGATTGGCCCGGGCGTCGGATGCCTGACGGCGGAGCTGGCAGGCCGGGCGGGAAAGGTAGTTTCCATTGAGCTGGACCAGAAGCTCCTCCCCGTGCTGGCGGAAACCATGGCCCCTTATGGAAATGCGGAAATCATCCCCGGAGACGCGCTGAAGCTGGATCTCCGCGCCCTGGCAACGGAGAAGTTTCAGGGCCTCCGGCCCCTGGTCTGCGCCAACCTTCCCTACAACATCACCACCCCGGTGCTGACAAAGCTGGTGGAAACCCCCTGCTTTGAGAGTATCACCGTGCTTTTGCAAAAGGAGGTAGCCCAGCGGCTGGCGGCCCCCCAGGGCTCATCGGACGGCGGGGCCTTTACCCTCTGGCTGCAATACTACATGGAGACGGAGGTCCTCTTCGGCGTTCCCGCGGCGAAGTTTTTTCCCGCTCCCAAGGTGGATTCCGCCGTCCTGCGCTGCGTCCGGCGGGAGAAGCCCCCTGTGGAGACGGAGGATGAGGCGTTTTTCTTCCGCTGTATCCGGGGGGCCTTTTTGCTGCGGCGGAAGACGCTGGTGAACAGCCTCTCCGCCGCCCTGCCGGAGAAGGGCCGGGAGGCGGTCCAGGCGGCGGTGGAGAACTGCGGCCTTTCCCCCTCCGTTCGAGGGGAGGCCCTGACCCTGGAGGATTTCGCCCGATTGTCGGCGGCGCTTCAGAGGCTTTGAGAAAAAGGAGAGCACCATGGAAAACTACTTTCAGCCCGCCCTTCCCCGGGACCGGCTTTTAGAAATCAGCTCCATCGGCCTGGCCCACATGGGGGACGCGGTGTTCGAGCTGCTGGTCCGGGCCTGGCTCTGCTCCCACGGCGGCGCCACGGGCCGGGGAATGCACCGGGCCGCCGTGTCCCTGGTCTGCGCCGAGTCCCAGGCGGAGAAGGCGGAGAAAATCCTTCCCCTTCTGACGGAGGAGGAACGGGCCGTCTTCCGCCGGGGGCGAAACGCCCAGGTACACACCGTTCCCCATCATGCCAGCCGGGCGCAGTACGGCGAAGCCACCGCTCTGGAGGCCCTGCTGGGCTGGCTTTATCTTCAAGGAGAGACGGAGCGGATTAACCAGCTGTTTTGCCGGATGATGGAGGAGGGAACCCATGGCGATTGACGCGATTTGCTTACAGGCCGTTGTAGAGGAGCTGCGGCCCCAGCTGACGGGCCTTCGGGTGGACAAGGTCCAGCAGCCCGCCCGGGACCAGGTGGTCCTTCTCTTCCGAGGAAAGCGGCTTTTGCTGAACGCCGGGGCGGGGGCCCCCCGCATCCAGCTGACGGAGCTTCTCCGGGACAATCCGGCGGAGCCCCCCATGTTCTGCATGCTGCTGCGCAAGCACCTGTCCGGAGCCCGGGTATCCGGCATCACGCAGCCTCCTTTGGAACGGCTGGTACGCATAGAATTCGACGCCTCCGACGAGCTGGGCCGGGCGGGAAAGCGGACCCTGGTGCTGGAAGCCATGGGCCGGCGGTCCAACCTCATTCTTTTGGACGAAGAGGGGCGGGTCATCGACAGTCTCCGCCGGGTGGACGCAGATATGTCCGCCGCGCGGCAGGTTCTGCCGGGTCTCTTTTACCAGCCCCCGGCCTCCGCAGGCCGCCTGCCCTTTCTGGAGGAGACAGAGGAGGGCTTCGCCGCCCGCTTTGCCGCCGCCCCGGGGGAAAAGACCCTGGACAGTTTTCTGCTGGACCAGTATTTCGGCCTCTCGCCCCTCATGGCCCGGGAGCTTGGGTTCCAGGCGGCAGGGGATACGGATGCACGGCTTTTTCAGCTGGGTGGCCCCGGCCCCCTCTGGCGGGCTTTGGAAGACTTTTCGGCCCGGGTCCGGGAGAGCCGATTCACCCCCATCTGCCTGCTTCGGGACAGCAATCCCCTGGACTTTGCCTGCGTCCCTGTAGGTCAGTACGGCGGCGCGGCGGAGATCGTAACCTACCCCAGCTTCTCCGCCCTGCTGGACGCCTTCTACCAAGCCCGGGAGCGGCAGGAACGGACCCGCCAGCGGGGGGCGGATCTCTTGCGGGCGGCCGCAACAGCCCGGGACCGGCTGCGGCGAAAGCTGGCCCTTCAGGAAAAGGAATATGCCGAGACGCAGAACCGGGATAGGCTTCGGGTTCAGGGGGACCTGATTACCGCCAACCTCTACCGGATGGAACGGGGACAGTCCCGGCTGGAGTGCGAGAATTACTATGAAGAGAACGCGCCTGTTACCATTCCCCTGGACCCCCTGCTGACGCCCCAGCAGAACGCCGCCAAATACTATAAGCGCTATGCCAAGGCCAAGACGGCGGAGCGGTACCTCCGGGAGCAGATGAACCTGGCGAAGCGGGATTTGGAGTACCTGGAGAGCGTCCTGGCGGAGCTCTCCCAGGCGGAGACGGAACAGGATTTTTGGGATATCCGCGCCGAGCTCCGGGAAGCGGGATTCCTCAAAAAGCAGGGCAAAGGGAAAAAAGAAAAAGCCCGTCCCGCCGCCCCCTGGGAGTTCTGCACGGCCTCCGGCCTCCGGGTGCTGGTGGGGCGGAACAACCGCCAAAATGAGAAATTGACCTTAAAAGACGCGGACCGCCGGGATCTCTGGCTCCACACCCAGAAGATTCACGGCTCCCACGTCATCCTCCGCTGCGGAGGCCAGCCGCCCGCAGAGGAGGATATCCTCCAGGCGGCAGAGCTTGCGGCCTGGTTTTCCCAGGCCCGTGAGAGCGGAAATGTGCCGGTGGATTACACGGAGGTTCGAAACGTGAAAAAACCCGCCGGAGGTCGGCCGGGCATGGTGATTTATACGACTTACCGCACCGTTTACGTCACGCCGGAAGAGGAGACGGTGAACCGGCTGCGGGTGAACTGATTCCCCGCGGCCCGCCGGGGAAGAACCGGCGGGTTTTTTGGCGAATGCCCTTGCAATTTTCACCGCGCCGGGTTACAATAGAAGCCGGAAACATAGACGCGGCAGGCCGCCGGGTGGTTCCAGCACCCAGCGGCCCTGTACGAGTGCTCTAGCCACTCAGCACAGCAGTTTTACTGCACCACGGGCCTATTATACCCACTCTTTCCCCTTTTTTCAAGGGCGGCGGGGCGGGTTTTCAGGCGTGCGTACGCATATTTGATGCGGTGCTGGGTTTTTTCAGGCTCGGCACCGCTTTTATGTTTCCGGCGGACGTCCGAACGGCGGGGGGAACCGTATTTCTCTCTCCGGTCGGTTTCCCCCCGTCTAAGGGCGCCGTTCGCCGGATTTCCCAGCAGAGCATAAGAGAAGGCCCCCGCTCCAAAGGAGCGGGGGCCTTGCTTTCACATATTCGCAGAAGGGACCTCTCAGCCCTCCGCCATGGCCTTCGCTTCGGCGATGGCCTTCTCCTGGGCGGCAGGGGGGCAGTCCTGATAGCGGACAAAGTGGAAGGTAAAGCTGCCCCGGCTCTGGGTCATGGCCCGGAGGTCAATGGCGTAGGTGCCCATCTCCGCCATGGGAACCTCAGCGGTGATGATTTGAGTGCCGTCGCCCACGGGGTCCATGCCCATGGGGGTGCCCCGGCGCTTGGAGATGTCGCCCATGACGTCGCCAGTATAGTTCTCGGGCACGGTGACCTTCAGCTCGCCGATGGGCTCCAGCAGGACGGGGTTGGCCTCCGGCATGGCGGCCTTATAGGCCAGCTGCGCCGCCGTCTTAAAGGCGATTTCCGAGGAGTCCACCGGGTGGTAGGACCCGTCGTAGAGAACCGCTTTCAGGTTCACCAGGGGATAGCCCGCCAGGGGGCCGTGGATGCAGGCCTCCCGGAGGCCCTTTTCCACCGCCGGGAAGAAGTTCCGGGGCACGGAGCCGCCGAAGACCTCCTCGGCAAAGACCATCTCCTCCTCGTCGGGGTTGTACTCGAACCGGACCCACACGTCGCCGAACTGGCCGGAGCCGCCGGTCTGCTTCTTGTGCCGCCCCTGCTTCTGCACGGTCTTGCGGATCTTCTCCCGGTAGGGCACCCGGGTGGGCTTCAGCTCGGCTTCCACCTTGAAGCGGTCCTTGAGCTTGCTGACCAGCACGTCCATCTGCATGTCGCCCGCGCCGGAAATGACCATCTGGTGGGTTTCGGCGTTGTTCACCACGGTGAAGGTGGGGTCCTCCTCGTTCAGGCGGTTCAGGCCCTGGGCAATCTTATCCTCCTGGCCCCGGGTCTTGGGCTGGATGGCCACGGAGTAGCAGGGCTCGGCGAAGGGGATGTTTTTAAGGCTGACCACCTTCCGCTCGTCGCAGAGGGTGTCCCCGGTCCTGATATCCATTTTGGCGATGGCGCCGATGTCGCCGCAGACCAGCTCCTTCACCTCGGCGTTTTTCTTGCCCCGGATGGCGTACAGGCGGCCCAGCTTCACCTTTTCCCCGGTGCGGGCGTTCACCATGGGCATGTCCGGCGTAATGGTGCCGGAGAGGACCTTGACGAAGGAGTACTTGCCGTACTGGTCGGAAATGGTCTTGAAGACGAAGGCGGTGGGCACGCCGCCGGGGGAGACGACGAATTCTTCCGTCTCGCCGTCGGCCTTGGTGGCCTT
>JAAWTB010000039.1 GCA_022801815.1 Oscillibacter sp. | reverse complement strand
GGGGGAGGATTTTCAGGAATTTCAGAAAAACGTCATTTTATCTGAAAATGAGAGAATTTTTTAGCGCAATTGCACAAGACCAGCAGAGGCAAAGGGAAACACTCCGCCGCGCCCGGCAGTCCGGGCGTATTTTCATGCGGAAATAGGACACAGCCCGCGCCTCTTTATGGAATGGGTCTGAATGACCACATTGCGTATAAAGAGGTGCGGGCTGTGCCCGGAATTTTGATAAAATACAAGAAGCGTCAAGATATGGCCTTCTTAATGGCGGTGTTGCAATATCTTTCATCGCCGCCAGTATCATTGCCGGCATAGACGCAAGCCTTTGCGTAGTAATAGCGTCCGGGTGTCCCCTGATGGGTAATCACATCTTCATAAAAGATACTTCCGGAGCCCATCATTTGCGGATAATCAGAGCTTTCATAAGTCGCGACCCAGCGGAAGTATTGCCCGTCCGTGGATTCATACACATAGATTGTTTTCGCTCCGATTTCCGACATGCGTCCAACACCTGTTACATCAACGGTAATAACAAGTTTACCGTCCGATTCGGGTGTTATTCCTGCACGATACGCACTGAGATATGCACTGGACCGCTCAAAGGCAGCCGTAAATGTACAAAGAATGCTGGAAACCATCAAAACAGCCAAAAAGCTGCTCAAGAATTTTTTCCAAAAGCGTTTCATCATACCTCTCCTCAGTAAATGGAATCAATTGCACTTATCGCTTCTTCTTTAGAAATATAGCCTTGGATACAGCACTCAAAATCACCATTTTGCCATACGGCTTTTTGCAGACCTAAATCAGATGTCAGCCTATGTTCAATCCCACCGTTGAAATAGGAGTCAACGGCACTACTTTCTTTTTCTAATGTGTTAAACTCCTGCGCGGCCGCTTCGTTATAACGGACTTGAAAAACTCCGTCTGTACTTTTATATTCAGCGTAAATTAAGACGCCAAGTTTCCTCTGGACTGCCCGAACTTCTACCAACTCAAACCGCTCCGGAATTTCCTTAGGCACAATGGGGGCTTCTATCCCAAAAGCCTCTACAGCCTCTTCCAGGCTCTCATATACAGCTTCCTCTCCCACCTCCAAAGGACGGACCGTCACGGTGGCATAGGGAGTGGAACCGCCGTCCAAGCGGAAAATCTCCGACGTCCAGCGGGCAATAGCCGAAAACACGTCTACGCCGAAAGCCTGTGCTGTTACAGTGCCAAACAGCAGGATGAGGGCAGCCACGAAGGGCAGCGCCCTGGCAAATGGCCTTATTGAATGCCGCTTTTTTGAAACCGCAGGAGCAGTTTCCGCTGACTCCCCGGCGCATGTCTCGTCAATGACAGAGGCGTATCGCCGGTGAAACCGCTCTAAACCCTCCTTCGGCTCAGTGGACAGCGACGCAGGCAGTGGGCAGACCGTCTCCATCTGTTCCAGCAGGGCGTCCAGCGACTCAATGTCAATCTCCCCGCCTTCTGATGGATACAACAGGTCCGCCAATTGGTCTTGCAGCCGCTCAATCTGGGTTTCGCCTTTGGCCGGATGCCCCTGGATTTGCTCCGTACTCTCCGCGGCCCCACTGAAAGCCGGGTCTCTCCGGATCTCGGACATCGGTTCACCTCCTATCTATATATTTGTCGAAATATGTCGAACGTAACAGGTTTTTTAAAATTTAGGAACATTTATTTTTCAGCAGAAGTTCCCTGCACCGCCGCCTTGCCCGGCACAGCCTCATACGGCTGGCCTCCGGCTTGCAGCCCAACTGGGCGGCGATTTCCTCATGGGACAGCCCCGCTTCAATGTAAAGGTATAATATCTGCCGCTCACCGCTGCTGAGCTCAGACGGAAGCAGCGACAAAAAATCCGGCGGAGACTCGTCCGCCGTGGGCTCGTGCTGGGGGAGAAGCGGGATTTCCCGGGTATACCGCGCCCGGTTTCGCTCGTTGTCCGCCATGTTCCGCACCGTTAAGGTCAGCCATCCGGAAATATTTGGGTGGTCCCGCAGTTGTTCCTGTTTGATCAAAAGAGCGGAAAATGCATTCTGGACGATATCTTCCACCAGGTCCTCATCCCAGAGTATGTAATAGGCCGTCTTTACCAGCCTGGAATAATTGTCGGAATAGATCGGATTAAACCAAGTGTCCAAATCGCGCACAAGTCTTCCCCCTCCCCTAAAACCTAACCATACACAGTATGTTATTCCTCCGGCCGCTCCCCGCAGGTCCGGAGGATTTTTTCTGCCCAGGCAATATAAGACTCAGACCGTCCCTCCAGCAGAACCAAAATGGTTTCCAGCCTAGATCGGTCCGCCGGCTCGCGCATCAGTGCATCATAGCTGACCTGGAACTCCGCCACCAAGGCGTCCAGGACCTTGACGCTTACACCCTTTTCGCCCCGTTCCATCCGGGAAACAAACGCTGTGCTGACGTTGATTTTCTCGGCCAATTGTGCCTGCGTCATCCCGGCATTTTTCCGAAACCGCTGAATATTTCTCCCCACCAGCACCGCCCGCGGATCTTTTTTCATGTCTACTCTCCTTTTCCCTATGGTTAAATTATATTGCCCATAAGTAGAAAAGGAAACAGCCTAATAGGTTCAAAAATATTTACCAATGATAAATGCCCGTGCATTATATCACAAAAAGCACTGTGTTTCCAGGCGTTTTGGGGAAATTTCCCTGATTTTTGAAAACCTTGTTACATTTTATGTTTTTGATCAAATAGAAAATTTACGGGAGGTGTTTCATCTTATGCCGGGGCTTCTTCTCTGCCGCCGGACATTTCAGTGGTATGCCGTCCCGTAATCTGACGCGGTGTTCGGGTATCCGCCTTTTTTCGACAATTTTATACAATCATGAGGTACGTCTCATGGCGGCGCAGATAGGCTTCCGGCAGAATTTTACTAAAATTCTGTAATTGGGAGGTTTTTATGCTGCGCAAACAATATAAAACTCTTCTTCGCCGCTTTCTATCAAGGGAAATACGGAAGTATCGTACACAGTGCAAGCTGACGCAGGAGCAGATTTCGGAGCGCCTGTGCATGGCTCCCCGGTCCTATGCGGATCTGGAACATGGCGCGTGCGGCTGTTCCGGCTTGACGGTGGTGCTGTTTCTGCTGCTGCTGAAAGATGAAGAGGTCCTACAGCTGCTGCACAGTGCCAGAAAAGAGCTGAAGGAGGCGGAGCGGCATGATGCGGCATGAGCCTGATACCACCAAAATCTATGATCTCCTGTACCGGCTGGGGCTTGCCGCGACGTCCACTGCGTTTTTCCACCTGGCGTATACCGTCCGGCTGGCGGCATACCAGCCCCAGCGGCTGCTGGCTCCGGCGTGGCTGTATCCGGAGACAGCCCGGCGCTATCAGGCCAATCCGAAAACTGTAGAGCGGAATATCCGGTACCTTAGCGTAGAAGCCTGGAAAAATGCGCCGGAACGGCTGTCCCAAATGGCGGGTGTCACGCTATGCGGCGCACCTTCGCCCGCTCGCTTTCTGTCCATCCTGGCTGGAAGCTTGAAAGACGGCCGCGCCGCATAGCAGTCCAAGCGATCCCGCGCTTCCCGGTCTTCTGAGAGGTGAGGCGCTATGCGGTTTCGACGTATTCAGGTTAAAAAAGCTGATTTTTGAGCATCCTCTTGTTTTTGGAATGGAAATAGAATAGATTCAAAAAAGCAGATGCAGGGCAGGCATCTGCTTTTTCATAGTCAAAAGAAATTCTGCATAATTTTTAGGGGAGGTAAAGCTGATGAAAGATTCACGTTTGGCGCTAATCGAGGTACGGGAAGTTTCTTCTGAAAAATTTGCCGTCGATATTATTCAGCAGGCAGTTACTGCCTGGCTTACCACTCAACTCAACATCCCCCACAAATGATGCCTGCACCGAAGGTTCGGCGCGGGCATTTAAAATCATTTCTCGCGTTATAGCTGCTCATGCGATTTCCCAGAGGTGAGCAGTTACGCCTTCAAGGAGGGGTAACGGATTCTCTGCGCAATCTATGTACGCCTGAGTAAGGAGGATGAAGACAAGCACCAAATCGAGTCCGAGAGCATCCAGAACCAGAAATCTTTACTGACCAACTACGCCATTGACCATGGCTGGGGCATCTATGCTATCTACTGCGACGAGGACTACTCTGGCGCGGACAGCCTCCGCCCGGATTTCAACCGGATGCTTTCCGCGGCGGAGCAGAAGAAGTTCCAGATCATCCTCTGCAAATCCCAGTCCCGCTTCACCCGGGACATGGAGCTGGTGGAAAAGTACATTCACGGCCTGTTTCCCATCTGGGGCATCCGATTCATTGCGGTGGCCGACAACGCCGACACGGAGGTCAAAGGCAACAAAAAGGCCCGTCAGATCAATGGCCTGGTCAACGAGTGGTACTTGGAGGACCTTTCGGAAAACATCCGTATGATCTTCGACCTGAAGCGCCGGGAGGGCCAGTACATCGGCGGATTCCCAATCTATGGCTACAAAAAGGACCCTGCCAATAAAAATCACATCATCATTGACCCGGAGGCCGCAGAGATAGTCCGCCAGATTTTCCGATGGTCCTTAGAGGGCCATGGAAAACAGAGCATTGCTCACATGCTCAACGAAAGAGGCGTCCCCAGCCCATCCCGCTACAAGGCTGACCACGGCTGGACCTGCAACGCTCCCTCGAAAAACGGTTACGGCCTCTGGAACAAGACCACCATCTGGCGCATCCTCCACAACGAAATGTACACAGGCACCATGGTTCAGGGCCGCAGGAAAAAGGTCAGCTATAAGTCCAAGGTCCTCATCGACGTTCCTGAGAACCAGTGGTATCGGGTCGAGGGCACCCACGAGCCCATCGTCGACCGGGAGACCTTCGCCGCTGTCCAATGCAACCTATCTCTCCAAACGAAAACCGACGGCAGGGGGGAAGTTCATCTTTTGTCCGGCTTAGTAAAATGCATGGACTGCGGCAGCACCATGAGTAAGGTCACAGACTACAGGCAGGGGAGGCCCATCCGGTCGTATCTCCGCTGCAAGCTCTACGCTGACAGCGGTAAGGCGAAGTTCTGCGCCCGCCACTCCATCCGCCTTGACAAGCTGGAAGAACTAGTGTCGGACCGTGTCCGCTACTACGTCCAGACCTACTATAAGCTGGCCCCCCAGGACCTCCAGCCAAGACGGAACACCCGCCGGGAAGCCCTGGAGCAGGAGCGCAAGACTTTGACTGCTCAATTGGAAAAGCGCAGCCAAGCCCTGAAAACTCTCTACTTAGACAAAGTTTCCGGCCTCCTCACCGACGGCCAATTCACCGACCTGAATCAATCCTTCCAGGAAGAAAAAAGTCGCCTGGAACAGCGCCTGACAAAAGTTGAAAGCGATTTGAAGGACCATGAAAAGCCCCAACAGCAGGCCGACCAGATGGAACGGGCTAAAGAACTCCTAAAGCTGGAACCCGTTCCCCGTGAGCTGGTAGTAGCCTTGATCGAAAAAATCGAAATCGGTGAACGCGACCCCAATACCGGCGAGCAGCAAGTCCGCATTAACTGGAAGTTCTGAAAAGTGTCCTATCGTTACTCACGCCCATGTCATCGAACCCCAATACCCCGCCGCCGTCGACCGCTACGTAGACCTGGGCCGCTTCTACGACCTCACTGCCGCCAAAAATTCTGCGGAGGAAGTCAAAACCCGCACCCGCGCTTACAAAGCCGCCTATGTCCGGGCGTACCACAGTCTGAAAGCCGCCCGTCAGGTGGAATTGGACGCCGTGTCCTTTGTGTCCAAGTCCTTCGACAAAGAACGTCTGGACCGCCGGGTCCGGGGTATCATCGCCCGGGAGCTTCGGGGCAGGGGGAACCAGCGGGGTAGGACCACCCGGCGCTTTTTGGGAAGCCTCACCCACAAGGGCTGCATTTGGCGGTTCGACAGTGTGGACGTCCTGTGTTCCAAGGTTTATGAATTCGCCGACACCTGGGAGCTGGCGGGCGGAGCCCTGGCCCGGCTTCACGAGGCAGCGGTGGAAAAGGGCTGGGATGTCATTGCCTGTCCCTCGCCGGAGGAGCCAAGCCGCATGGAACACCTGCTGATTCCCGGCTTGGAGTTGGCCTTTGTCACCTCTTGCCCAGGGATGGACTACGGAAAAAAGCCTTACCGCCGCGTCCGCCTGGACGCCATGACGGAGACAGAAGGCCGGTCCCGCCTGCGCTTCCAGACCCGGATGGTGGCGCTGCTCCGGGAAGAGGCGGTGGACGCCTTGATAGAGGCCAAGCGGAACCACGACGCCCTGGAGGCGGTCTATAACCCCTATGTGGACTTCGACGGCGTCCGAGCCCAGGCCGCCCTGGAAGCGGGGCGCTTACTGAGCTACCTGGGCTGAGGAGAAGAAGGAAGCCTGCCGGAAATGGCAGGCTTCCTTCCTTCGGGCTGGCAGCTGCAATGTTGAAAAACGCGGTCAGTTTAAGAAATCCTTCAGCTTCTTGCTTCTGGAGGGATGCCGGAGCTTCCGCAGGGCCTTGGCCTCAATCTGGCGGATACGCTCCCGGGTGACGTTGAATTCCTTGCCCACTTCCTCCAAAGTTCGGGTCCGCCCATCTTCGATGCCGAAACGGAGTTTCAGCACCTTCTCCTCCCGGGGGGTCAGGGTGGACAGCACGTCCATCAGCTGCTCTTTCAAAAGGGTAAAAGAGGCCGCCTCGCTGGGCTCCGAAGCCCCCTCGTCTGGGATGAAGTCCCCCAGGTGAGAATCCTCCTCCTCACCAATGGGCGTCTCCAAAGACACGGGCTCCTGGGCGATTTTCATAATTTCCCGGACCTTGTCCACCGGCATGTTCATCTCCGCCGCGATTTCGTTGGGGGAGGGGTCGTGACCCAGTTCCTGAAGGAGCTGGCGGCTGACCCGGATGACCTTGTTGATGGTCTCCACCATGTGAACAGGGATGCGGATGGTCCGGGCCTGGTCGGCGATGGCCCGGGTGATGGCCTGACGAATCCACCAGGTAGCGTAGGTGGAGAACTTGAAACCCTTGGTGCAGTCAAATTTTTCCACTGCCTTGATGAGGCCCAGGTTTCCCTCTTGGATCAAATCCAAAAACAGCATCCCCCGGCCCACGTAACGCTTGGCGATGGATACCACCAGACGGAGGTTGGCCTCCGCCAGCTTCTGCTTAGCGGTCTCGCCGGCCCGGTACTGCCTGCGCAGGGCGGCCTCCAGAACGGGGTCGATTTCCGCGCCCTCCTCCTGCTGGCGGCGAAGCTCTGCCAGCTTCTGTTCCGCCTCGTTTCCGGCGGACATGGCCTGGGCCAGGCTGACCTCTTCCTCCGGCGTCAGCAGGGCTACCTTGCCAATTTCCTTTAGATACATGCGGACGGGATCGTCGATGGAGAAGCTGTTGACCAGGGTGTTGGGGTCTACCAGCTCCTCTTCCTCCATACCGGCGATTTCCTCGGCGGCGGGGCCTTCCTCCGGAAGCTCCGCCAGCAAATCCTCCTCGGCGCTGATGTCGATGTTCAGCGCCTCCAGAGAGTCATAGAGCTGGTCCATCTGCTCGCCCTCGAGATTCAGGTCGTCCACGGCATCCATCAGCTCGGCGGATTCCAGTTTCCCCCGCTTCTTGCTCTTGGCCAAAAGTTCCCGGAGCTTTTCGTTGTTGATGAGCCAGGAAGCGGCGGGGAGAGCGGCCACCTGTTTGTCGTCCAGACGGACAATGCCGGCTTTTTTGGCCTCCTCGTCGGTCATGATACGGGGAGGCTCCTCCGCCGGAGCGGGGGCTTTGGCCGCTTCCGCAGATTCAGCGGCGGCTAAAATGGCATCCGCCTGACGCTCCAGCTCCTTGGCATCTTGTTTGTTAGACATTCCGTTTTTCTCCCTTTTTATCTTTATGTTTTTCTGCCGCCGCCAACAGGGGGTCCGCCGCTCCGCCGGAGCGTTTTGCGGCCTCCGTCTGTATAACGCGTATGTAGTCCGCCAGGGCTTGCCGCCCGTTTCGGACGGACTCCGGCCGCTGGCAGACGGCGGTGACGTGGTTCATTTCTTCCGCGGTCAGCTGGCCCGCCAAAGCGGGCAGGGCCGTGCCCCGGCCCTCCTCCTTGGCCCGCCACAGCAGGGTGAAGACCCGGCCCAGCAGGGGAGAGGAAAAGTCGGCTTCCTGCAAAGGCGTCTGGGCGGGAAAAAGGCCGTCGTCCAGCAGCAGCAGCCGGAGCACGCCCTCCTCCGCCCGGGCGGAACGCAGATTTTCATAGCGCAGCGACCGCTCCCGGGGCTGGGACTGGGCGGCAGGGTTCAGCTCTTTCCGGAGTTCCGCCCGGTTCTCTTTGGCGATGTTCCGCTTTCTGGCCCGCTGGACCTCCAGCTTCATGGCGTCGGGGGTGATGCGGGCGGTTTCGGCGGCCCGGGCGGCGTAGATTTCCCGCTCCACCGCCCCGGGAAGGGCAGCCAGCAGGCTGCTGATTTCCTGGCTGTAGGCCACCCGCTGCTCGTCGCTGTCCAGATCATATTTCCCGGCCACTTGGGCCATGCGGAACTCCACGCCGTTCTCGCTGCCGCTGAGCAGCCGCTCAAAGGCGGCGGGGCCCTGGTTTTTGATGAAGTCGTCGGCGTCCTGCTTCACCAGCTCCCCACCCTCGGTCCGACGCCGGGGAAGCTGAAGGACCTTGACGGAAAACTCCGTTCCGTTTAAAAGCTGCAAGGCGCGCTCTGTGGCGGTTTTCCCGGCGTTATCGTTGTCATAGCACAGCACCAGCTCCTTGGTGAACCGGGAGAGAAGCCGGATTTGCTCCGGCGTCAGGGCGGTGCCCATGGAGGCCACCGCATTGTCAAAGCCCGCCTGGTGGAGAGTAACGGCGTCCAGGTTTCCCTCGCAGAGAATGATATTGGGCCGCTTGGACTTTTTGGCCAGGTTCAGCCCGTAAAGCACTCTCCGCTTGCTGTATACCGGCGTCTCCGACGAGTTCATATACTTGGGCTCGGACTTGTCCAGCACCCGGCTGCCGAAGGCCACTACATCCCCCCGGGTGTCGATAACCGGGAGCATCAGGCGGTTTCGGAACTTGTCGTAAAACCCGCCCTTCCGGTTGTCCACAATGAGCCCCGCCGACAGCAGCTCTGCTTTGCTGTAGCCCTTGGCGGTCATCTCATTGAGCAGCACGTCCCAGGCGTCCAGGGAGGCCCCCATGCCGAAATTCACGGCGGTAGCTTTTCGAATCTGCCGCCGGTCCAGATACGCCTGCACCGCCCGTCCCTCCGGCTGCTGAAGGAGGCGGTAGTAGAACCGGGCGGCGTCCCGGTTCAGGTCTAAAAGCCGCTGGCGGCGGCGTCCGGCCTCCCGGTCGCCCTCCTCCTCCGGCACCTCCAGACCCGCCCGCTTGGCCAAAAAGCGCACCGCGTCGGGGAAGGGAAGGTTTTCCTCCTCCATGATGAAGTTAATGACCCCGCCGCCCCGCTTGCAGCCGAAGCAGTAGTAAATCTGCTTATCCGGTGAAACGGAAAAGGAACCCGTTTTTTCGCTGTGAAAGGGGCACAGGCCGAACAGATTGGAGCCCTTACGGGTCAGCTGGACATAGCTGCCCACTACGTCCACGATGTCGCACCGGGCCGTCAACTCGTCCATAAAGCTCTGGGGAAATGCCATGACCTGCTCCCTCCTTTCGGTCAGTTTAGCCAAAATATGCTTGGGTCATACCGAAAAAGTGAGGATATCCGCAGCGACAGACTTTCCGGCAGTGTCTTAATATACGCCGTGGCTTTGAGATTTCCTCTTTTTTTCTCAATATTTTTTGAAAACTTTCCGGCGGGGACTTTACAGGCCGTGAAGAAGCGCTTAAAATAAGAAAGAAAAACAAAGTAAGGAGGACCGCCATGCCCATTGAATTGTGGACGGCCCGGATGGAGCGCCCCCTGTCGGAGCTGGAGAGGGAGGCTATCCTCCCTCTGCTGCCCCCGGACCGCCGGGAGCGGCTTTTACGCATAAAGGAAACGGAAAAGCAGAGGGAGCCCCTCTGCGCCTATTTGATTTTGTGCCTGGCCCTGCGGCAGAAGTATGGCTGGAAGGAGCTGCCTGCGATAGCCTTGGGCCGTCTGGGCAAGCCCCACTTTCCAGAATATCCGGAGGTGCATTTCAACATCAGCCACTCCAGCGGCGCGGTACTGGTGGGGGTTTCGGATCAGGAGATTGGAGTGGACATTGAGCGCATCCGCCCGGTGGGCCAGCGGATGATGGTCCGTCTGGCTCACGTAAGCACGGAGGAGGCTTTTTTCCAAAGCTGGGTCCGTCGGGAGGCCCGGGCTAAGCGCAGCGGCAACGGCGTGGGGACGATTATGCGCTCTGAGTCCCCCCTCCAGCCGGGGGAATACTACTATCCGCTGGACACTTTCCCAGGCTATGCTGCGGGCATGGCCACCCGCAGCAGGGAGCTGCCGGGGAAGCTCCACCGCTATTCTCTGGACGATATGCTGTAGGCGAAAGACAGGCAGGGAAACAGCCCCGCCTGTTTTTTTGCCCTTCCGCGCAACCGGAGGTTTCCGTTTTCCGACTATATAGGTGAAAGCGGCTTTCAAAGGAGGGACCCACGTCATGGAGGATAAGGACATCATCGCCCTGTACTGGGCGCGGTCGGAGGAGGCCATCCGTCAAACGTCGGAGAAATACGGCGCTTACTGCGGCCAAATCATCCGCCGGGTGCTTGGGGACGGCCGGGATGCGGAGGAGTGCATCAGCGACACCTGGCTGGGAGCCTGGAACGCCATGCCGCCCCAAAGACCCGCCCGCCTGCCGCCCTTCCTGGGCCGCATCGCCCGGAATACAGCCCTGGACCGCTATGACTACAACAGCGCCCAGCGGCGGGGGAGCGGCTTTGAGGCGGTGCTGGAAGAGTTGGCGGACTGCGTGGGCGGTACGCCCTTGGAGGAGGATTTCGACCTCCGCCGCCTGGGAGAGGCTATTTCTGCTTTTTTGGATACTGCGTCCCCGGCGGCCCGGCTGGTGTTTCTGCGGCGGTATTGGTACTGCGACGCTGTGGCGGAGATCGCCGCCGGAACGGGGTTTAGTCCATCCAAGGTAAAATCCCTACTCCACCGGACTCGGAAGGGGCTAAAAGAGCATTTGAGGAAGGAGGGCTATGACCTATGACAAGAGAAGAGTTGTTCCGCGCCGTCGGGGAAGTCCGGGAGGACCAGATCGAGGCGGCGGAAGCGGTAAAAAAGCAAGTCCATCCCTGGCGGCGGTTCGGCGCGCTGGCGGCGTGCCTGGCGCTGGTGGTGACGGCAGTTGGCGTATCAGCGGCGGAGCTGGGGGAGGCAGACCTCTGGAACTGGAAGGCCATTGTCTGGAGCTTCAATCCAAGTGCCGAAGTGAACGAGGACCCTGATTCGTGGAAAACAATCGTCCAGCCGTTTAATCCCGGAGAGGCGGATTCCGGCGGCGGCGCGGCGGCGGGGAACCTGGACGGCTCCGACTACTGGACGGATAACCCGAACCGCCCTGCCCATCCCGGCTACTCCACCGGCGTGGAGATCGGCCAGCTGAGCGGCCCCGGAACCGGCGAGACCATGGTGGGTATGTCAGCGTGCCTTGCCTGGCTCTCTCCGGAGGAGATTTTTGCCCAGGATACGGTGATTTTCCGGGGAACCGTCCGAGAGCTGCACTATTTTATGGTGGAGCCGGACGGCGGGCCCATGGAGCAGTATTACACTCGTGCCCTCGTGGAGGTCACGGACTCCATCCGAGGCAGCCTGACGGCAGGGGAGACCTGCAGTCTTCTCTGGCTGGGGGCCAAGGGCTATATGTCCACTTCTATCTCTGGGGCCTTGGAGGATCTGGACGTGGGCAGCGACGCCATCTTCATGCCCATTCCAACAGACCAGGATGCCGGCTGGAGGGCGGGGGACCGCTATTTCTGCTACGCCGACCTTGCGGAGTTCTATCTGAGTGAAGGGAGCCGTTACGTTTTCGCGGACACGGAAAATGGCCTGACCTTCGACCGGGGCACCTACGAGGGGATTGCAGAAGCGGAGACTCTGGATGAAATAGCGGCCTATATCCGGGAGCAGACCGGGGAAGTGGAGGAGACCCAGCCCGCCGCGGTGCCGGCGGTGCCCCAGACGGAGCCCTCAAGAGGTCCCTCCGAGACAAAGAACGCCGGCCCCTCCGCCTCCGGCCCCAGCGGGGCCCTGGAGCTGCCCGGCGGCGCGTTAGCCGGCGATGAAACACCGGGCGTCAGCCCATAAAAAGCCCCCGGCGGAGTTTCGCCTCCCGCAGGCGGCGAAAGAAAATTGAATCCGTTTTTGCCGGCGGCATGTGCGCCGGCAAAAACACTTCTCAGTTCTGGAGTGTGCGAATCGGCCCCGTCTGCCAAAGGCAGACGGGGCTGCTGAGTACGCGGAAGAACTGCAGTTCTCCCTCCTGCAGTTCAGCGGCCTGCCTTTTCCTTTCAGTAGCCCGGCTTTGTCCTTCGTTTTGAAACAGCCTTTCCAGGAGCTGCTGTTCATCGTCCGCTGCCAGCGCCGACCCGAATTGCAGCCGGTCCAGCACATGGGCGAACAACACAATGCATGGAGTTCATCGCCGCCAGATTTTGCAGGGCAAAGTTCATCGGCTCATAAATGCGGGAAACTACCAGCAGAAATAGGAAGAAGGCCACAAGGGAAAGATCGCCACTCATCAGACGCATACTGCCCACCAGTGCCACCGAGGCGATCCCCAGCTTCCGAAGCATCTGCGCCGGAACCACAAACATGGCCGAACCCAATTCGCCTTTGAACTGCCGGTTCTCAAAGGCGTCAATTTTGCGGTACAGCCTGTCCAGATATACCTGCTCCGCCTTGTTGCTTTTCAAGTCGCGGATGGTTTCCAGACACTCCTGCACACCGTCCGCCATAGCGATCAGGGCGGCGTTTTGCCTCCGGGTAAAATAATTCTGCGCTTTCTTGGAAAAGCCAACGATCACCAGGGTGATGGGCAGCACCCACGGGGCGGCGAGAGCCATCTGCCAGTCGCAGCAGAGCAGGCTGACCGCCACCACACAGGTGGAGAGGATAGCGCCGTAAAATTGGGGGACATAGTGGGAGAATATCTGCTCTGTCACTTGAACATCCCCCATGATGGTGTTGGTCAGGTCGGCCAAGTCCTTCTTGCCGAAGGAGGACAGGGGAAGCCGCCGCAGCTTCTCCGCCAGCCGGATACGGCAGGCCCCGGACTCCAGGTAAGTGGAGAAGTAGGTGGCGTTGTACTTCTTTAGCCCAGCGCCACATCCAGCGCCAACATGATGGTAAATCCTGCCGCGAAAAACAGCGTTCCCAGGTTGGAGTGTTCTCCGGCAGATGACTCCGGAATCAGCTCCTCCACTACCACATAGATCATCGCTCCCGCCGCAAAACTGAGCAGATAGGGCAAAGCGGGCAAAATCAGTCCTGCCGCCAGCATGGTCAGGATTGCCGCCAGAGGCTCCACGATGCCAGAGAGAACGCCATATAGGAAAGCGCGTTCTTTTCCCATTCCCTCCGTCCGGAGAGGCATGGAGATAATTGCCCCCTCCGGGAAATTCTGAATGGCGATACCGAGAGACAATGCCAGCGTACCGGCAGCGGTGATGCCGCTGTTCCCGGCCATCCAACCCGCCAGCACCACGCCCACCGCCATCCCCTCCGGGATGTTGTGGAGGGTGACGGCCAGCACCAGCATGGTGGTCCGTTTTAAGCGGGTGTGGGGACCTTCCGACCGACTGCTGTTCTGGTGCAGGTGGGGGATTGTCCTGTCCAGTACCAGCAGGAACAGGATACCCAGCCAGAACCCCACAACTGCTGGGAAAAAGGCCCATTGGCCCATATCCTCCGCCTGTTCCATGGCGGGAACCAACAGGCTCCAGATTGATGCCGCCACCATGACACCTGCCGCAAAGCCGGTCAAGGCCCGCTGAGCCAGCAGATTCATTCCTCTCTTTAAGAAGAACACGCATCCCGCTCCCAATGAAGTTCCCAGGAAGGGAAGGAGCAGTTCAAGGATCACATTCTTTGTCATTTCTGAACACTCGCCTCCAAATAGCACAGCGGCGCAAGGC
>JAAWTB010000185.1 GCA_022801815.1 Oscillibacter sp. | reverse complement strand
AAGAGTTCTACCTGGTCATCATCAGTTGAATATTCCGGTTTCACTGATAGATGAAGTCGAGGCTGGGTTTGAGAAAATAGACAGAAATAAACAGCTTAAACAAGGAAGCGGATTGTTTAATTTTGAAAGTTTCCAAATTCAAATCTAAACGACAATGGCCCGTTTATTAGAGACTTTCTTCAACAAACAGTTCAGCAAAACTTGGTTGCATTTCCCCGGTCTTTGTGATACTATTTTGATACTAAGAAAATTAGCGGCCAAAAATAGCAGGTGAAATATTAACAAATTTGCGAATGCTATCCCTGTAAAAGCACAGAAAATACAGCTCCATATAATAGGATTTGTCGAGTGGGAATAGTAGGGGAAAGGACTATAAAATGGAAAAACTAAAGAACTTCAAAAGAAGTTTTTGGCGCGTTCCCTTGATTTCACTAATAGCAGGACTGTTCTATACTCCGTGCTATGTCCGAATTGTACTGCATTTCGGCGTGATTGAACCGGGAGTTATAGACAGCAAGGTCTCTCTTTTGACAAGTGGTGGGCTACTGATAGTGTTCTTGTTCCTTGGCGGGATTGCGTTGCTGCGCAATGAAACTCGCTTGGAAATCTTTGTTTCATCATCTATTGTTGTTGTATATGGAATTTTGCTATTGGTAATTCAAGTACTTTCGGGTAGTATGACAGGCCCTGCCGCCGTGGTTTTTATGCGTTTGGAAACACCTTTGGAATGGATGAGCTTTCCATCATCACTTGGCCTTTATTTGAAGGAGCAAATGTCGATTACTGTGCCTATTGGCTATTTGCGTTTCTTTATCCCGTGGTTGTTTGTCCTATTTGGAAAAAAGCCCAGCGCAAAGCAATAAAACAAATTCAAATCTATCGGGAAGTTTTCTATTAATGAACACCTTGGAAAAAGACGGGGAATGCGGTTGCATTTCCCCGCCTTTTGTGATATAGTTACACTCGTAAACCAGCAGAACAAATAGTAAGCTACTCCCCCCTGTTATCACTGCTGATAACAAATTGATAACAGCCCATCGTATAGGCTGGATAATATGGATATATCAAATAATCAAAAGAACAGGGCATCATATTTCCAAAGCAAAATCCGTTAGAATATGATACCCAGCAACGAGTGGGAATAAGAATTTTCAATCTTTTCTATCCGCAGAACCGTTGATTTTCAATGGTTCTGCGGATTTTCTTGCTTTGAGTGGCTACAAATTGGCTGCATCAAGCGGATTTTTTGTAGCCATCAGCCCTCCGGCATGAGGCCGTCAAGCTGTCTGGCTACTTCGGTCTGCTTGTTGGGGTACAGGTGGCTGTAGGTTTCCATTGTGGTCTGGACGCGTTCATGGCCTAACCGCTCTGCGATCAACAGCGGGGAGAAACCCATCTCCACCAAAAGGCTTGCGTGGCTGTGTCGGATGTCATGCACCCGAATTCTCTTTACGCCGGATACCTTGCATCCATTCTCCATCTCGTGGTATAGAAAGTTCTTGGTGTAGGGAAACAGGCGGTCATTCGGCTGCAACTCATAGCATTGCTTCATATAGGAACGCAGACAGTTACACAGTCCCTCCGGGATAGTGATTACCCGGTTGCTCTTGGGTGTTTTGGGGGAAGTCACAACATCCTCGCCATTCAATCGCTGATAGCTTTTGTTGATGCGAATGGTGGACTTGTCCAAGTCGATGTCCGCCGGGGTCAGGGCCAACAGCTCGCCTTCCCGCATACCCGTATAGTACAGTGTCATGAAAATCGCATAGGAGGCAGGCTTGTCCTTGACCGCTTCAAGAAAAGCTGCAAATTCATCCTTCGTCCAGAATTGCATTTCTTCGGCGTTTTTCTTCCCCATGCTGCCTGCTTTGTGGCAGGGATTCTCTTTCAGACTGTAATATTTGACGGCATAGTTGAAAATTGCGGTTAGCTGGTTGTTGATGGTCTTCAGATAGGTCTGCGAATAGGGTTGGCCGCTTTCATCCCGATAGGTGGTGAGCTGATTCTGCCATTGGCGTATATCAGTGGGCTTGATCTCGTTCAGCGGCATCCTGCCGAAAAATGGCGTAATCTTCAAATTGATCAGGAACCGCTTATTCTCAATCGTAGAAGGTTTGAGCCGCTGGCCCATATCCTTCATGTAAACCTCGATGAAATCCTGAAAAGTCATGCCCAGGCTGCCGGTGGCTTGGCTGATATAGTCGCGTTCCCATTGCAGGGCTTCCTTCTTGGTAGGGAAGCCTCTTTTCTTTTTATGAATCTCTTTTCCGGTCCAGTCCTTAACACGGATTTGGGGCATCCATTTGCCGGTTTTACCGTCCTTTGTTACGGACATAGAATCTCCTTTCTGTCACTGCTGGCCTCATTCCTCCTTTTGCCGGGCGTACTGGCTTTCCAGATACGCATTGCGCCTTTTGATTCGCTCTTCATCGCTCAATTCTTCAGGCTGCACACATTCCACGGAGGTTGCGGCATAGTAGGCCAAGGTCTGCTCCTGCCACTTCTGATATGCGGCCTGGGTTGACTGGAAGGCCCGAATATCATCCCGCTGGGATTCCCAGTCCTCCAGGAACAGGCAGAGGTCAGTGTTGAAATCGGAAGATGCTTTCCCATTAAAAGAGATGGCACATTGCCATTCCTTACTGCGGGGCGGCTTCTTTACATCAATATCGAAAGAAATACCTGTGACCTGCTCTAACTGGAACAGGAACCCCATAATGTCGGCAAGACTTCTAATGGGAGAGGTGTTTGCCTCATAGCCCAAAATATAGGTGGGCGTACTCTCCAAAATGTCTGCCAACTGGTTGACGACTGCAATAGATACTTCAATCTCCCCGGTTTCATACTTCTGCACGGTGCGTAGGGACTTTCCGAGGATGCCTGCCAGTTCCTTTTGGTTCAGGCCCTTGCGTTTTCGCAGGAGCTTGATGCGCTGCCCAATTGCGGAGTAATCCAAGTTGTTCATGTCTGGTTCACCTCGTACACACTATATCACAAAAGAAAGCGAATTTTAAATACATTTTTATATCCGAATGGTATTGACAAGCGCACTAGATATGCGCATAATAAAAAACGTATTAATAATACGCTTTTCTTGGATTCAAAAAAGAAAAGCGCATAAAAAATACACTAATAATTTTATAGGAGGTACAATGAGAGCACAATTTATCACCGCAAACGAGGTTGCTGAGGTCATGGGCGTCAGCAGAACCAAAGCCTACCAGATCGTGAGGGCCATGAACAAGGAACTGAAGGAAATGGGGTATATTACGATTGCCGGGAAATGCCCCGTCCAATACTTCAAGCAGAAGTTCTATGGCTTGCAGATGGGAGGTGATAAGGAACCATGACACCAGAGAAAACGAAAGCGGCTGCTCCGATTCCACCTGTTGGCGCAGGCAGGGAACAGCCGGTTCACAAAACCACTGACACAAGTATAGCAGAAAATTTTGTTGAAAACAATCCCATGGAGCAAACTTTAGAGGAAAAATTGAGGCAGATGCAGCGGATGAGTGACCCGGCGTATCTGCACACCGTATCCATGAGAGAGCTGTACGAGAACGTGTACCAGAGCAGGCCACCTGTGATCGACAACCTGCTCCACGCAGGGACATACCTGTTTGCAGGAGCGCCGAAGGTGGGGAAGTCGTTTTTCATGGCCCAGCTTGCCTACCACGTCAGCACGGGCCTCCCGCTGTGGAACTACACCATACATAAAGGCACGGTTCTCTACCTGGCGCTGGAGGATGACTACCGGCGGCTGCAAGAGCGGTTATACCGAATGTTCGGAACGGACAGTACAGAGAACCTGCACTTTGCCATCTGCGCCAAACAGCTTGGCGCTGGGCTGGACGAACAACTTCAGAAGTTTGTGCGGGAACACCCCGACACAAAGCTGATTATCATTGACACCCTCCAAAAAATCCGGGAGGCCGGCGGTGAGAAGTTCAGCTATGCCAATGACTATGAGATTGTGGGGCGGCTGAAACGGTTTGCTGATAATCAAAATGTCTGTCTCCTGCTGGTACATCACGCCAGGAAGCAGCAGGCTGATGACAAGTTTGATATGATCTCCGGTACCAACGGGCTGTTGGGTGCGGCTGACGGGGCGTTCATGTTTCAGAAGGAGAAGCGGACGGACAGCGCCGCCGTTCTGGAGGTTTCGGAACGTGACCAGCAGGATCAGAGACTCTATCTGACCAAGGACATGGACCGGCTGATATGGCAGTTGGAGCGGATGGAAACGGAACTGTGGAAACCGCCACCGGACCCGGTACTTGAAGCGGTGGCGGCTTTGGTGGCAAGGGCTATGTCATGGAGCGGCACTGCGACTGAGCCGGTGACCGCCCTGGGTGTGGATTTGAAGCCCAACACGCTTACGATGCGCCTGAACGTAAACGCTGGCCGATTGCTGAATGAGCATAGTATCAGGTACGAGAATGGTCGAAGCCACTCTGGCCGGAAGATTACCCTAACACCGGTTCCACCCCAGGCGTGACGATGGTGACGGTCGTGACGATGATTCAGGCGGCGGTCAAAAGACCGTCACCATCGTCACGACCGTCACGGAAAATTTTTAAAGTGGTCAAAATATGTCTCCAATAAGATTTACAATGAAAAAAATCAAAAGAAAGGATATTTGCAATGAGCAAAACAGAATTCAATGCGATTTTGTCTGAGATGGCCAATCGGCGTGTTCTGACATACCGGAGGCTTATGCCCCAACTCGATGAAGCAGCTAAGGCCGGCGATTGGGAGAATGTAGATGCCTTGATTACGCTGAATCCCGAAATTATGGAGGATGGCTTGAAGCGGGTCTATCCGTTTCTGCCGGATGAGTACAAATTCAGTATTCCCACGGACTGTCAGCGCCACCACGGAGATCATATGCCGGGTGTCAGGAAGTATGTCCGGCAGGCGAGAAAGTACGCCCCCATTGAGAAGCGAATCCCCGCTGAAATGATTACTCTGCCGGAAATTGAAATATACCGCGCCGGGACGGAACCTCTGGATAAAGCGGCATACCGCATTTCCTGGACTACCAGCCTTGATGTCGCGAAATGGTTCTATGACCGTGCAGTAACCTTCCGGTGGCCGCAGCGTCATATCTATAAGGGCATCATCAAACCGGAGAAGATCATCTGTTGCTCTGATGGCCGCAAGGAGAAAGAGGTCATGCAGTACAACAGTGTCAAGAACATTGTTGAGCTTGAGCGGTAAGGTGCCACTATGATTGCGGGGCTATGGCGATGGGGTAGTGCATCATCATAGCCCCACAGCAAAGTTTGGGCGGGGTGCAGGGTGACCTTCAGATGGAGGCTGACAAGGTGATCTCCACCAGAGGTTTGAAAAATGATGCCAACCTGTACGGCGAATTGATCTTTGATGTAAACTCGGACTATTTCGATAACCATGGCGGCTATGACTTTGCAAAACAATTCTACACCGATGCCTACAAAAGTGCAATAGAAATTGTGGGTGGGGAGCAGTTTATCTTGTCGGCGGTCATGCACGCCGACGAGCGTAACCAGGCTATGTCGGAAGCTCTAGGACGAGACGTGTATCACTACCACCTTCATGTGGTCTACATACCTGTGGTGGAGAAACGGGTCCTGTGGTCCAAGCGATGCAAGATTAAGTCCCTGGTTGGCACCGTCAAGGAGACGATCACCCAGGTGAGCAGCAGCAAAAAGTGGAAGTCCCTCCCTGCAGTGGATGAGCAAGGAAAGCCAATTCTCCAGAAGAATGGTAAGCCGGTTTTACGGAAGTCGTACAGTGTCCTCCAGGATGATTTCTTCAATGCTATGCGGGCCGCTGGTTATACCGACGTGGAACGGGGCGAGCGTGGCAGTTCCGAGGAACACTTGACTGTGACGCAGTTTAAGACGGAACGGAAGCAGGAACGGCTGACGATTTTGGAGCGTCAGGTTGAGAAAAAGGAGAAGTCCCTCCAGAAGGTCGAGCAGAAAATCGAAGTCCAGAAAGGAACAGCGGCAACCTTTGCGGAAATCGACAATATGGGCCGCAGGACGCTGATGGGCAAGGTAGAATTTTCCCAGCAGGAAGCAGAGGACTTGAAGCAGCTTGCCAAAAAAGGGGTAGCTGCGGATACCACCATCAAAGATTTGCAACGCGATCTGAAATCCGCCCGGCGTGATGCGCAGATATGGAAACAGCGGTATGAGGAATTGAAGGAACAGGCGAAGGACTTCCTCGTTGCTATCAGGAAAGCGCCTGAACGGGTGATGTCGTTTATTTCCAATGTTCTCCATGCTGAACAAGCCCAACCACCCAAGGTGCAGCGGCAGCGGGAAAGTGCCGTTGAGCGGTAATCAGTCAAGAGCCGGGAAATTTTGAAAAAATCTGATGGGAGCGTTTCAAATGAATGGAACCTTGTTGGGACGCTCTCCATCAAAAAATCATCTTTCTTTTTCGGCTCAAGAAGTGGAGAAATATTTCAAAAATCAGGAGGTTTCATGCGAACAGGGCTTACAAAGCGGCAAAAGACAACAGGTATCTTTTTTGATGAGCAGAGCAGTATCATTGAGGTGCAGACCCACAACACAGACTTGAAAAAGCGGTTGGGAGCATACGCCCAGCAGTACCCCGGTCTGTGCAGGCAGACGGATGATAATGGGCAGGGCGGAATGACATTTGAGATCGAGAAAGGGCGGCTGAGTTTCCGGCTGACGGCCCCGTATAGCGAGGAACG
Source organism: Oscillibacter sp. (assembly GCA_022801815.1). Taxonomy (GTDB): domain Bacteria; phylum Bacillota; class Clostridia; order Oscillospirales; family Oscillospiraceae; genus Oscillibacter. The sequence continues at coordinate 7,519 of JAAWTB010000185.1, read as the reverse complement.
GCGCAGCAAGGCCAGCGCCTGGGCAAAGGAGCGGGGGATACAGGCAGAGAAATAATAAGAGGGGAGTGCGATGGGATGGTCCCTACCGCACTTCCTTTTTTGTGCCCAATCTTATTATCATGTTGCGAAAAGGGGCTTTGTGTGGTATACTGTCACTAACTGATGTCGTGTAAAGGGAGGTGGGAATTTTGGCGGAGCAAGCTGTTAAAAAGTTATCTGCCATGCAGGTAAAACCGATTCTAAAGTGGGCTGGCGGTAAGACGCAGATGCTGAGTGATCTTTTACCCAAAGTCCCTTTTTCCTACGGCCGCTATATTGAACCATTTTTAGGCGGCGGAGCGATGTTTTTTGCTTTGCAGCCGGAAAATGCAATTATAGCTGACAGTAATCCAGAGCTCATCAATATGTATCGACAGGTTTCAGACCACGTTGATGATGTCATCCAGTATTTGGAGCAGTACGAGAACACAAAAGAGAGGTTTTATGCGGTCCGCAGTCAGAAGTGGGAAGCTCTTCCCGCGGCAGCGGCAGCAGCAAGAACAATTTTTTTGAATAAGACTTGCTTTAATGGTTTGTATCGGGTAAACAAAAAGGGAGACTTTAATGTTCCCTACGGAAAATATGCAAATCCAAGAATTTGTGACCGGGATGCACTATATTCTGCTTCTGCTGTGTTAAAAAAGGCAGAGATTTTATGCAGCGACTACTTTTTGGTATTAGAGCATTATGCAAAAGAAGGGGACTTTATCTTTCTTGACCCTCCTTATCTGCCTGTTTCAGAATATTCTGACTTTAAACGATATACAAAAGAGCAATTTTATGAAGAAGATCATGTTGAATTGGCAAAAATCATCATGCGTCTGCATGAACGTGGATGTCATGTTATTTTAACAAACTCCAACCATCCGTTGGTCCACGAATTATATGCGCCGTTCACCATTGATATAGTACATACCAAGCGATATATATCCTGCCGGGGAAGTAGTAGACAGGGCGAAGATGTAATCGTAACAATACCACCAAAGCAAAAAACTCTGATAAAGCTGATGCCGCAGCCCCTTCCCAAACAGGTGTCTGCATATCCCCCTACCCGTTTTATGGGTTCGAAAAGCAAGCTGCTCTCTGAAATTTGGTCGGTTGCATCACAATTCAAGTTTGATACAGCGGTCGATTTGTTTGCTGGGTCTGGAATTGTAGGGTATATGTTCAAATCCCAGGGCAAGCGTGTAATCAGCAATGATTATATGGCAATGTCTGCAACTTTTGCAAAAGCGATGATTGAGAACAATTCTGTTGTTCTGTCAATAGAAGAAGCAGAGAAGTTGTTAATTGAGCAACGTGCATCCAACCATTTTGTTGCTGAGACTTTCCAGGGGCTTTATTATAAGGACGAAGAAAATAATTTGATCGATGTATTGCGCACAAATATTGCCGCAATTCGAGACCCATATAAACGCGCAATTGCTATGACGTCGCTCATTCGGGCTTGTACTAAGAAGCGCCCACGCGGTATTTTCACTTATACAGGCGAGCGATACAACGACGGACGAAAAGACCTGCAAAAGACACTTGCACAGCAGTTTTTAGAGGCTGTTGAAGCTGTTAATAAAGCTGTGTTTGACAATGGGCAGCAAAATCGAGCCAGACATGGTGATGCGATGGAACTTCGTGTAGAGCAGGCTGATCTTGTCTATATCGACCCGCCCTACTATTCCCCCCTTTCTGATAATGAATATGTCCGTAGATACCACTTCGTTGAAGGATTGGCACGAGATTGGCAGGGAGTTGAAATTCAACAACACACTCTCACCAAAAAATTCAAGTCCTATCCTACGCCGTTCTCTACGCGAAATGGAGCGGCAGATGCTTTTGACCGGTTATTTAAGAAATTTGCCAACAGCATTTTAATTGTTTCCTATTCTTCCAACAGTCTTCCAACACAGGATGGAATGGTTGCGATCATTTCTAAGTATAAGAAACACGTTGCAGTTATCCCTGTGGATTACAAGTATTCTTTTGGAAATCAGGGTAAGGCAAAGACACATAGAAATTCCGTGCAAGAATATTTGTTTGTGGGTTATTAAGGAGGCATGAAACGTGGAGTTTTGGCAGCTTGGCAATACATCAGTAAGAAGTGCAATGAGAATAAAGGATGGCCTTACTGCATACTCAACGTCCTCCATTCAAGGCAATATCCGCAGAGGCGATGGTGATATCGCTTTCCGTCGTCTGTTGGGACAATGCGGGGTAGTTTCTCTTGGTGAGGATTCTACACATAGTGTGGGTCGAAAATGGCGTTCTGCAATGGGGAAACTTGGATTTATTTATCCAAAGATAGAGCGCAGCATGGGATTTTCCCAGTCTGATCTGGGACAACTCGATATGATTACACCAGCAGGATGGAACTTAGTGCGGGCTGAAACGGTTGCGGCTATGCAAGAATGTTATCTGCGTTCAATGGTAACACCGCTTTTTTCTGCCGATGATGGACACACCTTTTCTCCTTTGTGCTGGACGTTAGCAATCCTTTTAGAACTGGAGAGGAGAGGCGAAGACACATTTATCAATTTTCTTGAGATGGCACTAATTGTCCAAACAACAGCGCCCATAGACGGTTTATCTGATACCGTTGATCGTATTCTTGCTTTACGAAGTGAGCGAAGTGCAAGCGACCGAAAACGGAAATTTGACCGCAATGAGTACGAACGAGCAGCTGAGAAAATCGGTAAAGTTGCGAGTACATTCCGGGACTATGCTGACATGAATATACGCTATCTAAAAGCTACAGGCATGGTACAGTCAAAGGGGAAGGGGATAGCTTTAATTTCAGAAAAACGTACGTTGGCGGTTGAATTAACAAAGGAACTTTTATCAAACAAGCCGCTGTTAAATTTGTACCGTTCATTATGCGACGGAACACCGCTCCCAACTGATAATGCGGTAATTGCTTATCAAGTTTTGTCTGATTTGTTGATGCAGATGCAGCAGTATGGTATTACCTATTCTACTGCGGGTAAACCTCTTGACACCCCAGCACATATCAATCAGGTTCGCTACGAGATTGAAGAATTAATTGCCGAGAAGAAAGAGGAAGTCTATGCGGCACAACAAGCCGGTCAGTGGCAAGAGATCGCCGCTTACATGGATTTGATTGCCTCTCGCAGAGAGCGTATGCGTATCGGTGAGGACGAAGAAATTCGTGTTCCTAAAACCGAAGCGCCTGCCTATTTGGAGTGGAGTCTCTGGCGGGCGTTCCTGGCGATTGATACACTAGCGAATAAGCCTTATGAGGTCCGCCGCTTCAAGGTTGACCAGGATTTTATGCCGGTCTGTACAGCACCGGGAAATGGTCCTGATCTGGTTGCGGAGTTTGAGGATTGTGTAGTAGTTATTGAAGTAACACTTTCTGAAAGTTCCAGGCAAGAAGCTATGGAGGGGGAACCTGTTCGGCGTCATGTGGCTGATCTGATGCAACAGTATAATAAACCGGTGTATGGCTTGTTTATTGCCAACAGGATTGATTCTAATACTGCTGAAACTTTCAGAATTGGTGTTTGGTATACACGAGATGATGTACGGCTGAATTTACACATTGTTCCATTTACTTTATCTCAGTTTTGTTCGTTTTTTAAGGCGAGTTTCTCTGCTCAGATAGCAACGCCTCAGTCTGTCATATCCTTAATAAATGAATGCGGGGAACAACGCCAAAAGTGTGAAGCACCTGAATGGAAATTAGCAATATCAAGAATTGTGCAAAATAGATGCACTTGCACTAAGCATTAACGAAATTATAGAGATATAAGGAGAACGCTGATGGAGTTTAATGCTCAACCAAGAACTGTTCGTGATGCGTTAGATTTAAAGCGAAAGTAAGCTATTTGCAGTATTTTCATTTTGTTTTTAATGCCGTTTGTTCTGAGCGACCTTCTGGGCTTGAGCGTCGATATTCGAGCTATTCAAGGAAACTGAGAACCTCGAAAAAGAAAGAAGAAAGTGCTAGATGCTTACATGAATTGATTGAGGCTCTAAAAGCGTCCCTACCTTCTTATGAGGAATTTGAAAACTCTTTTTTGAAAATCAATTACACAAGTTCTTCTACGAGAGATAAACGTTTGGTTCAATATATTCTAAAAAAAGTTGAGCGATACGCTTCAGGTACAGATGAAATGCGCCCAGATTCATTTTATATCGAACATATTTTGCCTGAATCTACTCGAAATAAGGTTGTAGGCCGTATGGGGAACTTGTTGCCTTTAGGTGTAGACCTCAATTCAAAGATTGGAGATAAAGCTTTTGCCGAAAAAATGAAAGGCTATCAAACATCTCAATATCAAGCAGTTAAATTATTTATTGAACATTACAGAAGTGAAACTGTCTGGGATGAGGATAAGATCAATCAATGCACGATAGAACTTGCAAAAATTATGTATTACCAAAACAATGTGTCCAGGAATTGATATAAACGGTAAGTGCATTCGATTCTTATGGCAACACAATGGCAACAAAAAACCAGATAGCCCAAACCATCTGGATAATGGAAACAATATAGATAATCAAAACCAAATCCCATAAGCAAAACTGTTTAGAACAAACCTGACAGGAGTGAGTGGGAATGAATTAAAAAAAATAAGAAAATCGCATACATGCACGATTTAGGTTTGTTTTCGAGTCTTGGCGAAGCCTGGGTCGCGGTACTGCGCACCATTTACCAGCAGGGAGCCGCCGTGGCCTATACGGACAACGCCGGAGAGCATGCCGGTGCAAAAGAGGTCTTTGGATTAACCTTTGCCGTCTCAGACGCGGCTCTCCCAGACGCCATCATAGAGCGGCACAAGGTCCAAGAGGAATACGACTGGATGGTCCGAAATTTCACGGTTCAGGAGCACGTCAAGGAGCTCCACAATGAAACTTCCTATGCCTTTCGCCTATTCTCCTACATGGACCAAAAGGACCAGCTGCAATGGGTAATCCACCGCCTGAACGAAAATCCCCACACGCGGTCCGCCACTATTACCACCTTCGAGCCTTTGACCGACGAGGGCTACATCCTGCGCCAGCCTGCTGGACTTTCAAGAGGAGGCAGGAAACCTCAATCTCACGGTTTACTGCCGCGCCTTGGATTTCGGATGCAAGGCCTACATCAACCTCGTGATGCTTGAGACCATCCTGCCAACCGTTTCCGAAAAGACGGGAATGCCTCGGGGGAGTTTGACGCTGCTGGTCAAGTCCGCCCACTATTACCGCAAAGACGAAGCCAAAGTGCATGGCATTTTAAAAGCCGAGGGCGCCATCTAGGGAACGCGCCCCCTTTCATCTCAATTTAGGAGGACGCCGCCCTATGCGCATGCGGAAAAAGAAAAACCTGATTCCCCGGATGGAACGCTGCGGCGACCGCCTGATCCGGGACCCCTACGACCACACCGGACACTGGCGGGATCTGATGCCCCAGGCCCGGGAGGTCCACCTGGAGCTGGGCTGCGGCAAGGGCCGCTTCACCGCCGGCACCGCCGCCGCCCAGCCGGACGTGCTGTTCCTGGCGGTGGAGATGGTGCCCGACGCCATGGTGGTGGCCATGGAGCGCTGCGTGGGCGCGGGCCTTTCCAACGTCTGGTTTATCAGCGCCAACGCGGACCAGCTCCCCTATTTCTTCGCCCCCGGCGAGGTGGACCGCATCTACATCAATTTCTGCGACCCCTGGCCCAGCGGCCGCCACGCCAAGCGGCGGCTGACCCACGGGAACTTTTTGAAGCTCTACCGCCAGGTGCTGAAACTGGGCGGGCAGATTCATTTCAAAACGGACAACCAGCCCCTCTTCGAGTTCTCTGTAGAAGAGCTTCCCCAGTTCGGCTTTGCTCTGTCGGAGGTCACCCGGAACCTCCATGAGAACGGCCCCGTGGGGGTCATGACGGACTATGAGGCCAAGTTTTATGGACTGGGCCAGCCTATCAACCGCTGTGTGGGCACCATGACGGAGTGGGACGCGCCCTTCCCCACCACCTTCCGGGCGGTGAAAAACCAGTGGCTGGACGCCTTCGCCGGGGACGTTTCGGAAGCGGACCTGGGAAAGCATGTGCTGGCGGAGGGAAATTACCTCTGGCACATCTTCTCCTGGAAGCTGGTTCCCTGTCTGGAGGGCGGCGGCGCCCGGGACGCCCTGGCGGCCCTGCCCGCCAGGAAGGCCTATCTCTTTTACGAGGGAAAGTGGAACGACCTTCCCTACGTGAAGCCGGTGGAGCTGCCCTTGGCGGCGAACTTTTTTGAGGACCTCCACGACGTCTACCTGGTGGACAAGGATTTCACCTGGACCTATGTCCACACCCATGAGGAGGCCTGCGGGCCCTACTTCTGCCGGGCCGGGACGTAAAAAATGCCCGCGCCGCCGGAATCGCCTGCGCAAAAAAGGACTTCGGAATCCCTTCCGAAGTCCTTTTATCGTCTCTCAAAAATCCGGTTACGCCTTCTTGGCGATCTCGGTGAGCTGGGTGAAGGCGGCGGCGTCGCTGACGGCCAGTTCAGCCAGCATCTTCCGGTTGATCTCCACGCCGGCGGTTTTCAATCCGTGCATAAAGGTGGAGTAGTTCATCCCGTTGAGCTTGCAGGCGGCGGAAATGCGGGTGATCCACAGGGAGCGGAAATCACGCTTCTTCAGCTTGCGGCCGGTGTAGGCGTAGCTCAGGGACTTCATGACGGCCTGGTTGGCCACCCGGAAGTGCTTGGACTTGGAACCCCAGTAGCCCTTCGCCAGCTTCATGATCTTATTTCTTCTCTTGCGCGTCATCATCGCGCCTTTAACTCTAGCCATGTTTCAAAAGCCTCCTTTTCTCACTTGTAGGGGATCATCTTGCGGATGGCGTCCACGTTGGTGGCGTCGGCATAGCCGCCGCTGCGGAGGCGGCGGGTCCGCTTGGTGTCCTTTTTGGTCAGGATGTGGCTTTTAAATGCTTTGGCGCGCTTGACCTTGCCGGTCTTGGTGAGGTTGAACCGCTTTTTGGCGCCGCTGTGGGTTTTCAGCTTCGGCATAATGATTGACTCCTTCCGTGTTTTTGAACTTGGCGTTTTTTTACTTACCGGCCTTGGGTGAGAGGAAAATGGACATCATCCGTCCCTCCAGCTTGGCGGGCCGGTCCAAATTGGCAATGTCGGCGCACTGCTCGGCGAAACGGGTCAAAAGATCCCGTCCGATGTCGGTATGCGCCATCTCGCGGCCGCGGAAACGAACAGAGACCTTGACCCGATTGCCGTCGGCGATGAACTTCTGGGCATTCCGGAGCTTCGTGTTAAAGTCACCGATGTCAATGCCTGGAGACATCCGAATCTCCTTGATCTCCACCACATGCTGGTTCTTTTTTGCCTCTTTTTCCCGCTTGCTCTGCTCAAACCGGAACTTTCCGTAGTTCATCAGCTTGCAGACCGGGGGTTTGGCCTGGGGCGAGATCTTGACCAAGTCCAGATTCTGTTCCTCGGCGATGCGCAGAGCCTGTGCGGGGGCCATAATGCCAAGCTGCTCGCCCGCGGGACC
>JAAWTB010000038.1 GCA_022801815.1 Oscillibacter sp. | reverse complement strand
TGGAGAGCGAGTTCATGAACGTCATGAGCGTGGAGCTGGCCAAGGAGCTTCTGAAGGGCCTGGGCCTGACCGATGACGACGAGGAGGAGACGGCCGCCCCCGCGCCGGCTCCGGCGCCGGAACCCGCTCCGGCCCCGGCGGCAGAGCCCGCTTCCTCCGGCGGCAAGATGAGCCAGGAGGAGATCGAGGCCATGCTGGCGGGGATGAACGGCGGCGGCGAGCCCGCTCCCGCGCCGGAGCCCGAGCCCGCCTCCAATAAGAAGATGAGCCAGGAGGAAATCGAGGCGATGATGGCCGGCATGGCCGGCGGCGCCCCGGCTCCTGCGCCGGAACCCGAGGCCTCCTCCAGTAAGAAGATGAGCCAGGAGGAAATTGAGGCGATGATGGCCGGCATGGCCGCCCCGGCGGCCGCGCCCGCCCCCGCTCCGGCTCCTCAGCCCGCGCCGCAGCCTGCTGCGGCCGCACCTGCCGCGGCGGCTGCGGCTCCCGCGACGGCGGCGGACCTGGGAGCAATGATGGCGGCCATGATGACTGCCATGACCACGGCCATGGCCAACAACGCCCCCCCGCCTCCTCCGGCCCCGGCGCCCGCGCCGCAGCCTAAGCTGATTAATACCAAGCCCGCGCCGCTCCATGATCTGGATCCCGCGGATGTGCTGGGGAAGGAACAGGCCCAGAATCTGGACCTGATTATGGAGGTCCCCCTCCAGGTAACGGTGGAGATTGGCCGGACGCAGCGGAAAGTGCAGGACATTCTGGAGTTTTCCAAAGGGTCTCTGGTGGTGCTGGATAAGCTGGCCGGAGACCAGGTGGACCTGTTTGTCAACGGAAAGTGCGTGGCCAAGGGCGATGTGGTGGTAATCGACGATAATTTCGGCGTCCGGATTACCGAGATCGTCCAGGAGCCCGTAATTGAGCTGGCGAAAAAATAAGACGCCGAAGCACAGGCGCTTTTGAAATAAGGCACACTATTTTTGGATTAAGAAGGAAGGAATACGACAATGGCTAAGAAAATTTTGCTGGTCGACGACGCCGCCTTTATGCGGAAGATGATTAAGGATACCCTGAGCAAGAACGGGTATACGGAGCTGTTCGAGGCCGTGGATGGCGCGGACGCGGTGGAAAAGTTCGGCGAGATTGGTCCGGACCTGGTGATCATGGACATCACGATGCCCAACATGGACGGGCTGGAGGCCCTGAAGGCCATCCGCGCCAAGGACAGCAGCGCCAATGTGGTTATGTGCTCCGCCATGGGCCAGGAGAGCATGGTTATGGACGCGGTGCGTTCCGGCGCCAAGGACTTCATCGTCAAGCCCTTCAAGCCCGACCGGGTGCTGAAAACCGTCAGCACGATTCTGGGCAATCCCTGACGGGATGCCGTGGGACACGACGCTGGCCTCCCTCTTGTGGCTGATAATCTGCGTCATACTGATTATCGGCCTGGCTTACTGGGTCACCCGTTACGTGGCGGGCCGGGGCGTCTTCGGCGGTCTGGCCGGAGGACGGGGGCTGGCGATTTTGGACCAAATGATCCTGGGGCGGGATCAGCGCGTTCTCCTGACCCAGGTGGGGGAGCGGTATTTGCTCCTGGGAGCGGCTCCGGGGGGGATTACCCTCTTGGCGGAGCTCACGGCGGAAGAGGCCGCCGCCTGGCGGGGGTCTCCGGAAGGCGGAGATCGCCCAAGCTTTCAAGAGGCCTTTTTTACGATGCTGAAACAAAAGGGGCGGAGGTGAACCGGAGGTGCCGGAAGGGCTAATCAATGTAAACGGCGATAACGTGCAGGCGTTGGAGATTCTGTTTCTGACAACGATGATCACGCTTCTGCCGTCGTTCGTGGTGATGATGACGTCCTTTACCCGGTATATCATCTCCTTTTCCTTTCTGCGCAACGCCATGGGCACGCAGCAGACGCCGCCCAATCTGGTTTTGGTGGGCTTGGCGCTGATTTTGACGTTTTTTACGATGTCTCCCACCATCACCCGGATCTCTCAGGAGGCCTACCGCCCCTATGTAGAAGAGGAGATATCCCAGGAGGAGTTCTTCGACCGGGCCGCGGTGCCCCTGAAAGAGTTCATGCTCCGCAACACCCGTCCAAACACCTTGAAGATGTTCTCCGACATGGCCCATGTGGAGCTGCCGGAGGAGGTCTACGCGGACACGGATGGGGTGACGGACACGGACGCGGTGGTGGAGAGCATACCAATGCGGATCATCGTGCCCTCCTTTGTGACCTGTGAGCTGCAAAGTGCCTTCACCATTGGACTGCTGCTGTACATTCCCTTTATGCTGATTGACATTGTGGTGTCCTGTACACTGATGTCCATGGGTATGATTATGCTGCCGCCGTCCATGATTTCCGCGCCCTTTAAGCTGCTGCTGTTTGTGACTCTGAACGGGTGGGAGCTGCTGTTCTCCACACTGGTTCGGGGCTTCCACTAGCGGAGGGCTGAGGAATGGATACGGGAATGATAACCGATACGATGCGGGACGCCGTAGGCGTAGTCATCAAGCTGGGCGGGCCCATGCTGGTTTTGAGCATGCTGGCCGGCGTGCTGGTGGCCATTTTCCAGGCGGTGACGCAAATCCATGAACAGACCATCTCCTTTATCTTGAAGGTGGTCATCGTGGTGGGCGTCCTTCTTGTGGCGGGCGGCTGGATGCTGACGACGCTGCAGGAATATACCCGGGAGATCTTTGACCTGATGACGCAGATTTAGCGGAGGGGCCTATGATAGACGAAGGGGTCCTGGCGCTTTTTTTGCTGATGACTGCCCGGATGAGCGGCTTTGTGCTGTTCAACCCGCTGCTGGGCAGGCAGAACTTTCCCCGGACGGTCCGGGCGGGACTGATTTTGGTCCTGTCGGCCTTCACCTACTCGGTGACGGGCGGGCGGGTGGAACCGCCGGCAGGCGTGCTCCCCTTTGCCGGAGCGCTTTTTCTAGAGCTGGCGGTGGGCCTTGTACTGGGCCTGGTGGTGCATTTTTTCTTCTACATTCCGCAGATGGCGGGCCTGGCCATCGACACCCAAATGGGCATGACCATGAACCAGATATACGACTCCGGTTCCCAGTCCAACATGTCCGTGACGGGCACGCTGCTCAACACGCTTATGATTCTCCTCTTTTTTGCCGGGCACGGCCATCACACGCTGCTGCGGATTATGATTACCTCCGGAGAGATTGTGGGATACGGCGGCGTCTCCCTGGGGAACGACGTGTCGAATCTGGCGCTGGAGCTGTTTATTGAATGTACGGTGCTGGCGGTAAAGCTGTGCATGCCTGTTTTGGCGGCGGAGCTTATCGGCCAGCTGGGCATGGGGGTCTTGATGAAGGTTATCCCCCAAATCAATGTGTTTTCCATCAACATTGAGCTGAAGGTCATTGTGGGACTGCTGCTTTTGTTGATGCTGATGCTTCCGATCAGCGAGTTCCTCCTGGAGACGGAGCAGACCATGCTGGGCAGCCTCCGGGTAATGCTGGGGCTGATGGCGTAGCCGCCTCCCGGCGGCGCGAAGGTCCGAAAAGGGGGGATGATGGATGGCGGACAGTTCGAAAACCGAGAAAGCAACCCCAAAAAAGCGAAGAGACGAACGGAAGAAGGGTAACGTCTTCCTGAGCCAGGACGCCGTGGCTGTGGTGACGCTGCTGGGTTCCTTCAGCGCCTTCTGGCTGCTGGCGGGACGCGTGGGGGAAGAGCTGAGCGGCTTTATGCGCTTTTGCTTTACCCAGGTTGACCTGGCTTCCGGCATGGAGGTGGGGGACCTGCTGCACGAGCTGACCATGCAGTCCCTGGGCCTGCTGGGCCGGACGGTGCTGCCCCTCACGCTGGTGACGGCGCTGTGCGCTGTAGTGGCGACCTTTGCCCAGACCAGGCTTCTGGTCAGCAGCGAGCTGATGAAGCCAAAATTCAGCCGGATCAACCCCTTGGAGGGGTTCAAGCGGCTGTTTTCCCTGAAAAGCCTGATTAACGCATTGAAGGGCGTTTTGAAAATCAGCATTCTCATGGTCATCGTCTATATGAGTATCAGCGGCATGTTTCAAGAGAGCGCGAAATATCTTTACGTGGACCTTCGCGCCTCTTCCAAGCACCTGTTCTCTCAGGGGATGGGCATGATTGTAAAAATCGGGCTGGCCTTCATTGCCCTGGCGGCCCTGGACTTTATGTACCAGTGGTGGGACTATGAGCGTCAGCTTCGCATGAGCAAGCAGGAGATTAAGGAAGAATATAAGCAGACCGAAGGCGATCCCCAAATCAAGGGAAAGATTAAGGAAATGCAGCGCAAGCGGGCCCAAAGCCGCATGATGCAGCAGGTTCCCCAGGCCGACGTGGTCATCCGGAACCCCAGCCACTTCGCCGTGGCCCTTCGGTACCATCCGGAGGAGGACGCGGCCCCCATCGTCCTGGCCAAAGGACAGGACTCCCTGGCTCTTCGCATCGTGAAGGTGGCGGAAGAGCACCATGTGCCGGCGATTGAAAACGTGCCCCTGGCCCGGGCGCTCTACGCGGACGCGGAGCTGGGCCAGGAGATTCCCCCGGAGCTCTACAACCCTGTGGCGGAGGTGCTGGTCTACATCTTCCGGCTGAATGAAAAGCATCAATTGGTAAAATAAATTTGCCGCTTTGTCCAAAGGATAAGGCAGACCGGCCCGGAGCCGGGGCGGAAAGGAATTCGCGGAGCAGGAGGTGAGCGGCGCGTGAGAAAAATTTTTGACAATGCAATATCCCTCGCCGTCGTGGTCATCGTTCTGTTTTTGATCATTCCTCTGCCGGTGCCTCTGCTGGATATTTTGCTGGTGGTGAACATCGGGCTGTCCATCATGATTCTGATGATCACCATGAACATCTCGGAGGCGCTGGAGTTTTCTATCTTCCCGTCGCTGCTGCTGATTACCACGCTGTTCCGGCTGGGACTGAACGTTTCCACCACCCGGCAGATTCTCTATCACGGCTATGCCGGAGAGGTGATTCAAAACTTCGGCAACCTGATTACCGGCGGCAATATTGTGGTAGGCGTGGTCATCTTCCTGATCATTGTGCTGGTGCAGTTCATCGTCATTACCAAGGGCGCCGAGCGCGTGGCCGAGGTGGCCGCCCGGTTCACCCTGGACGCCATGCCCGGCAAACAGATGGCCATTGACGCCGATTTGAGTTCCGGCCTCATCGACGAGCAGGAGGCCAAGGCCCGGCGGCACAAGATTCAAAAAGAGGCCGATTTCTACGGCGCCATGGACGGCGCCACCAAAATCGTAAAAGGCGACGCCACCATGTCGCTGCTGATTACGATGATCAACTTTATCGGCGGAACCATCATCGGAATGGTGATGAACGCCGGAACCTTTACCGACGTGCTGTCCAGATACTCCATCGTCACCATCGGCGACGGCCTGGTCTCCCAGCTTCCGGCGCTGATGATCTCCACCGCCACCGGCATGATCGTCACCCGGTCCGTGTCTGAGGGAAGCCTCAACAAGGACGTGGTGGGCCAGTTCAAGGCGCAGCCCAGGGCCATCATGACCACCGGCGTGATCCTGCTGTTCCTGGCGGCCATTCCCAACACGCCTCACTTCGCCCTGGCTGTGGGCGGCGGGCTGCTGCTGGGCGTGGGCTGGTTTGTCAGCGGCCGCATGGAGCGGGAGCGGCAGGAAACCGCAGCCCTTCAGGCGGCGGCGGAACAGCAGCAGGTTTCCGAGGCCGCCGCGCCCAGCGAGACCGACTACTACAAGGACATCAACAACGTTTACAACCTCCTCTCGGTGGAACCCATCGAGATGGAGTTTGGATATAGCTTAATCCCCATGGTGGACGAGAGCCACGGCGGCAAGCTCATCAGCCGCATCGTCATCTTCCGCCGCCAGTACGCCCAGGATATGGGCTTCGTCTTCCCCTCCATCCGGCTTCACGACGCATCGTCCCTGGGGACGAACCAGTACGTCATCCGCATCCGGGGCGAGGAAGTGGCCCGGGGCGAGATTCTGGTGGATTACTATCTGGCCCTGGAACCCGCCAACCCCCTGGGGGAGATAGACGGCATCGAGACCATCGAACCCGCCTACGGCATCCCCTCCCGGTGGATTCTGCCGGAAAACAAGGAGATGGCGGAAATCTACGGATACAACGTTATCGACCCCCTGTCCGTCATGCTGACCCACCTGTCCGAGACGGTAAAGAAATACGCCTACGAGATGCTGGGCCGGACGGAGACGATTCAGCTGGTGGACAATTTGAAGCGCACCTCCCCGGAGCTGGTGGAGGAGGCCATCCCCAGCATCATCTCTTACGCCGTGCTGGAAAAGGTGCTGCGAAACCTTCTGAAAGAGGGCGTGCCCATCAAGGACCTGGGGGCCATCGTGGAGACACTGGCCGACGCCCTGGTGCAGGGCAGGGACGTGGACGCCGCCACGGAGCAGGTCCGGGGCGCGCTGGCCCGGACCATTACCCGCCGCTTCTGCGAGGACGGGCAGCTCCGGGTGGTCACCCTGGACGCGGAGGTGGAGAAGAAGATCATCGCCTCCCTCACCCGGAACGAGCAGGGTGTGTACCTGGCCATGGGTCCGGAGCTGATGCAGCAGATTGTTTCCCAGCTGGCCAATCAGATGAAAAAATTCAACGACCTCTCTCAAACGCCCATTATCCTGGTCAGCCAGGTGATTCGGGGCTATTTCTCCAAAATGATTACCCAGTTTTACCCCGGCGTTTACGTTTTGTCCTTCAATGAAATCACCAGCGCCGTGCAGATTCAGGCCATTGGAAACATCACCCTGGAGGCGCCGCGGACCGAGCGAAGGGCGGTGGGCACATGAGCGAACAGGCCGCCGCCCTTCGCTACAGCGAGCGGGAGCTTGAGGAGATGGACACCCAGGACCTCCTCCGCATCTACAAGGAGACGGGGGACGAGAGCCTGAAGTGGCCCCTGGTCCTGCGGTATGAGGGGCTGATTAAAAACGCCGCCATGCAGATCCGGGGAGTCTACAGCAGTTTTGCCCAAATCGACGACATCATCAACGAGGGCATCATCACCCTCCTGGGGGCCATCGACAAGTTTGACCCGGACAAGGGCGTAAAATTTGAGACCTACGTCTCCAAGCGCATCCGGGGTATGGTTATCGACCTGGCCCGGAAGCAGGACTGGATTCCCCGAAACGTCCGGAAACGGGCCAAGGAAATTGACCTGGCTTCGGCGGAGCTGTCCGCCGCCCTGGGACGGACGCCCACCGACGCGGAAATTGCCCGGCATCTGGGCATCACTCAGGAGCGTTATCAGAAGGATGCCGCCAACATCGCGCTGAGCAACGTCCTCTCCCTGGATGTGCTGATGGACACCCGGGAGACCGCGGGCTATCCCATGGAGGTGCCCTCCAGCGACGCCGGGAGCCAGCCGGAGCTGGCGCTTCAGGAGCGGGAGATGCAGCGGGCCCTGGCCCAGGGCATTGCGTCGCTGCGGGAGAATGAGCAGATGGTCCTCTCGCTGTATTACGAACGAAATCTGCATTTGAAGGAAATCGCCCAAGTGATGGAGCTCAGCGAGCCCCGCATCTCACAGATACACACCCGGGCCCTTCAAAAGCTGAAGACCTATATGGAAGGTTATTTAAACGATATACCGGAGCCGAAACCTAAGAGGAAGAAGGGGATAACGCGTGTTTAAAGGCTTTTACAACCTGACCTCCGCCATGCTGACGCACCAGTACAATCTCAATGTCATCGGCAACAATATGGTCAACATCTCCACATCGGGCTATAAGCAGGACCGCTATGTAGCCACCACTTTTGACGACGTCATGTACAGCCGGGTGGATGTGAACCACAGCGGAGGCACGGAAATTGGGCGGCAGAGCTACATACGGGCCGCCAGCGAGATTTACACGGATTACAGCCAGGGCATCCCGGAGCCTACGGAGCTGCCCTTGGATTTCGCCATCGTGGGGGACGGGTTTTTCGCCGTTCAGGACCAGGAGGGCAACGTGGGGTATACCCGGATGGGAAATTTTTCCTTGGATGAAGAGGGCTATCTCTGCCTCCCGGGCTTCGGCCAGGTGCTGGACCCCCAGGGCCAGCCCATCTACTTGGGCACCGACAAGATCCGGGGTGACAAGCAGGGCGTGATCTACTATGACCAGGGGCCGGAGAACGGCGGCAGCACCGCCATTGGACAGCTGGGCGTTTACCGCTTTGAGGACAACGGGGCGCTGGAGCGGAACGAGCGGGGCCTCTTCACCGGCGAGGGCGCGGAGCAGAGCACGGACTTTGAGATTTGGAACCAGTATCTGGAGCGCTCCAACAGCGACATGGTCAAGCAGATGTCGGAGATGATCACCTACCAGCGGGCCCTGCAAAGCGCCGCCCAGGTCACTAAGATGTATGACCAGGTGATGACCAAGGCGGTCAGCGACGTGGGCCGCTTCGCATAAGGAGGAAGCCTATGAATCAATCCTTTTTCATCGGGGCGGTGGGGGCGCACCAGCAGCTCAAGCGCCTGACGGTTCACGGAAACAACATCGCAAACCTCAATACCTATGGATTCAAGGCGGAAAAGAGCCGCTTCGCCTCCCTGGTCTACGACGACGTCAAGGCCACCGACCTGGAGATGCGCCCCTACGGCGTGGGCGCGGCGCTTTGGACCACGGACACGGATTTCAAGAGCGGCCCCCTGACGGAGACCCGGCGGGATCAGGACTATGCCATCGCGGGCGACGGCTTTTTCGCCGTGGCGGACCTGACCAGCGGGGACATCACCCTCACCCGGAACGGCGCCTTTGTCATTTCCGAGCTTCAGCGACCCACCGGCGATGTGGATGAGGAGGGGCAGGACATCATGGAGATTGTTTACTACCTGTCCGATAACGAAGGACGCTTTGTCCTCAGCGACACCGGCGGCATGATTGAGGTGGAGGACGAGCACAAAATGCAGCCGGTGGGCGTATTTGACTATATCAACTACGACGGTATGGAGCATGTGAACGACACGTACTTCCGGGCCATTGAGAAAAACGGCGGCATCCGCATGGGCGAAGGGGAAGTTGTACAGGGCTTCCTGGAGATGTCCAACGCGGACCTGGCGGAGGAGATGACGAAGGTGATCGAATCCCAGCGGGCCTATGGCATGGCGCTGAAAATGGTGCAGGTTTCCGACGAGATTGAGACCACCATCAACGGCCTGCGCGGCTGAGGGGGAGGAAGAGGATGACGATCAAAAGCTATGACGAACTTAGTTCCCTGGAGCTGGATACTCTGAAGGAAATCGGAAGTATCGGCACAGGAAACGCCGCCACCAGCCTCTCCGCCCTTATTGGAAAGCCGGTGCGCATTCAGCAGCCCGAGGTCCGCATTATGGAGTACAACGAAGCCATTGATTGGATTGGAGGACCGGAGCCCATCACCGCCGGCGTGCTGGTGGGGATGAGCGGGCAGCTCAGCGGCATCATGCTGTCGGTTCAGCAGCTGGATTTTGTGAATCTGGTGCTGGAGAGCATGATGGAAAAGAGCATCGAGGAGTACCTGAATCTGGGAGAGATGGAGCGCTCGGCCCTTACCGAGGTGGGCAACATCATGATCTCCACATTTATCAACGCCCTCAGCAGTCTGGCGGGTCTGGATATTGAGCTGACGGTTCCCGCCTTTACCGTGGATATGCAGGGCGCCATCATGGCCGTGCCCATGGCGGAGTACGGCGGACAGTCCAATTATATCATGACCATCGGCGGAAACTTCATTTGCAATGGAAAGGAGATCCCCTGCCGTTTGCTGTTGTCGCCGGATATTCGGTCGCTGAACTTTTTATTAAGGAAGCTGGGCGTGAATAGTGGAGACTAAGATCACAGTTGGAATCGCAGACATGAAAATGGCCAAGGGCAACGGCATGCTGATTACCTACGCGTTGGGGTCCTGCATCGGAATCTGTCTGTATGACCAGAGGATCAAGCTGGCGTCGCTGATTCACATCATGCTGCCGCTGAACATGGAGCCGGGGCGGAAGAATGTGATGAAGTACGCCGACACCGGTATCCGCGAGACGCTGAAAATGATGGAGGCCAAGGGAGCGTCCCGGTCCCGCATCACGGCGAAGATCGCCGGCGGGGCCAAGATGTTCGAGATCAGCGGAGGTAACCTGGGGAATATCGGCCAGCGCAACATCGAAAGCGTACATATGCACCTGAAACGCGAGGGGATCCAGCTCCTAAGGGAGGATGTGGGCGGCTCTGTAGCCCGGACGCTGCTCTTCGATCCCGCCACGGGGCTGGCCTGCGTGCGGTGCTATGGCCGGCCGGAGATGATTATCTGAGCCGTATACAATAAAATGGCATGTGAGAGAGACAAGCACTGAAAGGAGTGTTCGGAATGTTGTTGGAAGAGGACAAGCGGGGCATTTTGCTGGAGTCGGGCACAAATGAGATCGAGGTCATGGAGTTCACCATCAACGAAAGCCTCTATGGCATCAACGTGGCAAAGGTCAAGGAGATTCTGGTCTCCCAGCCTGTGAAGCACATGCCCCACGCCCACCCGGCGGTGGAGGGCATCTTCAAGCCCCGGGACAAGGTGATTACCGTCGTGGACCTGCCCACGTATCTGATGGGGGAGTCCGGGGAGAAAAAGAGCAAGGACCTGTTCATTATCACCAACTTCAACAAGATGAACATCGCCTTTCGGGTCCATACGGTGGTGGGCATCAGCCGTATTTCCTGGAAGAGCATCCAAAAGCCGGATAAGACCGTGGCCGGGGGAAACGAGGGCATTGCCACCGGCATTGCCCAGTGCGGAGACGACCTGGTGACCATTCTGGACTTCGAAAAAATTGTGGCGGAAATCGCGCCGGAGACCACCATCCAGATGTCCGAAATCGAGCGCCTGGGCGAACGCCAGCGGAGCGACGCCGTCATCCTGGTGGCGGAGGATTCCGTGCTTTTGAGCAAGATGATTGAGGAGGCCCTCCACAAGTCCGGTTATGTCAACACCCGCATGTTCCCCGACGGAAGCAAGCTGTGGGAATTCCTCAACAGCCTGCGGGACCATGACAACCTGGACGACGAGGTGGCGCTGATCATCACGGACATTGAAATGCCGCAAATGGACGGACACCGGCTGACCAAGCTGGTGAAGGACGACAAGGACTTTAGGCACCTGCCGCTGATCATCTTCTCCTCGCTGATTACGGAGGAGATGCGCCGCAAGGGCAAGGAACTGGGCGCGGATGAGCAGATGAGCAAGCCGGAAATCGGCCATCTGGTCCGGGTCATCGACCACCTGCTGGAGGAAGGCGGGCGGCGTGAATAATCGCGGAGGGATATCATGAGCAGCAAATATATCGTAAGGCAGCCGATCAAGGACCCCGAGGGGAAGATACTGGGACATGAGATTCTGTACCATGGGGAAAACCAGGCGTTTACCGTGGAAAACCCCCAGGCAAAGGAATTTGCTTCCGCCGACACGATTTACAGCTTCTTGACCCAAAACAGCACGACGACGCTGCGGGGGTCCTTGAACTTCATGACGTTCACAACCACGCTGCTGATGAAAAAGACGCCCCGGCTTTTTGACAAGTCGGAGCTTGTCATCCAAATTAACGACAGCGTCATCATTCACCCGCTGTCTATGCACTTTGTCAACCAGTTCGCCAAGGAGGGCTATAAGGTGGCGGTGAACGAGTTCCAGTTCGCCCCCCGGTATCTGGCCCTGCTGGACAGCATTGATTACATCAAAGTAAACATCCAGTCCACGCCGGAGCTGGCCATGCACAACATTGTGGAAGTGGCCCACAGCATGCAGAAAAAGTGCGTGGTTACCAACATCGACACGGAGGAGCAGTACCGCAAGGCTCTTATCCTGAAGCCCGACGGGCTGGAGGGCGCTTACGTGGCCGAGCAGATGACCACCCGGGTTCACTCCAGCGCCTATCTCCAGTCCAGCTTCTTCCGCTTGATGGTGGCCATCACTCGGGACGAACCGGACGTGGACGAGATTGAGCAGCTGATCTCCATGGACGCCAGCCTTACCTACAACCTGCTGAAGGTGGCCAACTCCGCCTTCTTCGCCCTGCGGAACCGGGCCACCACCGTTCACCAGGCCATCATGACCCTGGGTATCGGACAGCTGAAGCAATGGATTTACCTGCTCAGCGCCAGCGTCAGCACCGAGGCCGCCGAGGCGGGAACGGAGGAGTTCCTGAAACGCTCCTTTATGCGGGCCTCCTTCTGCAAGGAGCTGATGAAGTACGCCAAGGATATGCCGATCACCCCGGCGGAAGCGTACTTAATGGGTATGTTCTCCACGCTGAACCACCTGGTAGACGCCCCGCTGGAGGAGATTTTGGAAGAGCTGCCCGTGGCCGACGCGGTGCGGACCGCGCTTTTGAAAAAGGAAGGCCGCTGCGGCAAGCTTTACGAGCTGCTACTGAGCTATGAGACGGCCAACTGGAACGCCATTACCTCTTTGGCGGAAGAGCTGGGCATTCCCAATCAAATTTTGACCAACGTCTATTTCAACTGCATGGAGAACGTCAACGTTCTCTGGGAGCAGCTGAGCAGCGCTGTGCCCGGCCAAACGCAGGAGGAAGCGGTCCCCGAGGAAGGGAACTGAAAAGGGCGCGGACAGACGACGCGGACGACAAAAAAGGTTCGGCGCTGAGCGCCGAACCTTTTGACTTCGGGACGTTAATTCTCCGGCCGGGAGTGATGGGGCGTGAGCATGACCTTCTTGCAGGCCTGAATCAGCTGGGAGGTAACGTCGCTGGCGAACCGGCTCTCGTAGACGGTGAGGCGGGGAACCCGCTCGTTCTGGCTCAGGACCACGTATTTGGGAGGCAGGTGGTTCAGGGCGTAGGCCCGGACGTCCACCCGGCATTTGTCGCAGCAGCAGATACCGAACATCTTCATGTACTCATCCGCCTTCTCCTCCACCAGAATCTGCATGACGTTGATATAGGAGGGATTTTCTTCCTCTTCCGGGGCCGGGGGCGCGGCGTCTTGTACCGGCGCCTTGGGCGTTTCCCGGACCACCGGGACAGGGTCCGCCTGCTGGGCGGCCGGCTGAACCGGAGGGGCTTTCTCCACGGAAGGCTGAGGGGCCTGCTGGGCCGGAGGGGCTTTCTGTGCGGGGGGCTGAGCGGCCGCTTCCAGCTCTGCCTCCAGGGCGTCCTTGATTTGAGAGGAGACGGCGGCGTCGGCAGTGATGGAGGAAATAATGGGCGCCACCGGCGCGGCGTGGGCGGGCTCCGCCTGGGGAACGGCTTCCCCCTGGGGGGCGGTCTCCGTTTGGGGAGTGGCCTCCGCTTGCGGTGAGGCGGATTCCGCCTTGGGCTCCGCCGGGGAGTCGGAGGCGGCGCCCCGGTTTTTGCTGAGCAGGTTCATCACATGGGCGGTTTTGCTGCTGTTGTTGGATGCCATAATTATCAAAACTCCTTTACATCAGATAAATCAAAGGATCAAAACCATTTTGTCCGAGGGGCCGGACGAGCCGCCGGAAAAGCCGGGCCCGCCACGGCATCCACGATTTTGCGCAGATCGGCAGAGGCCTTTGCGCCGGGCTGGTAGGTCAGGACGCTTTGCCCGTGGGCGGGGGCCATGGCCACGCTGACGCTCCGGCGGACCTTGGTGTGGAATACCTGGCTGCCCAGCTGTTCCGCCACGGACTCCGCCAGATCCAGAATCTCCCGGGAGAGGGTCAGGCGGCGGTCGTACTTATTTAAGAGGATGCCCAGGACCTTCAGGTCCGGGTTGAAGGACATGCGGACGGTGTCGATGGTGTCTTGAATCTGGGAGACGCCCACAAGACTCAAAACCTCCGCCTCCATGGGGACGATGAGCCCGGTGGAGGCCACATAGGCGTTGATGGTCAAAATATTCAGCGCCGGAGGCGTGTCGATGATGATAAAGTCATAGTTGGGTTTTACCACGTCCAGCTGCTGGGAGAGCATGAACTCCCGCCGGGGGGCGGTGAACTCCACCTCGGCGGTGGAGAGCATGATGTCCGAAGCGAGAACATCGCCGTACTCCGTGTGGGAGATGGCCCGTTCAATAGGGCAGGCGCCGGTGAGCACGTCGTAAACGGTTTTGCACTCGCCGATGTCCAGGCCCAGGGTGAAGCCGAGATTGCCCTGGGGGTCCAAATCGACGCCCAGGACCCGCGCGCCCCGCTGCTTCAGGCCGCAGACCAGCGCGGAAACGGTGGTGGTTTTGCCCACGCCGCCCTTTTGATTGGTGACAGTGATGACCTGTGTCAAAGGATTTTCCTCCTTACTGTAAAAACTAAACGGGGACCTCTTATTTTTATTATACTATATGTCGATAAAAAAACAT
>JAAWTB010000037.1 GCA_022801815.1 Oscillibacter sp. | reverse complement strand
GTCTGGATGTTGGGCAGGGGATCATTGGTCAGAGGCAGCTTGTCGCCGGCCATGTTCCGGTATTCATCCTTCAGGCTGATGAAGTCCGCTCTCGGCGCCTCGAACCCCTTAAACGGACGGCATTCCCCGGCTCTTTAAAAGATTCATGGCCCCTTTTTTCCGCCCTTCCAGGGGCCAAACAGCCGGGGCGCAATGTCCCGGACCTCCGGCCACATAAAAAAGGCGGCGTAAAAGCCCATTCCCGCCCCCAGGCGGAGCTTTTGATTCAGGGTGTCCGCATCGTCGAACAAGACGAAATGGGCCTCTCCGTTCCGGTTGTATGTAAAATAACGGGCGCACAGGTCCTGGGAGAAGAAAACGGCGGGACTCTCCCGCTCCATCAGCGTTTCCAGTTCCTCCCCGGTGAGGGGCTCCCCCTCTCCGGACCGGGCGGGAAGACGGAAGTCCATACGCAGCCGCTGAACGTCCAGGGCCAGCCGCCCCGCTCCGCCGGCCCGGGCAACGGCCTCCTGGAGATACTGGGAGAACGTGCCTCCGGAGACGGCGGTGCAGAGAAGAACCACCGCCCCGGGGGCAGCCCCCGCGTAGCCCTCCGGCAGGAACAGAGTCCTTTTTGAGGCCGGCAGTGCCGGAGCCAAGGCGGACACAAAGGCGGTCCGGTCCCGCCGGGGGGCCTCCTCGAAGTCCAGCAGCACGCCGGAGTAGCCTCGCCGTCCGCATTCCCGCAGCACTGCGTCCCGCAAGTCCTCCGGGCTGTCAATAAAGGGCGCTTCCCGGTCGCTGACGGATAAAAGCCCTCCCTTTGTCCGCAAAAGCAGGCTTTGCCGCAGCAGCGCCGAACCGGGCCCGATGCGGTAGGCTACATGGGCCAGGTTCCGGCAGTGGTTCAGGGCCTCTTGAGACGCCTCCGGCGTTACAGCCAGATAAATCTGCAAATTCCTCTCCCCCTTGCGCTCAGGTCCAAAAACTGGTATACTTGGATTAGCTTCAAGAAACTCTATGCAAGGAGGCCGCCGCCTATGCCCCTTTCCCTGATGCCCAGCCGCCTGTTTGAACGCTATCAGGAGGTGACGCCGGAGCTTCTGTGTCAGGCGGGGGTGACGCTGCTGCTCAGCGACCTGGACTTCACCCTGGCTCCCAAGTCCGTTCGCCGCCCGGACCCGGCCCTCCGGGCCTGGATCGCGGAAATGAAGGCCGCGGGAATTCAGGTGATGATCGTCTCCAACAACCGCTCCGGCGCCCGGGTAACAGAATTCTGCGCGGACTTGGGAATACCCTACCAGGGCCATGCCCGGAAGCCCTCCGCCAAAGGGCTGGAGGCCGCCATGGCCCGGGCGGGAACGGACCGGACCCACACCGCCATGCTGGGGGACAAGCTTTTGACCGACATGCTGGCGGCCAACCGGGCCGGTGTGCTGGCGCTGATGGTAGAGCCTCTGGGCGGGGCGGTAACGCTGTGGCAGAAGGCGCTCCACGCCCTCCAGGCCCCCTTCAAGGCTCTCTGCCGCCGCCGGGCGGAGAAGGGAAAATAGAAACCGCCTGAAATATTTTCGCATGCTTCCGGACAAATGGTGGAAAAATACTTGCAATCGCCGCTGGGATGGGATAAAATAGCTACGGCTATAATGGAAGAACCGTGAAAAGAGAGAAAATGCCCTTCCGCAGGTCGTTTTCTCGGATAAAGATTTGTGAGGAGGATTTTATTATGCCGACAATTTCCGCAGGCGAGTTTCGCAAGGGAATGATTTTCGAGATGGAAGGCAAGCCCATGCTGGTGGTGGACTTCCAGCACGTCAAGCCCGGCAAGGGCGCGGCCTTTGTGCGCACGAAGTATAAAAACGTCATTACCGGGGCCATCCGGGAGGAGTCCTTCAACCCCACCGCCAAGTTTGAACAGGCCAGCGTGGAGCGTAAGGACGCCGAATACAGCTATAACGACGGGGACCTCTATTACTTCATGGACCCCGAGACCTACGATATGACCCCGCTGAACCGGGACGTACTGGGCGACGCCTTCAAGTTCATGAAGGAGAACACCGTCTGCAAATTGGTGAGCTACAAGGGCAGCGTCTTCACCGTGGAGGTTCCCAACTTCATGGACCTGGAGGTTACCGAGACCGAGCCCGGCGTGAAGGGCGATACCGCCACCAACGTGACGAAAAAGGCCACCCTGGAAACCGGCGCGGTGATTCAGGTGCCCCTGTTCATCAACGAGGGCGAGAAGATCCAGGTGGACACCCGCACCGGCGAGTATTTAGGACGCTGCAAGGAATGAGGCTGCTCAAAAGGGGGGATTGTATCCCCCCTTTCACTTCCCTGCCTGCCCTCTGTTTAGAGGAGAGCGCCTTGGAGAAATTTGAGAATCAAATCAAAACAACCAGAGCCAAACTGGAGACCCTGGGAATTAGAACTGAGCATCTTGACAAATAGCGCACCATTCATATCATAAAAAGGAGGTCATGGACTATGGAAATCACCGAGAAGGTCGCGTATCTGAAGGGCCTGGCGGAGGGCATGGAGCTCAATGCCGAGAAAAAAGAGGGCAAGCTGCTGCTGGCCATCATCGACGTGCTGGAGGACATCGCTCTGGAGCTTTGTGACATTGAGGACGCCCAGGAGGAGCTGGGCGAAGGCCTGGACGCTGTCAGTGACGATCTGGAGGACGTGGAGGATCTGCTCTACGGCGAGGAGGAAGAAGACGGAGAGTACAAGCTGGACGACTTGGGAGAGGACGAGGACTGCTACGCCACCACCTGCCCTACCTGTGAGGAGACCATCTACTTTGACGAGTCTGTCCTGGAGGAAGGCGAGGTCGTCTGCCCCAACTGCGGCGAGAAGCTGGAGTTTGACCTGGAAAGTCTGGACGGAGAAGAAGAGGACGACGGGGAGTAATCTCCCCTGTAAGCGAAAACCGGACGCCAAGGCGTCCGGTTTTTCCGCGCAAAACATGTATTGCCAAATTTATGCCGCTGCGGTATACTGGAAGCAGCAAGACCGTCCAAAGGAGAGTCCCCATGATACGAGAGAAAGCCTTCTACCGCGCTTTTTTTGCCCTGACGCTGTCTTTGGCGCTGCAAAATCTGCTGACCTTCGGCGTGAACCTGATGGACACCGTTATGCTGGGTCGTTACAGCCAGGAGGCCATGAGCGGCGTGAGCCTTTGCAACCAGATTCAATTCCTGCTGCAAATGCTGGTGGGCGGCGCGGGAGAGGGCGTTGTGGTACTGGGGTCTCAATACTGGGGGAAGCATAAGCTGGAGCCCATTCCCCATATCATCGGCGTGGCCCTGCGCTTCGGGGCGGCGCTTTCGGCGCTGCTGTTTGGGGCGGTGCTCCTGTTTCCCGCACAGCTGCTGGGCCTGCTGTCCAACGACGCCGGCGTGATTGCCCAGGGGCTGGCCTATTTCCAAATCATCTGCTTTTCCTACCTCATTTTCACCGTTACCAATATTCTGGTGGCCTCCCTGCGGTCCATCGGCGAGGTGAAAATCGGTTATATAATCTCGTTTTCCACGCTGTGCATCAACGTCACGTTAAACTATCTGCTGATCTACGGGAATTTCGGCTGCCCAGAGCTGGGCGTTCGGGGAGCGGCGATCGCCACCCTGACGTCCCGCTGCATGGAGCTTTTGATTGTGGCGTACTATCTAAAATACCGGGAGAAGAAGCTGAAGCTGACCTTGAAAAAGCTCCTTTTGATTGACGGCAGTTATTTGAAGGACTACAATCGGGTCTGCGCCCCGGTGTTGGTGAACCAGGCCCTCTGGGGCGTGGCTCAAATGGTGCAGACTGGCATCCTGGGCCATCTGGGGGGCGACGTGACGGCGGCCAACGCCATTGCCGTCCAGGTTTATCAGGTTCTCTCCGTGGCCGCCTACGGCGCGGCCTCCGCCTCCGGCATCCTGGTGGGGCGGAGCATCGGCGAGGGACGGAGGGACGCCCTCCGCTCCCTGGTACACACGCTGGAGGTT
Source organism: Oscillibacter sp. (assembly GCA_022801815.1). GTDB lineage: Bacteria > Bacillota > Clostridia > Oscillospirales > Oscillospiraceae > Oscillibacter. The sequence goes on along the minus strand of JAAWTB010000037.1, from coordinate 10,411 downwards.
TTGTTTATCCTCATCGGCCTGGTCTCCGGCAGCCTGATCTTCTTGATCCGGAATCCCATCCTGGCAGTTTTCGGCAGTGCGCTGACAGAGCGGGCGCGAACCCTTGCGCTGGGGTTTATGGCGGTCATCGCCGTTACCACGGTAGGTACCTCCTATCAGATGGCCTGCGACAACGGCGTCATCCGGGGCGGAGGGGATACGGGCTTCAGTGCCAAGATGAATCTCATCAGCATGTGGTGCGTGGTGGTGCCTCTCTCCGCCATGGCGGCCTTCTGGTGGGAGAGCCCGCCGGTGGTGGTGTTTTTTCTTCTGAAATGGGACCAGATTTACAAAATTGTCCCTGTAAGCCTCCGTCTCCACAGCTGGAAGTGGGTGCGGGAGGTCACCCGGCCCGAGAGGGCGGAACCATAACAGCGCCGGCCCCCGGCGGAATGGAGGAATTCCCATGTTTAACCCCAAGGCCCCCAAGAGTCCCGTCAACCCGCGCGTCCGCGCCAATATCTACGCCTTGGCAGCGCTGTATCTGGCCTATCTCTTCTATCAAATTGCCAAGCCCTATCTGACCGGCGATCCTTATGGCCCCACTACTTTCCAGTTCGCGCTGGGCGCGGTGGTCCTGGGAGGCGGCGCGGCGGCCCTGGGGTTCCTGTCCTGGAGCATGTATAAGACCGCCCAGGCGGAGAAACCGGAGGAAGAAGAGCCCGTCCCGGCGGAAGAAACCGGGGAGGACGAGGAAGACTAAAAAGCGGCGGGACCTGTGGAAACCGGGCTCCGCCGTTTTTTCTTCAAACCGCCGTCCCCTCCGGGAACCATTCCTGGAGCAGCCGCTCCATGTCCTCCGGCAGAGGGGCGGCCACCTCCACCCGTTCCCCGGTAACGGGATGCTCCAGCCTCAGCGACCAGGAGTGCAGGGCGGGCCGGGGAATCAGCCCCGGGTCTTCCGTTCCATAGAGCCAATCCCCCGCCAGGGGACAGCCCAGGCTGGCCATGTGAACCCGCAGCTGGTGGGTCCGCCCAGTCTCCGGCCGAAGGGCCAGCAGGCTGAACCCGTCCCCCCGGGACAGCACCTGGTAGTGGGACACGGCGGGGGACCCGTCCAGCCGGACCATTCGGGCCACAACGGAAGTCTCGTCCCGCCCGATGGGAGCGTCCACCCTTCCCCGGTCCGCCGGAGGGCAGCCTATGCAGATGGCCCGGTACTCCCGCCGGAAGCTCTCCGTGTGCAGCCGCCTTCGAAGCAGGTCGTGGACATAGCCGCTCTTGGCAACGGTCATCAGCCCGGTGGTGCCCTTGTCCAGTCGGTTTACAGGGTGAAAGATGAAATCCGCCCCCCGGCTCCAGGCCAGGGCTCCCGCCACTGTGGGAGTGTCCGGCAGGAAGTTGGAGGCGTGAGCCGTCATGCCGGCGGGCTTGTTTACGACGAGCAGATGCTCATCCTCCCAGACCACCGGAAGTGGCCAGTTCCCCGGCGTGACGGCGGCCCGGGGCGGGCGGCGGTCCTCCGTCTCCACGGCCAGCACGTCTCCGGCCCGGAGAACGTGGGGCGTGTGGACGGGGAAACCGTTGACAAAGATGCACTGGCCCCCATGGGCCAGCCGGGAGACGGCGTGAGAGGAGAACCGGAGCCTGGCCCGGAGAATATGCCGGACTGTGGCCCCGTCCTCCTCCGGCGGGATAAGCCTTGTGACCAGCGCCATCACTCCACCTCCCTCTTCCGGCGGCTCAAATCCAGCCGCACCAGAGTTCCCTGTCCGGGGCGGGAGGAGATGGAAATATCGTGATTCAGCCGGTCCAGCACCTGGCGGCAGAGATAGAGGCCGATGCCGGTGGACTTCTTGTCCTCCCGGCCATTGAAGCCGGTGAACCCCTTCTCAAAGACCCGGGGCAGATCCTCCGGCTGGATACCGATGCCGCTGTCCGCGATGACCAGGGTCTCCCCATCGCCGTATATGCGTACGCCCCCCCCCTTCGGGGGTGTACTTCACCGCATTGGACAGCAGCTGCTCTATAACGAAGGACAGCCATTTCCCGTCGGTCAATACCGTCTTCCCCGTCGCCTGGAAATACAGGGAGATTTTCTTTAAAATGAACAGCCGGGCATACTTCCGCACTGACTGGCGAATCAGGCTGTCCAAATCGCAGTCCCGAAACACATAATCCGTGGAATCGCTGCCCAGGCGGAGATAGCCCAGGACCATCTCCACATACTGCTCGATTTTCAAAAGCTCTCCCTCCAACTCCGGCCGGGGCTCCTCCTGAAGCAAGAGCCGCATGGCGGCGATGGGGGTTTTAATCTGGTGGGCCCAAAGGGTGTAGTAGTCCGTCATGTCCTGTATGCGGTTACGGTCCTCCAGGGCCAGGGCCGCCCGTTCCGAGGACAGGGCCCGGAGCAGGGCCTGATAATCCTCCTCCAGCAGCCCCTTGGGCGGCGGCAGGGGGAGAACCTTTTCCCGGATTTGGACCAGCAGCCCCTTCAGCTCCCGGTGCCGCCGGAGAAACTGGAAGTATCCAGCGGCGAACAGCGCGAGGCCCAAGGCAAAGCACAGCACAAAGGCGTAGCCTACAGACTCCAGGGGCAAACCGTAAAGGTAAAAGACAGCGGAGCAAATGCCCAGGCACCCCCCCAGCAGCACCAGCAGCTTCCAGTGCCGCGAAAAATACGCCCCCAGGACCTTCATACCTCTCTCTCCTCCACAAGATAGCCCGCGCCCTTTTTGGTGCGGATAAAATCCGGCAGTCCCGCCGCCTCCAGCTTCCGCCGGAGGCGGTTCACGTTGACGGAGAGGGTGTTCTCGTCCACAAAGCTATCCGACTCCCACAGGGTGGTCATCATGGCGTCCCGGCTGACAATCCGGCCCTTTTTTTCCAGAAGGAGCTGGAGGAGCTTCCCTTCGTTCCGCGTCAGCTCCACCCGCTGCCCCCGGACGGTAACCGTCCCGTTGGCGGGGTTCAGAGCCGCCTCGCCGCAGGTGAGCAGAGCCGGAGCCGCCGCGAAGTCATAGGCCCGACGCAGCATGGCCTGAACCTTGGCGGAGAGGACCTGAAGGTCAAAGGGCTTGGCCAGAAGGTCGTCCCCGCCCATCTGCATGGTCATGACCAGGTTCATGTTGTCGGAGGCCGAGGTCAAAAAGAGAATGGGGACCTTGGAGATCTTCCGAATTTCCTGGCACCAGTGGTAGCCGTTGAAGAAGGGCAGGGAGATGTCCAGCAGCACAAGCTGGGGGTCAAAGTCCACGAATTCCGCCAGTACAGCATCAAACTTCTGCGCGCAGGCCACCTGATAGCCCCAGCTTTCCAGGTGCCGCCGCACAGCCCCGGCAATGACGCCGTCATCCTCTGCAATAAAAATACGGTACAAAACCGAACACCCCCATATTCTGCTTTGGCCGGGGCGGACGGGTTCACCCCCGTCTGCCCCGACCGGAAGACTCATTGATTCTTTAAATAGTTCACATACCTAGTCAGCATTGCCGCCGCCTGGGCCCGGGTAGCCCAGCCTCCGGGGGCAAAGGAATTGTCGCCGTAGCCGCTGATGATTCCGTTTTCCACGGCCCAGCGGGCCGCCTCCCGAGCGTAGGCACTGACGGCCTCCGCATCGGAGAACCGGAGCTCCCGTTCCGTAGCGGCGGGACTGCCCGCATAGCGGTGCAGCATAGCGACGAACTGCTCCCGGGTGACGGCCCCCCCCGGATTCCGGCCGTCGCTGACGCCCCGGGCCACTGCCCAGGCCATGCCCTTCTCATACCCTCCGGCGGCGTCCGCGCCGTCCAGCCGGGCCAGTACGGTCATCAGCATTGCCCGGGTCATGGGCGTATCGGGGCTGAAGGCCGCGGAGGTTTTGCCGGAGAACAATTCTCGGGCAGTGACGAAGCCGATGGCGTCCTCCGCCCAGTGGCCCTGGGTGTCATAGAAATCCTTGCCGTTGTCCCGGAGGCGCACCGTGGCCCCGTTGGGGACGCTGACGGTTATCCGGCCGCCGGAGAGGACGGCGGTCTTTATCATGGTTTCGGACCCGTCCCCGTTGACGAAATAGGCCACGGTGGTGTCCTCGTTCCCCCGGGCGGGAATGTCCACCCGGACCAGCCGGACGCTGCCGGTGTGGACGGTAAGGGAGGCGCTGTTCCCAGGCAGAGCCGGGATGGGCAGGACCACAGCCGCACCGCTGCTTTGGCTCTCCCGGACGGTCGCGGCGGGGAGACGGACGTCAGCCCTGGCGCCGCTCCCATCCTCCTGGACGGAGGCGGTGAGGCCGCCGGCCTGGTTCACCGTGGTTTCCACAACGCCGCCGGGCCGTTCCACCGTTTTCACCGTGGAGCCGTCCTTGGCCGTTTCCGTAGAGGTGACGGTGCCGTCCTTTTTTGTCTCTACCACCAGCTTGGAGCCGTCGGGACGCCGCGTGGTTTCTGTAACGGTGCCGGTGGCCAAATTGGTGGTGGTGGACGTGGTGGAACCGTCGGGATTTTTCATCGAAGAGGTAGAGGAGCTTCCGCCGGAAGAAGACCCGGAAGAGCTGCCGGAAGACCCGCTGCCGGAAGACCCGCTGCCGGAAGACCCGCCGCCGGAAGACCCGCCGGTGGCGGGGATAGCCTCCCGGGCCATCTCATAGCCGCAGACGGTACAGGACCTGTGCCGGAGGCCGTTTTGGGAAGAGGTGGCGGGCCGGTCCACCACCCACGCCCCGGCGGTGTGGGGCGCGTAGCCGCTCTTTTGACTGTTCTGGGCGATGGGGCAGCCGGAGGCGGAGCAGTCGTGCCAGTGGTGGCTCCCGCTGGACTGCCAGGCAGAGCTCCAGCTGTGGGCGTGGCCGGAAGGAGGCGTGTCGTTTTTCTTCCAGATGACGTGGAGGTTCACGTCGTTCCCAGGCATTTGGAAGCTCACATCCGGAACGCCCCGGTTGGCCAGCTCCACGCCGGCGGCATCCCAGGCGGCGAAGGCATAGCCGTTCTTATTGCCCGCCTGGACGGCGACGGTTGCGCCCTCCTCGTATTCATATGTTCCCGCGGCGGTTCCGCCGCTGCCGGTGTTGCCCACGGTCAGCCGGTAGGTCGCGGCCTGTTCCGAGGCGGTGATTTTAATCGTATATGTGACGCGATGGCCCTCATAGGTAATGGTAAGCGTCTGGCTCTCCGCCGCCTGGCTGGAGTCAAAGCCGCCCACCATGTTCTCCGTCACCGCCGCCTCGCCCCGCGTGCCGTCGGAATAGGAAACCTCGATGGTCAGGCCCGTCAGGTCCAGACGCTCGCCCGTTCGGTACTCCGTCTTGACGGCGGGGGTTTTGATGGAGATTCCCGTCACCGCCGCCTCGCCGGGGGCCAGGACGGTGATGAAGGTGGACGCGCCCGGCCTATGGGTCGGCGTCTCCTTGTAACGCACATAGTACGTCCCGGCGGTGAGGCCGATGGTCTCGCCTTCGCCGCACGGTTTCGCATCCGCAAAATCCGGGGTTGACGCGTATTCCATTTCGGCGGTCGTGCCGGTGATTTTGCCGTCTGCGGCGGCCTCCGAGCTGGAGGCCGTCCCGGAGAGACCCGCCGGGGCGGAAGGCCCCGGAGCCTTCCCGATGGTCCAGGGAATTTTCTGCTCTTCGGTGGAGCCGCCGGTCCACTGGTAACCGTCCTTCAGCGTAGCCGAGGCCGTGTAGCTGCCAACGCTGGTTCCGGTGTGTCCGGTGAGGGTATAACCCTCGCCTTCCTCTACGCCGATCTGGACCGCCCCCGTCCATACCAGGCCGGTCTTGGCCTTGGGGATGTCGATGGAGATGGGGGCGGGGGCCGGCGTTTCGCCGCCCACCGTCAGCGTGGTGAAGGCGGTGAGAAGCGTCCCCGCCGTATTGTACTCCTTGGGAATTTTAAGCTCGATGCGGTATGTGCCGTCGGGTATATAAGCGTTTCTATTGTCACAAACCTGTAATTCGTCTTGGATGATTTGCAGGGACAGTATTGCACCGGTCAGTGTATCGGCACACGTGTAGATATACTGGCCGTCCTTCTCCTCCCGCGCCGCAGATCTTCCGTTCACCTCTATATAGAGCGGGATAAAATCAAGGTATGAGATGGAGGCGCTGTTGTCGGCGTACGTTGCCTTTAGGGGAATGTATATTTCCGTTTCCCCGCTGGGTTCGGCTACGGAGGCTTGAGAAAATCCAAAGCTCTCTACAATTACTTTATCCTCTCCGCCTGTTCCGCCCGAGCGGGCCGTCCAATTGCCGCTCCCGTCCCGCTCCAGCGTCATATTAAGGTCGCTGCTGGAGGGGAGCAGTACAAAATTGCCGTCCTGGGAGTTTGGCGCCTGAATGTACACATGTCCCGCCTGGGGTCTGCCGGCTGACACATAGCCGTCGCCGTAGGCGCTCATATAGTCAATCACAACCGTGGTTTTTCCGGTTACCGCGCCGTCGATGTACCAAGTTTGGTCCGCGTTAAGATACAGGCAGCCTTGGCTGTCGAAACTTCCAACATCAAAATTTTGACTTCCAAACGCTTTCAGGTCCAGCCGCGCGTTGGGGGCGACGGAAAGGGTCCCTTGATTCTGCAACCAGCTCTCCCCCGTCAGGCCGAGGTTTCCGGATTCCACCGCCAGGCTGGAGATCGCCGTCAGCGTTTTGGAAGCCGGATTCTTGTTGCCTCTGTAGACCACATTGGTCACGTCGGCTCCCGCGCCGTCTACGTTGGGGAGGTCGTTTGCGCCCTGGATGGTTACGATGCCGCCGGTTCTGTATTTGACAGGGTCCGGGCTTGTCACCTTTCCGGAACTCGCGCCCGCAGGGAGTCTCTGCTGTCCGCCTCCGGCGTAGATGGTTCCCAAAGAGCCAGGGCCGGCGCTGTCTTCAATGTTGATGGAAACATCCAAGTTAAATTCGCTTTCCGGTCCGTCGCCTTCCGCTCCAAGGGTATCCTTCAGATTCCCCATGCTCAAACTGCCCGCAAAGATATTGGCGGGCCCAAGGGGGTCCGTGCTGTTGCCGTTTTGCAGCTTGGTATTTCCCTGAATGGTAATTTCGCCTGCTCTGCCGGGAGGGGGAACTTCAAAATAGGTCTCATAGTCCGCCTTCAGCAGGGTTCCGCCAAACACATTGATAGAGCGGGCTCCCGAACCGGCTGTTACGCTGTCCAGCGTCAAAGCATATCCGTTCGCAATGATCGCATTGCGGGAATCCGTGCTTTCAAGGTGCAGATCTACGTTTTGGAACTTCACATCCGCGCCCAACAGAACGCCGGTTCCTTTTACAAAAAGCCTGTTTCCATTGCCGTTAATGGTTATACTTTTGGAAATAATCCAAGGGTTTTCTACCTTATCACCTTTGGCTCTGACGTCGCCCTCCAAGACAAGCGTGTCGCCGTCCGACACATTCCCGCTTGCAAGATAGGTGATCAAATCGGTATCGGGAGGAACCGAATGTATGGTTCCTCCCGCCGCCCGCCCCACCGGAGGGAACGCCGCGGCAATCACGCAGAACGCCAATAAGGCCGAAAGCAGTCTTAAAGGTCTTCTCATATCAGAAATTCTCCTTTTCCATGTCATCCCAAGGACGCCGTGTCAACGGGTCCCGCGCCAATTCTAAAGAGCGTCCAAGTTCCCACTCTTTGCCAGAGGGCAATAGTATATCAGAAAAACGACGACTTGACAAGGTTTCTCCCATGGAAGATACCGGAAAACCAGCGCGGAAAAAAGCGGCGGAAACCCGCTGAAACCAGCGGGTTTCCGTAAAATGCCCTTCCGCCCGGCGGCGGGATGTTCTGGAACCGGCCGTCTTTCTAAGCGGTCTGGTCCAGGCGGCGGAACACCCCCCGGGAGCGGACTGCCGCCGCGGCGGACACCGCCGCCGCGCCCAGCAGCACCGCCCAGGCTGGACACCCCTCGAACAGCGCGCCGTAGACCGCCTGGCCCAAGGGGGCCGCGCAGTTAGACACCGACATGATAAAGGCCATCACCTTCCCCAGCAGCTCCGGGGGCGTCTGCCCCTGGACGGCGGCGCTGAGAACAACCACCAGCATGGTGGACAGGACCATGACGGCGAAGCTCATGGCCGTCACGCCCCACCACCCCAGGACAGGCGGAATTCCCGGGAGCAGGGCCGCGCCCATGCCCGCCGCCGTCAGGCTGGCGGCCAGCAGCACGGCGCTTCCCCGCCGGAGGGGCAGACGCTCTCCCAGACAGGCCGTCAGGACGCCGCCAAACAGCCCGCCCAGGCCCAGGGCCCCCTGCGTAAGCCCCAGGCGGCTGTCACTCATGCCCAGCGTCTGGACCACCGCCACCGGGATGCCCACCACCAAGGCGGCGGACAGCACCAGATTAAAGAGGGCCAGCACCAGCATGACAGACAAAAACACCGGACGTTCCCGGCGGATGAAGTGCCAGCTCTCCCACAGGTCCCGCCCCACTGTGGACAGCACGCTCCCCTCCGTCCCCCGGGGCTGATGGGGAATGCGGATAAACAGCTCCATGACGGCGGAAAGGAAAAAACAGCCGATGCTGACCCACAGAATGGGCCGGATGCCGAAAGCCCCGAACAGCACGCCGCCAATCACAGGCCCCAGCAGGCCGGACAGGGTGCCCACCATGTTGATGACAGCATTGGCGCTGGTAAGCCGCTCCGCCGCCAGAAGGGGGATGCTGGCCTGAACCGCCGGCTGGTAGGCCCCGGCGATACCATACAGCAGCATGAGGCAGGCCACCATCAGCGGCGTTAGAGGCGCCCGCCCCAGAAGAACAGCAAACGCCAGAATGAGTCCCGCCGTGGAGAAGTCCAGAATCACCATAATGGTTCGCTTGTTCACCCGGTCCGCCACCACGCCGCCGATGGGTGCGCACAGCACCGCCGGGACAAACGCCGCCGCCCCCACCGCGCCAAAAAGGGCGGGAGACCCGGTTTGCCGAAGAAGATACAGCGGCAGGGCAAACCGCAAAATGGCGTTGCCAAACAGGGAGATGATCTGCCCGATGACCACCAGGGTGAAGTCCCGGCGGAACAAAGGCGTTTGTGTTTCGTTCATAAACATCGCTCCTTTTTCATTTTTAAAACCGACCGTCGGTTTTTATATGTTCCAAAAGAAACTGCCCTTAGGCGGCAGTTCCTCTTTAGCTGTGCGCGTCCCTGCTCAGGGGCGGGTGATGGGCCATTTCCGTATATTGCAGCAGAGAGTCAACAATCTCCTGGTCAATGAGTTCGTCGATGCCAAAGCTGCGGAACAGCTGGTTATAGATGGCGCACCGGGCCCGGATCTCCTCCGGTGTGGTAGGCTGGACGATGGGGTTGATCCACACGTCCGACAGCATCATCATGGCCTCTGCCAGTTCCTTGGGGTGCTCGGTGCGGATGGAGCCGTCCGCCATGCCCTGGCGGATGACGGGTTCCACAAAGACCGGAACCACCTCCGTGAAAATACTGCGCATCTCCGTGGCTAAAAACTTGGCGTTATCCAATAAATAGGGCATCATGCAGAACATCTTGGCCTGGAGCTCCGGCTGGAGGGATGCCTTGAACATCCCCCGCAGCTTCTCCAGGCCGTTCAGCGCGGCATTATCCCGGACCTGGGCCAGAATTTTGCTGTTCCGCTGGCCGATACGGTCACAGACAGAATAGAAAATATCCTCCTTAGAGGTAAAGTGGTGGTAGATGGCCCCCTTGGAGAGCCCCGTCTCTGTAATGATGTCCTGGAGGGAGGCCCGTTCATAACCCTTCTCTGTGAACAGCCGCTCCGCCGTATCCAGAATCTTCCGCACGGTCTCCTCCGGGTATTTATTACGAGGCATGGACGTTCCTCCTTACAAACAAACCAACGGTCTGTGTCGCAAGAGTACCATAGCCGGGCCGGGATGTCAAGAAAAACTTTGCCGCTTTTCTCCCAATATATCCTGTAAATTCCCCATATCCCCGCCCATTCTACGAATCATAGGGTGACATTTTCCCGCTGCTGTGGCATACTGTCGCCAAAGGAGTTGATGGAATTTGGACACGAAAGCCACGGGCGCGCTGATTGCCCAGCGGCGGAAGGCGCTGGCCCTCAGCCAGGCGGAGCTGGCGGAGCGGCTCCACGTGACGGACAAGGCCGTCAGCCGCTGGGAGACCGGGCGGGGCATGCCCGGCCTGGACAGCCTGGAGCCTCTTTCCGAAGCTCTTGGCCTGTCGGTCAGCGAGCTGCTGAGCGGGAAGGAATTGACGCGGGAGGAATTGCCGAAAGCGGCGGGAGGACAGATTATGGAGAGCATGAAGCGGGAGAATCGCTGGAAGTGGCTGGCGTGGGCCGCCATGGCGGCGGTGACCGTGCTGGCGATTTGGGGCGCCGGCGTATCCGTCCAGGCCCAGCGGGAGCCGAATGTATCCCCCGCCTGGACGCTATGGTGGACATCGCCAAGACGATGAACGACGCCCTGGATGCCGCCAAGGATGCTGAGGTCGCCGCGCAGCAGC
>JAAWTB010000036.1 GCA_022801815.1 Oscillibacter sp. | reverse complement strand
GCCGCCGCGTAAATAGCGGCCACAAGGCCGGCCAGGGCCAGCCTCCGGGTACTGAAGCGGGTTTTGGACATGATAAACTTCCTCCATTTTTTTAGTCGGTCCCCGGCCCTGTTGGAAAAACGCCAAACCAGGACCCCGGACGGGCAGGGTGATGGCACCTGCCGCGAAAGAGTATAGCACAGGCGGGCGCAGATGGCAAGGAAAAATTTCATCTGTCATATCCTGGCAAAAACGCTTGACGGAAATCAAAACCTGTCTTATACTTACTAAAGTTGATTGTTTTTGCGCAAAAGGAATTCTTAGCTACGTAAAGGATTTAACCAATGAAAGTCACCATCAGCGACGTGGCCCGGCTGGCGGGCGTTTCCACCGCCACCGTCTCCCACACCATCAACAACACCCGCTATGTCTCCGGCGACACCAGGGAAAAGGTCTGCCAGGCCATCCGCCAGCTGGGCTATACGCCCGACGCTTCCGCCCGGAGCTTCCGGACCGGAAAAAAGAAAGCCATTGGCTTTATCGTCCCCGACATCTCCAACAAATTTTTCGGCACCATCATCGAATCGGCGGAAAACTACCTCTCCACCCAGGGCTACCGCCTCATCATCGCCAACACCAAGGAGAACATGGAGCGGGAGGAGACGAACCTTCGCCTTCTCACAGCGGGCCTGGTGGACGGTCTTTTGATCGCCAGCACTATGGACGATTTCCGCCGCCTGAACGGTTTGATTCCCGCGGGCTTTCCGGTGGTGCTGGTAGACCGGACCTTTGAGGGGCAAAGCTACCCCTCCGTCTCCGTCTCCAACTTTCAGCCCATCTACCGCAGCGTCTGCCGCCTGGCGGCCCAGGGGAAGCGCCGGGTGGGCATCCTTGGCGGCCTGCCCCGGCTCTCCACCACGAAGGAGCGGATTGCCGCCTACCGGGCGGCTATGGCGGACTGCGGCCTGCCTCTGGACGAGGAGCTGATTCTTTACGGGGATTCCATGGAGAACAGCGCGCCGCCCTGCCTGGACCTGCTGCTGGAGCGGGGCTGCGACGCCATTTTGGTGTGCCAGGGGCTGATGGCCTCCGTCACCATCGCCTATCTCCGGGGGAAGGGCATCCAGCCCCGGCGGGACCTGTCCCTGGTGAGCTTTGTGGATTATGACACCCGGGCCTATGAGTTTTATTACGACCAGGTGGACCGCATTGTCCAGCCGGTGGAGGAGCTGGGAAAAATCGCCGGGGAGCAGATTCTCCTCCGGGTGGAAAAGCCCGAGGTCCCGGTGGCGGAGCGGGTGCTGACCTCGGTCTACCGTCCCTGCGGGGAAGGGGAGTAGCCCCATCCGCCGAGGGGCCTGCCCAACACTGTCCAGATTCAGCAAAGGGTCCATCAGATGGCCGGCATAGACGCCGGCCCCACACAGCCGGTACGCCGCCCCCTTCAAACACGCCCTTGACGCCGGCTTCTCTCTGTGCTGTCTGCCAGGTGTGTATTTCATTTTGGGGGGATAAGACTTTATTTGAAAAAATAGTGGCCCACACGCTTTGCAGCGTGTGGGCTATACGTTGGAAAATTAGTCAGGGTAGACAGTATAGATGTCATAGGTCCAGGGGTCACCATACTTGATGGGGTCTGCGCGACCAACGTCCCACCACATGACATTTGTACCACCACCATAGTTTGCGTCAGTGGTGCAAACCTGATTGGGACGACCGTTGACGGTTTTTCTGTCGCTGACGATGGCGACATGCGCCAGATATCCTTGACTGTCCACTTTGATGAGAAGGTCGCCGACACGGGCTTCGTCGTAGCTGACCTGTCGGAAGGTGACATTCTTGTCGAAGATATAGTCGAATACGCGGGAGGCCCATCCGCCGCAGCCGGCGCTGGTGCTAACGATTCCACCGGTATCAACGCTATATTTGTTGGTAATTTTGCGAATAGTCATCGGTCCGCCGCTGTATGTTCCAGCGTCGGTTTTGTTCGGATACTGGGCACGAAGCTCGTTCATGAGTTCCGTCACGTTCTCGACCGTGATGTCCTTGCCGTTGGTCAGAGTACCGGCAGCAGACGTGCTGGGCGTTTCCGGCGCGGGGGCTTCCGGTGTCTCCGGCGCCGGGACAGCGGGGGTTTCCGGCGCGGGGGCTTCGACAGGAACGGCCTGTGTCATGCGGTAAATGACAGCGGCGGCTTGACCGCGGTTCATGACGCCGCCGCCGTTAAAAGAACCGTCGGAATAACCGCCGATGACGCCGAGGGCATACACGTTGGTTACGGCGTCGCGGTACTGGCCGGGGATGCTGGAATAGTCCGTAATCTTAGAGGCGGCGGCGTTCTTTTCGGCCTCTCCGGCGGCAAAACCCCTGGCGTTCATAATGTTCGTCATGAGCTGGGCCATGTCGTACCGGGAGATACCGAGATTCATACTCGCGGCGAAGTCGGAGGTGTAAATATATTCCTCATCGAAGCTGACGTTGTTCCAGATGAAGTTGTTCGCAAGCGCGAGATAGTTGGGGTAGAACGAGCCGTAGGACAGAGTGAAGTCATTGGTGTATTTCTTGATGTCGCTGGGATAGAACGCACGGGAGAGCATGACGCAGAAGTTGGAGCGGGTAACGGTGGCGGAGGGCCGGAACGTGCCGTCGGGGTAGCCGCCGACAATGCCCTTGGACGAACAGTCAGCGACGGCGGGATAGAAGTTGTGGGACGGGGGCACGTCGGAAAAATCCGCCGCCAGGGCAGGGACGGCAAGGCTGGCGCACAGGATCAGGGCCAGGACCAGGGAAAATATTCGTTTCATAGTACCTCTCCTTAAATATATAATGTGTTTGGTCCTCAGCGGTCCGGCCCCCGGGGAGCATGGCTCCCTGGGGGATTTGCCTGGGCGCCGCTGAGACAAACAAAAGCGGTGCGAGATATAAAATCCCACACCGCATATCAGACACAAACCCCAAACCCGGCCTTGTAAATTCATGAAAAATCCGGTATAATGAGGCTGGCGCAGTTATACTGTTGTGTGGGAGGTGCGTGCTCCCGCATAGGGGCGGGGGTGTTGGTAGCACCCTTCGCCCTGCCTTTGTTTGTCGTAGTCATATTATAAACCCGCATATCCTGAAATGCAAGGTAAATCATGATATTTTTAGGGCCTCTGTCCATATCGGCAGAGGCCCTTTTTTGATGTGTACTTTTCAAAACCGCAGAAAGCGGACCCCCGGCCCATTTCACGGCCTGCAAGGAGTTCAAGAAAACCGCCTGCAGTATCGGCCTGGACAATGCCCGCTTTCACGGCCTGGCCATTCCTGCGCCGCGGCGGCAGTCAGGGCATAATAAGGGAAAAAGCAAAGCAAAAACCCTGTAACCATTGCGATTACAGGGTTTTTGATGGCGGAGAAGGAGGGATTCGAACCCTCGAGACCCTTTAGGGGCCTACATGATTTCCAATCATGCGCCCTCGACCAACTAGGCGACTTCTCCATCGCTGCCGATTGCTCCGCAGATACAATTATGGGTTCTTCAAGCAAAGAACAGTAGTTATTATACCAGAGCTTTTCCTAAAGTCAAGCCCTTTTTCAAATTTTCTCCGGCGTCCCGCTCCGCCGCCGCCGGGAAAGGCCCGCTCCTTCCCCGGCGGGACGGCGTTCCCTTGTCCCGGCGGAAGCATCCCGCCGGAGACCCTCCAAACCCCTTAAGAATTATTTACAATTTCGCGCCCGCTTCTCCGGCGGCTTTTTGGGGAGACGACGAAAATGGACCGGCTCCCCGAAAACTTCTTTAATAAAAATTGGCATCCTTTCAAAAGCGTGGTATACTAGCTCAAACTATTTCACGGAACGGAGTGGGCAAATGAATCGCACGGCAGTCGTACAGATTCCGGAGGACCAGCTGGACCGGGTGGCCACCCGCTTTATCAAGGCGGCCAGCGGCTTCAACAGCCAGATTACCATCGCTCGGGACGGGCACTGCATCAACGCGAAAAGCCTTCTGGGCTTTCTCTCCTTGATGCGGGATCACGGCGAGGTGGCGCTGACCGCCGAGGGTCCTGACGCCGGGGAGGCGTTGGAGGCTTTGACGGACATTCTGGATCGGAAATAAGGACAAAACGGGGACCGCCTTCCGGCGGTCCCCGTTTTGTCTTCCGTTTCATCAGGCCGCACGCTCCAGCACGCGGCAGAGCATGGAGGCCGCTTCTCCCCGGGTGGCGGCCCGGGTTCCGGCGTAGGTTCCCTCCGCCATGCCCAGGGCCTGGGCAATGGCGGCATAGCCCAGCTCCTCCGCAGGGATGCTCTTTTGATCGGCGTAAGAGCAGGTATAGATCCCGCCCAGCCGGGCGGCGGGGCCATAGCCCGCGGCGTCCAGCAGCATCCGCACCAGGTCCGCCCGGCTGAGGACGGCGCCGTCGTCCCGCTCCGCCGGCCGGAGCAGGCCCAGCCGGCAGGCGATGTAATAGGCGTTCTCCCGGCTGTCCCTGTCCGCAGTTTCCGGCTCCAGGGCCGTCCCCTGGAGGCTGTAGACCAGCGCCGCCAGCTCCCACTGGGTCAGGCTCTTGCCGGGGCGGAACTTGCCCCCGGCGTAGCCCGCGCCGTACTGGGCCAGCTTCTCCGCGTCCGCCCGGGCGGAGCTTCCGGCCAGGTCGTCATAGGACAGGGGCTGCCGGAGGCTTCCCGTCTCCTCCCGGACGGGTTTGCCGGTCTTGGCGTCCACGCCCGCGTAGTTCTCCGCCCGCTCCAGGCCATAGGTCAGGCGGAGGGCATAGCCGTACTCCATATCCTGCTCCATCCGCTTCGCCTGGGCCGGGTCGGACTTGCTGAGCTTCTGGGGGACGCTGCGATAGGCCAGGACCGTCTCATAGGTTCCCGCCCAGGCGGAGAGGGCCGTCTCCATGGACACCAGCCCGCTGGCCTCCTCAAAGGCCACCGCTTCATCCCAGGAGAAGGACAGGCCATAGACAGAGCCGTCAGCGGCGTCGATGGACACTTGATAGCTGTCCTCCGAAAAGGGCAGGCCGTTCACCGCCCGGGCGAAGCGGAAGCGATAATAGGGCGCATCGCCTTGCCCCCGGGCCACGGGCACGGCGTAACCGCCGTCCTCATAAAGGGTCAGGGCCCGGTCCGGGCAGAGGGCTTTCAAAAAGGACTCCGCCTTTTTCTGCGCCGCCTCCCCCGTGAGCGTCCGCTCCCGGCCCCAAGGGGCGGAGGACTGGACGGAATCCACCGCTCCGGTTCGTGCGTCCACGGTGATGTTTCGGGTAAGGCGTTCTCCGGCGTCGGTCCGGGCGTAGCGCAGGGTGCAGAGGACCCGGCCCGCCGCGCCCTCCTTCCCGGGCTCCACCCCATAGGACGAGCCGGTCAGGGCATAGCCCCGGAGGCCGTAGGCGCTCTCCGCCCGGAGGGCCTTGTCCAGCTCCTCCTTGGGCAGCACGCCTTCCAGCTGCTGTACGCCCTCCTGCTCCGCCTTGGTGAGTCCCGCTTCCTCGGCGGCCGTGTCCGCCGTCTTGGCGGAGGGGGCGGCGTTGGCCCCTCCGGCGGCGGAGCGGTAGCCCAGGCGCAGCTGCGCCTCCAGCTCCGTCAGGTCTATCAGCTCCCCGGTTTTTGCGTCCGCCAGAAATTCGTGGGCTTCCGGGTCCGGCACATAGCGGAGGACGGCCCGGGCATCCTGGGCGTCTTCCCGGACATACTCCAACCGGAGCTTACAGGTTTCGTGCAGGTCCTCTCCAGCCTGTTCGGCGGACGCGTCGGGGGATGGCACGCCGCCAATGGCGGAGATCTCCGGCACGTCCCGGCTGAAATACTCCACCAGTCCGTCCTCCACCCGGATGGAGTAGCGGAGGGGAGAGGGCAGGCCGTTTAAAATGAGGGTCCCGGACCAGGCCCTGTCGGAGCCCCCCAGGGAAGCCGCGCCCTCCGCATCCTTCAGCTCCGCCGCCTCTCCTTTCCGAAGGACCCGGGCCAGGAATGCCTCCGCCGCCGCCCGGTCCTCCGCGCCGCCGTTTTCCGGGAAGGAGGGGAAGCCTCCTTCGTTGGAAGCGGGGGCGGAGGCCCGGGATTCCCAGCGGGAGAGGCTGACGACGGCGCCGTCCTCCAGGGCCTGAATGGAAAGGGAACGCCGTTCCCCCTCCCAGCTCAGGTCCCAGACAGGGACCAATTCTTCGGACAAGCTGCCCCGGAAGGTCTCGTAGGAATCGGTGTCCAGGGCCAGGGCCTCCTTCACCAGGGCGGTGACCTTGGCAAGGCGAACGTCCTGGGATTCCTCCGCCGCCGCGGCGGGCAGGGTCAGCGCCGCCAGCAGGGCGGCGGCCAGGGTCAGGGAAAGCAGACGTTTCATAATCATCCCTCCAAATCTTCCGTTTTCCGTTTAGACGGCGTGGCCCGGGAAAAAGTTCCCGGTTATTTCAGCTCGTCCAGCGTCAGGGAAAAACTTTCTAAAAAGGTCTCCAGGAAATACTCCACCTCCGGCAGGCCAAAGCCCTCCAGGGCTTTCCTGGTCTGGGCGGCGGCCTCCCGGAACTCGGCGTTTCCGGCTTTCAGCTCCTCCACGCACTTGATGTACGCCGACAGCTTGTCCGCCGCCTTCACCAGCCGCTCCACCTCCGGGTCCACCTCCGTGAGCACCGGGGCATAGGCCCCTTGCAGCTCCTGGGGCAGCATGGTCAAAAGCTTTCGTTCCGCCACGGCCTCCACCTCTTTATAGGCGTTTTGAATGGCGGGGTTGCCGTATTTGATGGGCGTTGGCATATCCCCGGTGAGAATCTCGCTGGCGTCGTGGTACAGCGCCGCTGCCGCCGCCAGGCCGGGGTCTATGCTCCCGCCAAATTTCTCCCTTCGGATCACCGCCAGGGCATGGGCCAAAACAGCCGCCTGATGGCTGTGCTCCTGGACGTTCTCCGGGGCGGTGTTCCGCATCAGCGCCCAGCGCTGGATGAACCGCATCCGGGAGATGTAGGCAAAAAAATGGCTCCTCATATCCTCACTCCTCCAGTTCCCCCAACAGGACCTCCCCATCGGCGCCGGTGATATTCACAAGACGGATCTGGTTGCGCAGGTCTTCTCCCTTCACCCGCACCTCCGCGTAGTTGGGGGCATGGCCCAGGAAGAATCCCTCCTCCCCGGCGGGCTGCTCGAACAGCACCTCCTCCGTCCGCCCCACGCACTCCGCCAGATAGGCCCGGCGCATGGCGGCGGCGGCCTCCGCCGCCGTCCGGGCCCGCTCTGCCCGAAGGGCCTTGGGAACCTGCTCCATCTCCGCCGCCGGGGTGCCGGGGCGCTGGGAGTAGGGGAAGATGTGCATCCGGGCGAAGCCGCACCTGCGGATAAAGTCCAGGGTCTGTTGGAACTCCTCCTCCGTCTCTCCGGGGAAGCCGGTGATGAGGTCCGTGGTAACAGCCGGATGGAGGAAGGTTTTTTTCAAAAGCGCCACGGACTGGAAATACCGGGCGGTGTCGTACTTCCGGCGCATCCGCTTCAAGGTTTCGTCGCAGCCGCTTTGGAGGGAGAGGTGAAACTGGGGACACAGGTCCGGAAGAATCGCCGCCCGCTCACAGAATTCCTCTGTAATGGTACGGGGCTCCAGGCTGCCCAGCCGCAGCCGCACGCCGGGGACGGCGGCGCTGACGGCCTCCAGCAGGTCGATGAGGGAGGTCCCTTGATGGAGGTCCCGGCCCCAGGAGGAAATTTCGATGCCCGTCAGCACGATTTCCTGATAGCCCAGGCGTTTCAGCTCCACCGCCTGGACCGCCGCCTCTCCCATGGGCAGGGAGCGCACCGGCCCCCGGGCGTAGGGAATGATGCAGTAAGAGCAGAAGTTGGAACAGCCGTCCTCCACCTTCAAAAGGGCCCGGGTCCGGCCCTCCAGCCCCCCGGCAGGGAGCCACTCAAAATGCCGCCGCTCAAAAGGCGGATCCACGGCCTCCAGGGGGGTCCCGCGCTCCGGGGAAGCGTTCCGTTCCCGGACGGCCTGTTCCAAAAGGCTTAAAAAGCCCATGCGGTCCCCGGTGCCCGTCAGCACGTCGGCCCCCAGGGCCCGGGCCTCGGCGGCGTGGGTCTGGGACCAGCAGCCGCAAACGGCCACCACGGCCTCGGGATGTTCCCGGCGGGCCCGGTGAACCGCCTGGCGGCATTTCTGGTCGCTGGCGGCGGTGACGGAGCAGGTATTAATGACGTAGGCGTCTGCCTCCTGGTCAAAGGGAAGGGTCTCATGGCCCCGGGCCCGGAGTTCCTGCTCCATGGCCTGGGTCTCGTACTGATTCACCTTGCAGCCAAGGGTGTAGATGGCGACTTTCATATTGGCTCAGATTCTCCTTGCGCTTTGTAAGATTGTCCTTTATAATAGCTTGGCATGCTTTATTATACTGGAATCCCTCCTCTTGAGCAAGTCCCCGGAAAGGAGTTTTTGCCCTATGATCTATCTGGACCACGCCGCCACCGCCCCCGTCCCCCGGGCCGTGGCGGACGCCATGTATCAAGTCCTGACGGAGCAGTACGGAAACCCCAGCTCCCAGTACCCCTTTGGAAGCGATATGAAAAAGCAGGTGGAGGCGTGGCGGAAAACCGTGGCCGCCCTTCTGGACTGCCCGGCGGACCGCCTGTTTTTCACCTCCTGCGGCACCGAGGGGGACAACTGGGCCCTCCGGGCCGCCGCGTGGCAGAACCGGCACGCGGGGCGGCACATCGTCACCACGGCAGTGGAGCACAGCGCCGTGCTGGCGTGCTGCAAATGGCTGGAGCGGGAGGGCTGGGAAGTGACGTATCTCGCCCCGGACCAGGATGGCAATCTCTCCGCGGAGCAGGTGCTGGAGGCCGTCCGGCCCGACACCGCCGCCGTCTCCGTCATGCTGGTGAACAATGAGCTGGGAAACCGCTATCCCGTCGGGGCCATCGCCCGGGGTCTTGCCGCCCGTAACCCGAAAACCCTTCTCCATACCGACGCGGTTCAGGGCCTGGGGACCTTTTCTGCCAAAGACCTGGGGGCGGACTTTGTGACGGTCTCCGCCCACAAGATCGGCGGGCCCAAGGGAGTAGGGGCCCTGTACATGGGGCCCCGGGTGAAGAATCCCAGGCCCCTGCTGGCGGGGGGCGGCCAGGAGCGCGGTCTCCGCTCCGGCACCGAGGCCACGGCCCAGCTGGCGGGCTTCGCCAAAGCGGCGGAGCTGCGCCTGGAGCGGCGGACGGAGATCCAGGGCCGTCTGGCTGGGCTGAAGGCCCACGCGCTGGATCGTCTTCTGGGCTTTCCAGACCTTACGGTTTTGGGCGGGGTTTCTTCCGATACGGCCCCCCACATTCTGGCCCTCTCTCTGGCGGGCTGGCCCAGCCAGAACATGGTCAACGACCTGGGGGCGCAGGGCATCTGCATTTCCGCCGGCTCCGCCTGCCACCAGGGCAAACCCAGCCACGTCGTCGCCGCGCTGAAGCTGCCCAAGCGGATGGCCTCCGGCGTCATCCGTCTCAGCTTTGGGCCGGAGACCACCGAGGCGGAAATCGACGCCTGCGTCCAGGCTCTCCGGCGGCACCATGATTCCCGGATGCCTATGCTGTAAGCCTGTGCTCTCCATTTTGAATACTTGAATAAAGGTGCGATATGTTCAACTTTCTCCGCCGGGAACCCGGCTTTTACAAGCGGCTTTTCAAGCTCTCCCTGCCCATGATTCTGCAAAACCTCATCACCTTCTCCCTGGGACTCATCGACACCTTCATGGTCTCCCGCCTGGGGAACGCCGAGATGGCGGCGGTCACCACCGCCAACGTCCCTGTCTTCCTCCTCACCAGCATCGTCTTCGGCTTTCAAAGCGGCCTGGGCATTCTGGTGAGCCAGTACTGGGGCAAGGGCGATGAAAAAAGCGTCAGCCGCAGCCTGGGCGTGGCCTCTCTCCTGGGCACGGCCATCACCCTGCCCCTGGCCCTTATTTTCTGCGCCGTTCCGGTGCCTGTGATGGACCTTCTTTCCAATAAGCACGAGCTGTCCCTGCTGGGGGCGCCCTATCTCCGGGTCATCGGCTTTTCCTATGTGTTCAACATGCTCTCCTCCATCTACGTCAGCGCCCGGCGGAGTGTGGAGGACCCAGGCTTCGGCATGAAGCTCTTCGGCTTTTCCACCATCCTGAACACAGGGCTAAACTACCTGCTGATTTTCGGAAACTGCGGCTTTCCTGCCCTGGGGGTGGCTGGGGCCGCCATCGCCACGCTGCTGGCCCGGGTCAGCGAATTTCTCATCTGCGTTGTCTGCGCCCTGCGCAGCCGGCTCATCCCCCTGTACTTAGGGCTGTTTTTCCGCCCCGGCACAGACATGATGCGCCGCTTTGTCAAATACGCCTCCCCGGTGGTCCTCAACGAGACGGTCTGGGGCCTGGGAAATTCCCTGCTGACCGTCATCCTGGGCTACACGGACAACTCCGTGGAAATGCTGGCGGCCAACGCCGTCATGGGCAATCTGAACCGGCTGTTCCTGGTGGTGTGCTTCGGCCTGGGGGCCGCCACGGCGGTGATGGTGGGCAAGGCCATCGGCGAGGGCCAGGGCCGGGATCGGGTCATGGATTTGAGCCGGACCCTTCTCTGGTTCGCCGTGCTGGTGGGAACGGTGCTGGCGGTATTCTCCCTGGCCCTGGTGCCCCTGCTCTTTGTCCCCGTCATCTTCCCCATGTTCAAGCTCTTCGGCCTCTCCGCCGAGATCGCCGCGGCCCTGGCGGTGATGGGCTTCGCCTCCATCCCCCTCCACGCCTGCGCCATCTCCGCCGTCACCGGGGTCCTTCGGGCCGGAGGCGACGTGATGTGGTCCACGGTTCTGGACATCGCCCCCCAGTGGGTGGTGTGCCTCCCCGCCACGGCCTTAGCGGCCCTGGTGTTCAAGCTGGGCTGCTGGCCCATCGCCTTTGCCATCCAGCTGGAGAGTGTGGTGAAGTTCCCCCTCTGCCTCTGGCGGGTCCAGGGCGGGAAGTGGATCAACGACGTGACGGGAGGGGGCGGAGCATGAGCCTCTTCCGCTGCCCCCTCTGCGCCGCTCCCCTGGAACGGGAGGTGGGGACTTACCGCTGCGGCGGGGGGCACAGCTTCGACCTGGCCCGGGAGGGCTACGTCCACCTGCTGCCCCCTAACCAAAAGCACTCCGCCCTCCCCGGCGACGACCGGGAGATGGTGCTGGCCCGGCGGGATTTTCTTTCCAAAGGGTATTACCATCCATTACTAAATACATTTTGCAGTCAAATTTCGGCCCTTTCCAGCGATGCGCCCGTTCTGCTGGACGCGGGCTGCGGCGAGGGGTATTACGCTGCGGGGATATACCAGGCTCTCCTGGCCGCCGGGAAGTGCCCCCGGATGGCGGGGACGGACATCTCGAAGTTTGCCCTCCGCACGGCGGCGAGGCGGGAGAGGAAGGCGGAGTTTGCCGTGGCCTCTTCTTATCACCTGCCTCTGGCGGACGGAAGCGTGGATGTGCT
Organism: Oscillibacter sp.; assembly: GCA_022801815.1. Taxonomy (GTDB): domain Bacteria; phylum Bacillota; class Clostridia; order Oscillospirales; family Oscillospiraceae; genus Oscillibacter. The sequence continues at coordinate 3,095 of JAAWTB010000036.1, read as the reverse complement.
GCTGAACTGCTTTTCCCCCCTGGCTCTGGAGGAGTTCCGGCGGGTTTTAAAGCCCGGCGGCTGGTTTCTCTACGCGGTCCCCGGGGCGAAACACCTCTGGGAGATGAAGGAGATTCTCTATGACAACCCCTACCCCAACGAGGAGAAGGAAACCCCTTATGAGGGCTTCGCCTACCGGGAAATTGTCCCGGTGGACGGAAGCGTCCGGCTGGACTGCCGGGCGGATATTCAGAACCTCTTCCGCATGACGCCCTATTTCTGGAAAACTCCCCGGGCCGGGGCGGAACGCCTGTGTGCCTTGGAGACGCTGGCTGTGCGGACCTCCTTCCGGGTCCATGTGTTTGAAAAGCTGTGAAAGGAGCGATTTTATGAAACCCAATCCCACCCGTTCCGCATTGGTCCTCATCGACATGGAAAATGGCTTTGTGGACCACCGGGGCGGCCACTGCATCCAGGGGGCCCAGGCCACGGTTCCCGCCTGTGCTTACGCCTGTGACCTGGCCCGGAGCAAGGGCATCCCCGTCTTTTTCGTCAAGCGCATCTATCGGGCCGACGGCAGCGACGTGGAACTCACCCGATACGCCGCCTGGAAGGCCGGGGGCCACGCCTGCCGCCCCGCCTCCACCGGCCCCAACAGCGCCCAGGCGCCGGAGGCCCTGCGCCCCCAGCCGGGGGACTACGCCATCATTAAGCCCCGGTGGAGCGCCTTCTTCCAGACGGAGCTGGACCTGATTCTCCGTCGCCTGGATGTGCGGACGGTGATTCTGGCGGGAACCACCACCCCCAACTGTGTCCGCACCACCTGCTATGACGCCATCGCCCTGGAGTACAATGCCGTCGTCCTCACGGACTGCTGTTCCTCTCAGACGGAGGAAATTCAGCGGGTGAACCTGGAGGACATGGAGCGGGCCGGGGCGCTGCTGATGGACAGCGCCGCCTTCGCCGCCTATGGGCCCGAAACCGTCCCGGACCTCTCCGCCGCCATTCGGGAGGAAATGCTGGCCTCGGACGCATTCCCGGAACCCTTCAAGACGGACGGGGACACGGTGAGCTGGACGGACCGCTGGTGAGCTTCCGCGTGCAGATTGTGAACGTTTGCGTAAATTCTGTCAAGCCTTCCGTCAAAGCGTAAAAAAAGCCGGAGAGCCTTTGGCGAATTCGGAAAATTTTCGGAAACGCGGAGAAAAACCGTTGATTTTTTACCGGGGAAATGCTAATTTCTTTATAGCGAAAACGATTGCGGCAGCGTCTCGCTTCCGCCGGTTTTCCCCTTTGGCCCAGAGGGCCCGCCGGGGCCCCAGGACGATAATTTACAAGGAGGTCCCTTTCCATGTTTGATTCCAAGAACGTTTCCCTGGGCATCGCGCCTATCGGCTGGTGCAACGACGATATGCCGGAGCTGGGCGGCGAAAATACCTTCCAGCAGATCGTCAGCGAGATGGCCCTGGCGGGCTTCACCGGCTGCGAAATCGGCAACAAGTACCCCACCGACCCCGCCGAGCTGAAAAAGGCTCTGGATCTGCGGGGCATGCGCATTGCCAGCCGCTGGTACTCCTCCTTTATCCTGACCCGCCCCTTCGAGGAGGAGGAGAAAGATTTCAAGGCCAACCTGGATTTCCTGGCCGCCGTGGGCGCCAACCGGATCAACGTCAGCGAGCAGAGCTATTCCATCCAAGGCCAGATGGACACCCCCGTCCTCACGGGGAACCGCAAGCACGTGATGAACGACGAGGAGTGGGCCCGCTTCTGCGACGGGCTGAACAAGCTGGGCAAGATCGCCGCGGACCGGGGCTTTAAGCTCTGCTTCCACCACCACATGGGCACCGTGGTCCAGACCAGCGAGGAGACGGACCGGATGATGGCCAATACCGATCCCCGGTATGTATTTTTGTGCTATGACACCGGTCACTTCACCTTTGCGGGGGAGGACCCCCTGACCATGCTGAAAAAGTATGTGGACCGGGTGGGCCATGTGCATCTGAAGGACATGCGGCTGCCGGTTGTGGAAGAGGCCCGGAAGAACAATTGGAGCTTCCTCCAGTCTGTGCGCAGCGGCGCGTTCACCGTGCCCGGCGACGGCGACGTGGACTTTGACCCGGTGTTTAAGGTTCTGGCGGACGCCGGGTATCAGGGCTGGCTGCTGGTGGAGGCCGAGCAGGACCCCGCCAAGGCGAATCCGCTGGAGTACGCCATGAAGGGGCGGAAGTACATTCGGGAGCATACGGGGCTCTAAGGCTCAAAGAGGGGACTTCGTCCCCCCCTTTGGATTCCCCCCTCCAGTGACACCGGTCACTGGAGCCGCCGCCCCAGGCAGCTGGAGTCAAGGAATTTTTGTGACGCGCGTGTCGTCGCAAAAATGATTTGAATTACAATTTGGGAGATGATTCCAATGACCTATTTTAACAAAAACGCCGAACTCAAGCAGGGGTACAATCCCTACATCGATATGTCCGCGGACGACATGGGCACCCAGATGGACGTGGGCCTCCTGGTCATGGAGCCCGGCGACGTCTTCACCTTTGAGGAGGCCGAAAAGGAAATCGCCGTCCTCCTCTTCGCCGGTACGGTGACCTACCAGTGGGCCGGGAAGACCGTGGAGGCCGACCGCCCCGACTGCTTCCACCACGAGGCGTACTGCCTCCTGGCGGGCCGGGGGGAGAAGATCACCCTCACCGCCAAGGCCCACAGCGAGCTGTACATCCAGAAGACCCGGAACGACAAGCCCTTCGAGGCGGTGATGTACACCCCCGACACCGTCCAGACCCAGCACGCCGGCTGCAACGGCGAGCTTCTGGGCTGCATGGAGCGGGAGATCAAGACCTTCTTCGACCACGACAACGCGCCCTTTTCCAACATGGTCCTGGGCGAGGTGCTGAACCACCCCGGCAAGTGGTCCTCCTATCCCCCCCATCACCATCCTCAGCCGGAGGTCTATTTCTACCGCTTCGACTATCCCCACGGTTTCGGCGCAGGCTTTGCCAACGGGGAGATTTATCAGACCGGCCACAACGGCCTTGCCGTCATCACCAGCGGCTTCCACTCCCAGACCGCCGCGCCGGGCTACGCCATGTGCTACGCCTGGGGCATCCGGCACC
>JAAWTB010000035.1 GCA_022801815.1 Oscillibacter sp. | reverse complement strand
GAGCTGAGTCTGTCGGAGCTGGCGGAGACCTTCGACCCGCCGGTTACAAAGTCCTGCTTAAATCACCGCCTGCGGAAGCTGGTGGAGCTGGCGGAGGGATTATAGTTCCAAATACACAGGCTGCAAGATGGATGTGTAATTAAATAAGGAGCATTGAGATTTATGCCTGATACAATAAAATGGGCTCAGTTGTTTCCCATGGACCGGAAGCCCTCTATGGAAGAGATGGACCGCTATGCAGACAGCCCTCTTTGGCTGGAGCTTCGACAGTACCTAAAGGATGCCTACAGTGCGGAGCCCCGGACGGAATACAGCCGATGCGGCCTGGAACCGGGGTGGAACCTGAAATTCAAAAAGGGAAGTAAGTCCCTGGCTACCGTGTACCTCCGCACTAGTTATGTGACAGTGATGATTTCTATCGCGCCTAAGGACGAACCGGAGGCGGAGGGAGTACTTTTGACCTGCACGGAGTACACCCGGACACTATACCAAAACACGGCCTCTTCCAAAATGGGACGCTGGCTGATGGTGGATCTGACCTCCCTGGAGATTTTGGAGGACATCAAGGCCCTGCTGGCCCTCCGGGCGAAGCCAGCGAACCGATAAGAGAGAAAGGAGGAGGCTTTATGTCCTTCGTCCACCTGCATGTTCATACGGAATACAGCCTCCTGGACGGCGCGTGCCGCATTCGGGATCTGCCAAAAATCGTAAAGGAGCTGGGGCAGACCGCGTGTGCTGTAACGGACCACGGGGTCATGTACGGCGCGGTGGATTTCTACCGGGCCTGCAAGTCAGAGGGGATTAAGCCTATCATCGGCTGCGAGGTCTATGTCACGGCGGAGGGCCGCCGCCTGACCGACAAGGTTCACGAGTTCGATTCTGAAAGCCGCCACCTGGTCCTCCTCTGTGAAAATGAGGAGGGCTACCGAAACCTCTCTTATATGGTTTCCATGGCCTGGACCGAGGGCTTCTACATTAAACCCCGCATCGACCTGGAGCTTTTGCGCCGGCACAGTCAGGGTCTGGTGGCTCTCTCTGCCTGCCTGGCGGGAGAAATCCCCCGGCGGCTGCGGAACGGAGAATATGAAAACGCCAAGCGATACGCACTGGAACTGGCGGAAATCTTTGGGCCTGACCACTTCTATCTGGAGCTCCAGGACCACGGCATCCGAGACCAGACCGTGGTAAACCGGGGGATTCTGCGCCTTCATGAGGAGACGGGTCTGCCCATGGTCTGCACCAACGACGCCCACTATCTCCGCAAGGAGGACGCGGAGGCCCACGATGTGCTTTTGTGTATCCAGACCGGAAAGATGCTGGATGACGAGAACCGGATGCGCTACGAACCCCGGAATTTCTACCTCCGCAGCGAAGCAGAGATGGCGGAACTGTTTTCCGGTTACGAGGGGGCCATTGCGAATACGGCGAAGGTGGCGGACATGTGCAATATGGACTTCACCTTCGGCAAGTATCACCTGCCGGAATTCCAGCTGCCTCCAGGCTACGACAGCTTCTCCTATTTAAAAAAGCTCTGCGAGGAGGGGTACCAGGCCCGCTACGGAGAGGATGAGGCCCATTGGGAACAACTGCGGTACGAGCAGGACATGATCGAGAAGATGGGCTTTACGGATTATTTCCTTATCGTCTCCGACTTTGTCCGCTACGCCCGGAGCGTGGGTATCCCCGTGGGGCCGGGCCGGGGCAGCGCGGCGGGTTCCATGGTCAGTTACTGCCTTGGCATTACGGATATCGATCCGGTGAAGTACGGTTTATACTTCGAGCGCTTTTTAAACCCGGAGCGGGTGAGCATGCCGGATATCGACATGGACTTTGGCGACACCCGCCGGGGGGAAGTCATCGAGTACGTCCGCCGGAAGTACGGGGAGGACCACGTGGCCCAGATCGTCACCTTTGGCACTATGGCCGCCCGGGGTGTGGTCCGGGACGTGGGGCGGGTGATGAACCTGCCCTATGCCGAAGTGGACCAGATTGCCAAGCAGATCCCCAATCCCCCGGGGGCTCATATAACCCTGGCGGATGCCCTGCGGCTGACAAAATCCCTCAGCGACCTCTATAACAGCGACCCTGCGGTAAAGCGGCTCATCGACACCGCCCAGATGCTGGAAGGCATGCCCCGGAACGCCTCCACCCACGCCGCCGGAGTGGTCATTACAAAACGGCCCGTCTATGAGTACGTGCCCCTGGCGAAGAACGACGACTGTGTGGTCTGCCAATACGGCATGGTGACACTGGAGGAGCTGGGCCTTTTAAAAATGGACTTCCTGGCCCTGCGGAACCTGACGGTTTTAGAGGACGCGGTGCAGCTTTTGAAAGAGCAGCAGCCGGACTTTCGCTTGGCGGATATCCCGGAGGAGGATCCGGAGACTTATGAAATGCTGGCGGGGGGGAAGACCTCCGGCGTGTTTCAGATGGAGTCCACCGGCATGACCGGCGTATGCGTGGGGCTGAAGCCCCAGAACATTGAGGACATTACGGCGATTATCGCCCTGTACCGTCCCGGCCCTATGGATTCCATCCCCCGGTTCATCGCCTGCAAGCAGGACCCGAAACTTATCAAATACCGCCATCCCTCTCTGGAGCATATTCTGTCCGTTACCTATGGCTGCATTGTCTACCAGGAACAGGTTATCAAAATTTTCCAGGATCTGGCGGGGTATTCTCTGGGGCAGGCGGACATGGTCCGCCGGGCCATGAGCAAGAAGAAGGCAAAGGATATCGAAAAGGAGCGGGAGGCGTTCCTCCACGGCGACCCGAAGCGGAACATTGCCGGCTGTGTGGCAAACGGCATTCCCGAGGCCACGGCGGAGGCCATTTACCAGGAAATTTACGATTTCGCCAATTACGCCTTCAACAAGGCCCACGCCGTTGCCTATGCTGTGGTGGCTTATCAGACGGCCTATTTCAAGTGCCACTATACCCGGGAGTACATGGCGGCGCTGCTGACCAGCGTGCTGGATAACTCCGACAAAGTGGCGGGCTATATCAACGAGTGCCGGGACTGCGGCATCGCTCTGCTGCCCCCGGACATCAACCGCTCCCTGGACCGTTTCACCGTGGAGGAGGGGGGCATCCGCTTCGGGCTGGTGGCCATTAAAAACATCGGCCGGGGCTTCATCCAAGCCGTGATGAAGGAGCGGGAGGAAGCCGGGCCCTTCCGGTCCCTGCCGGACTTCTGCCGCCGCATGGCGGGCAGCGACATGAACAAGCGGGCCCTGGAGAACCTGATTCGGTCCGGGGCCTTTGACGGGACCGGGGCCCGGCGGTCCCAGCTGATCCAGGTCTATGAACGAGTACTGGACGCCGCCACGGCCCGCCAAAGGCAGAATCTGGAAGGACAGCTGGACTTTTTCGGCATGTCCGCCGGACGGTCCCAGGCCGTGGAGGACGTTCATTTGCCGGACACCCCGGAGTTTACCGCCCAGGAGCGGATGACCATGGAGAAAGAGACAACCGGGCTCTATCTCTCCGGACACCCTATGGATGCCTATCGGGACATTGTACGGCGGCTCCGGGTTCCCCCCATTGGAAAGGTGCTGGAGGACTTTGCCCAGGAAAATGGCCCCACACGCTTTGCTGACGGGCAATACCTGACCCTGGCGGGGGTGGTGACCTCCAGCAAGACCAAGACCACGAAAAACAACAGCCTTATGGCCTATGTGGTGGTGGAGGATGAGACTGGAAGCATGGAAATGCTGTGCTTCAGCCGGACGCTGAACGTCTGCGGGCCCTATCTCCGGGAAAATCAGGCTGTGGTGGTAAAAGGAAAGCTGTCTGTCCGGGATGAAAAGTCCCCCCAGCTCATGTGCGATTCCGCTTATCCCTTGGAGACGGCGGAGGGGGGGCTTCCGCCTCCGCCTCCCGCCACCAGGGAGGAGAAACTGGTAAACGGAGAGACGCTGTACCTGAAATTCCCGTCTCTGGACCACCCGTCTCTCCGGCATATGAAGCTGGTGTTCACCATGTTTCCTGGGGACGCGCCGGTAAAGATGGTCATGGCGGACACGCGGAAGGTCTACGGCACCCGGGCGCTGCTGCACCAGGCCCTGATTCAGGAGGCCGAGGAAACATTAGGGGCGGAAAACGTGGCTGTCAAGTAAAAAGCGCGGGTATGGAATTTTCCATACCCGCGCTTCTTTATGATTGGTTTTCCGATAAGAAAAGCTGAATGATTTGACCATACAGCTTTTCGGGCGATTCCTGAAAGCGTTTTGCCGCCGCCTTGGCCTGGGCCTGGTCTACCATCATGAGTCTCAGGTCCATGACGCCGCCCTTGTCGTCGGTCAGCTGTAGGCGTACCGTATAGGTTCCGTTGGGCCGCCGCTCTGTGGCGGCCTTTACCTGCCGGCGGCGGAGGAGCTTCCGGTTCCACTCCTCCAGATTTTTGTCGCAGCGCTGGCGGACGGAATAGGGAAGGCTGGACTCACAGGCGGCGCCGTTCCGCCGTCCCTTGTCCGTGAGGGCATAGCGTCCGTTTTGATCCAGGGTTAGATGCTCCGTGCGGACCAGGTCGGCCAGGCAGTCAGAGAAGTCGAAGTAATCAATGGCGTCGTCGCAGAGGGTCAGGTCCAGGAGCGTGTCGAAGGGTACCGCTTCCTCAACCCTGGCGGCGATGTAGAGAATGAGAAATTTAATTTCCAGCTTGTCCTGGATGAAGCCCGGCATGGGGCGGCCTCCTCTCTGGCGGTCGTTCCGCAATAGATCGTTTTTCGCGTTTTCATTATATTATACCCTGCCGCACTCAAAAACACAAGCCTGACCGGCGGGCCTTTGTGAAATTCGTCGAAATTTGGAAGAAAGTACCTTGACGGCTTCGCGTAACGTTGGTATCATAAAGACAAGTTAAAACACGAAAGGCGGCGGCAAGATGAGAAAAAGGACGCTGACAATTTTACTGGCGGCGTGGATGCTGTTGGCCCTGGCGGGCTGCGGAGGGAAGCCGGACCCGGAACCGGCCCCTGTGCCTGCGGAGAACGAATACCCCGCCCCTCCTCCTGAGCCGGACCCGGAGCCTTACATTCCAGCGGGAAGAAATCCGCTGACGGGCTTACCCATGGAGCCGGAGTATGAAAACCTGCGGCCCATAGCCGTCATGCTGAACAACCTGAAAGCGGCTCAGCCTCAGCTGGGCATCTCTCAGGCGGATATCGTCTATGAGATTCCGGTAGAGGGGGGAATCACCCGGATGCTGTGCCTCTACCAGACGGTAGAGGGGATCGAGACCCTTGGCAGCGTCCGTTCCGCCCGGCCCTACTTCGTGGAGCTGGCTCTGGGGCATGACGCGGTTTACGTTCACGCCGGGGGCAGTCAGGAAGCGTATTCCAACCTGCGGAGCTGGAAAGTGGACCATATGGACGGCGTCCGGGGCGGGGACGACGCCCAGATTTTCTGGCGGGACCCGGACCGAAAGAAAAACAACGGCTATGAGCACAGCCTGGTAACCTCCGGGGAGAAAATTCTGGAATACTTGGACAAAGGGATGATCCCCACGGAACACGACAAAGGATGGAACGCTCCTCAGTCCTTCGTGGAAGACGGGACACCGGCGGCGGGGGAGACGGCAAAACACATCAAGGTTCGCTTTTCCGCCTATAAGACCGGTACCTTTGACTATGACGCTGGAACGGGAACCTATTTGGTTGGGCAATACGGAAAGGAGCACGTGGACGGCAGTACCGGGAATCCGGTCAGCGCCACCAATGTGCTGGTGCTGAAGACCTCTATTACCGTTCTGGACGACGAGGGACGCCTCCGGGTTAAAACTACCGGAGAGGGGGAAGGCCTCTTTTTCTGCGGCGGCAAGGCGGTTCCCATCCAGTGGAGCCGGAAGGACCGGAACAGCGCCTTTTCTTACACGCTGGAAGACGGAAGGCCTCTGGCTCTGGGACAGGGGAACAGCTATGTCTGCATCCTCAGCCCGAGGAACAGCACGGTGGAATACGAGTAAGCGGAAAGGACCGCCCCGAAGAGGGGGCGGTCCTTTGTTTTACTTGCGGCAGGCGCAGCAGCACTCCTCATAATTTTCAGGAAGGCGCACGGTGTTGGGCGGGAAGAACTCGCCCACCGGGAAGGCGATGTTGCGGAAGATGCCGCAGGGGTCCTCGGTTCCACTGCCACAGGAGCACTCTTTGTCGGGCATGCAGTAGTCGTACACGGGTACCAGGAGCTGGGAATCCCGTTCCAGCCGGACGATGGAGAACTGGCCCAGGGTGACGTAGATGCGGCGGCTGTCATCGCCGCTGGAGAGCTCCCCGTCGAAGCAGCTGTTGACGAAGGAAGGCACCTCGCACAGCTCGCAGTCGCAGTCCCGCTTGCCGCAGCAGTCCATGATCCGGGCGTCCAGGACGATGGGGTCCACGGCCTCCACCACGGCAATGGGCAGGTTGGAGCGGCTGGTGAGCTGGAGGTCCGGTTCACCGGTACGCAGCTCGGAGGAGAAAATTTTGGCATTCCCCTCGCTGCCGAAGAGGATGGCCCGCTTGTCAAAGACGCACAGTCCCTCCACGGTGACAGGGGCGGGGCAGCTCAGGTAGGCCTGAAGGGTAACGGAGTAGAAGAAGCGCATGTCGACGGTGTAGAAGCCCCGGTTGAAGCTGACGGGTTCCACGTCCACATAGACATAGAGCAATTTTGCGCTGCCGCCTTTGACAGACAGGGCACGGTTGATGATGTCCACATACTGAAGCTTGGGGTAGAAACGCAGGTCCTCAATGCAGTCTTTGTCACGGCAAGAATCGTACACTTTCCGTGTATGAATGCAAACTGCCTCTCGGATGCCGCTGAGGTCCTCCACGGGACCGGGCATGACTTTCTCGGGCATTGCAATACCTCCTAATAAGTAGCTGGCGAAGGAACAAAGTCCTTTCAATCCAGTGTATGCGCCGCCGCCCGGGAGGTGAAAAGGAAGCGCTTAGTCCAGCTCCTCCCGCAAAAGAGCGTACATGCAATAAGAGTGGACCCGTCCGTTTTTGCAGACGCCGTTTCGCATCGTGCCCTCACAGGTGAAGCCTGCTTTTTCCAGTACCCGCCGGGAGCCCTGATTATCCGCGAAGGGTTCCGCGAAAATCCGGAGAATATCAAAGCGGTCAAAAGCCTCCCGGCAAATCTGCCGCACAGACTCCGTCATGACGCCCTTGCCCCAATGCTCCTCCGCCAGCCAGTAGCCCAGCTCGGCGGACTTCTCGTATACGTCGTCCTTGACAAAGACACCGATGCTGCCGGCGGCCCTGCCCTCTATGATAATAGCCCTCGTGAGCTGGCGTTCCTCGCCCTGAGCGATGCAGTCGCTAACGTACCACTCCGCGTCCGCCAGGGTGTAGGGAGAGGGAAAGACGTTCCGAAGGTTTGCGGCGATGTTCGGGTTATCAGCCGCCGCCGCGACGGCCTCCGCGTCTGAGCGCCGCCAGGGCCGCAAGGTGAAAAGAATCATAAGGCGCCTCCTGATGAAGAATTTGGGTTTCATTATACCAGAGGAAAAAACGCTTGTCCAGCGGGCGTTCCGGCCTATGTGGAAGGATAAGGAAATCCTTTGAAGAAAAGACTTGCAAAACGCTCAGTATCTGCTATAATAGACACATTCTGATTACACAAAAGGAAGGAAGCGCTTAATGGATTACACAATTCTCATGTTGATCGTTATGGTGGCGATCATGTATTTCCTGATGATCCGTCCGGAGAACAAGCGGAAGAAAAAGGCCCAGGAGATGCGGGACAGCCTGAAAAAAGGCGACATCATCACCTCGATTGGAGGCATCATCGGAAAAATTGTCTCCGTCGGCAAAGATACCATTATCATCGAGACCAGCGAAGACCGGGTTCGCTTGGAATTGACCAAGTGGGCCGTCAGCTCTGTGGGCGTCCAGAGCGGCGAGCAGCCCGAGGAGAAAAAGGAAGAGAAGAAGTCTGCGAAAAAAGAAGAGGAAAAGAAGGAATCCACTGACGGCAAGAGCAGCTGGAATCCGGAGGTCTGAATTCTCAATCCCTGCTTCTGTTTTCCCCCAGACCAAACGCATAAAAGGCCCCTCCCGAAGAATATGCTTCTCACAAGAGCATGTTTCGAGGGAGGAGTTTTTTATGGCAAAGGGACGGAAAAAGCTGGCGGTATGGCAGGGCTTCCTGGCCGGAGGTTTGCTGACGTTGGGCATATACCTGCTGGGCCTGCTGTTTTTGACGCTACTGCTGGTGAAGGGCGCTTTATCGGAAGGGGGGAGTTTCCCCGTGGTGGCGGCGCTGTGCGCACTGGCTTCTTTAGCCGGGGGGTTGCTGACGGTGCGCCTGACCCTCTGGCGGGCAGGCGGCGTGCTGACGGCGGCGCTTTTCCTGTTTGTGCTGCTGCTGGCGGGCCTGGGCTTCTGGGGAGAAATCACATGGCTGGGCCAGGGCGGAGTTTTGCTGCTGTGCGGTCTGGCCGGGGGTCTGCTGGCCGGAGTAGCCAGTCCGAAAAAGCGTCGGCGGCGGAAGTAAAACCCGCTCTTTGTTGGATTGCACAAAAGCGACGTTTTTTCCCAAATCTCCCTCCGGCGGCAGCCTGCTTCCGCCGCCGGAGAGGGGAGGGGAACGGACGGCAGATATGGGATGAGCCGGGAGTAGCACCCCCCAAATGTGGACAGCGGCGGGGAGAGGCCGCATTTTTGTTCGTCCAGATTTAAGCGGTTTACATAACACTGTTTACATAATATTTTGTCATAAATCCCAAAAAAGCGGTTTTTTGCGGAAACATCTTGCGGAAAGCGGGAAATTGCGCTATATTAGGGATATAAAGAACATATATGCGGTTACACACCTTCTCCCTTGTCTTCACCGGGCAGGAGGGTGTTTTCTTATCTGTCGAATTCCCCGGTTTTTCTTGAAATACGTATAAGCCGCTCTGGCCGCTCATAGGATGGGATGAGGTGAGGCGGTTTGAAATGGAAGAGGCGGGAGATGACGGAATGGAGGCGGCAGTTGTCCCGCTTGCTGTTCCTGGCGCTATTTTTTTTCGCCGGCGTTGTTTTGGGACAGGTTTTTTCCAGCCGGGTCCCGGACGCCACAGGCGACGAGCTTGCTCGTTACCTGACGGACTTCCTGAAGGTGGAGGAGGCGGACCCGTCTCCCCGGACGGTATTGTCGGCGGCGGCGCTTTATTTCCGCTATCCGCTGGCGGCGTTTTTGTTGGGTTTTGCCTCCATTGGCGTGCTGGCGCTTCCGCTGATAACCGGGGCCTTCGGGTTCTTTTTGTCCTTTTCCGTCTGCTGCTTCACAGCGGCCTTCGGCCCTGACGGGGTGCTGCTGGCTCTGGCGGTGTTCGGACTGCGGTGCGCGGTGACTTTGCCCTGTTATTTTCTGCTGGCGGTTCCGTCTTTGGAGCGGTCTGCGGCTCTGGCCTGCTTTTCCCTGGGAGGGGGACGGCGGGCCGCTCCCGTGCTGTATGGCCGGGAGTGGTGGCGCCGTCTGGCGGCAATTTTCGGGGCGCTGCTGGCGGGAATGTGCGCCGATTTGATGCTGGCGCCCTGGTTTTTGCGGCAGCTTTTAGAACAGATGCTATCGGGATAAGAAACGCCGTCTTGCTGGATGAGATTTGGAAAGAGAGAAGGGATTGTTACGGACGAGATCACGCGCTATGAGGAATACTTGGTGCGGGAGAAACATGCCTCCCAGAATACCGTGGCCTCCTACCTGCGGGATGTAACCCAGTTCGCGGACTACTTGAAGGTTCGGGGGCCGGGGCTTTTGGAGGCCACCACCGAGACGGTCCAGTCCTATATGGATTGGATGCTGAGCCGGGGTAAGTCCGCCGCCTCTGTCACCCGTTTCCTGGCGTCCGTCAAATCCTTCTACAACTTTCAGATGTTCAGCGGGGCGATGAAGTCCAACCCTGCCAAGGGCGTCACCGCCGCCAAGGTAGAACGGAAATACCCGGAGATTTTGACCTCCAAAGAGGTGGACCTGTTCCTGGAGCAGCCCCAGTGTATGGATGCCAAGGGCTTCCGGGACCGAGCCATGCTGGAGCTTCTGTACGCCACGGGCATTCGTGTCAGCGAGCTGATTACCCTGGAGTTGGACGATTTGAACCTGGCCGCCGGCTTTGTCCACTGCTCCGGCAAGGGCAGGGAGCGGATTATTCCCCTGTACCGCACGGCGGTGAAGGCCCTCCAGGATTATGTGTGGAAGATTCGGCCCCAGCTGGTGCTGGACGAGGAGGAGACCGCCCTTTTCGTCAACATGAGCGGAGAGCGGATGAGCCGGCAGGGCTTCTGGAAGATCATCAAACACTACCAGGAGAAGGCGGGCATTGAAAAAGAAATTACTCCTCACACCCTGCGGCACTCCTTCGCGGCCCATCTGCTGGAGAATGGGGCGGACCTTCGGGCCATTCAGGAGATGCTGGGCCACGCGGACATCTCTTCCACCCAGATTTACACCCATGTGGTGAAAGGGAATTTGAAGGACGTTTATCAGAAGGCTCATCCAAGGGCCTGACAGAGTACATAGGAACAGGCGCTGCCATTTGGCGGCGCCTGTTGTTATGCGTTTCATGGGTCCGCAGAATCACGGCGGCGGAACGTTTCGGACCTTTTGTTTTTATGGTTGCGCTTCCCAGTTAAATTTGCTATACTAACTGAGAATGCAGGCCGAAAGGGGCAAAGTATGCGGATATTAGGCATCGACCCTGGCTTTGCCACCATCGGCTTCGGCCTTGTGGAGGCGGAGCGGGGACAGACGCGGATGGTGACCTACGGGGCCATCACCACCCCGGCGGGGCTGCCCCTGAGCCGGAGACTCTACCAGATCGGCACGGATATGGAGGACCTCATCGGCCAGCTGAAGCCAGACGTCATTTCCATTGAGGAGCTGTTTTTCAATACCAACATCACCACCGGCATCGCCGTGGCCCACGGCAGGGGGGTGCTGCTCTATGCCGCCGAAAAGTGCGGCGTGCCCCTGTACGAATACACCCCTTCCCAGGTAAAGCTGGCGGTGACGGGCTACGGCAAGGCGGAGAAACGGCAGGTGATGGACATGACCCGGCGTCTCTTGAAGCTGGAAAAGGTCCCCCGGCCCGACGACGCCGCCGACGCCCTGGCGCTGGCCTTATGCCACGCCCGGAGCTTTACCTCCCGGCTGCCTCGGAATGAGGGCGCGCCGGAGACGGTCTGACGAAGATAAAACGGAGGCGCTATGTTTTATTATCTGGACGGCACGGTAGCGGAGATTCTGCCCTATCTGGCGGTTATTGACTGCGGAGGCGTGGGCTATGCCTGCAAAACCACCAACAACACCCTAGCCGCGCTGAAAAAGGGCCAGCGGAAAAGGCTCTACACCTATCTGAACGTGGCGGAAAACATTTTCGAGCTGTACGGCTTTGCCACCCAAAGCGAATTGAAAAGCTTTCAACTGCTCATTGGCGTCTCCGGCGTAGGGCCTAAGGCAGCGCTGGCCGTCTTGTCCTCCGGCACGCCGGAGACATTGGCTATGGCCATCGTCACGGGAGATGAAAAGGCCCTGACCGCCGCGCCGGGGATAGGGAAGAAGATTGCCCAGCGCATTATTTTGGAATTAAAGGACAAGATGGCCAAGGAGTCCGCCGGGGGACTGGATTTTTCCGGCGGCAAGGGTGCGCCCGCTCCGGCGGTGTTTGGGAACAAGGCGGCGGAAGCCGCCCAGGCCCTGGCGGTGCTGGGCTACTCCAGCCAGGAGGTCTCCGTGGCCTTGAAGGGCCTGGATCTGGATTTGCCGCTGGAGGAGATTGTCCGGCAGGGGCTGAAGCGCATGGCTAAGCTCTAAACAGAAGAGATCGCAGTAACTGTATAGCAAATATCCTTTACAATATATTTTACGCTTTTTCGGCAAGGTTTTGCTTTTTGGGCCCCTAAATTTCTGGAAAGCTAAAACGCTTTACACGGCTTCTGCGGAACTATGCCGTAAGGAAGGTGCGTTTTTATGGCGAAATACGAGTACCGCTTCCATGGAAACTTTGACACGGCGCTGGACCGGCTCCACCAAGGCATCCTCAGCGGCAACGTTACCGCCAGCTTTGAGGACGGCAGCGACTATTCTGCCGGAGGCGTCCGCTGCGCCGTGCGGGTCTATGAGCGCTACAGTCTTGCCGGGGGAAACCGGCTCAGCCTGACGCTGACGCTTCTGGGGCAGGGGGAGGAGCTGTTTCTCTCCGCCATTGCCGCCGGAGGCAGCCAGGGGATGTTTCTTAAGCTTAACACCTTTGGGGAGGAGTCCTTCCTGGAGAAGGTGCGGGAGCTGGCCGAGCGGCTGTGACCGTTTCAAGTGGAGGGAGGCGCCTGCGGTGATTTTATCCAGGCTGGTTGCTATTGGATTTTTGGGGAGCATTTTCGCGATGTTCCGTTTTGCCAAATACTGCCGTCTGCTGAACGGTCATGACCTGGAGCAGGAGGAGGCGGAGCGGTATCAGGCCAGGGCCCAGCGGTGGCTGGCGGCCGCGGGCACCCTGCTGGGCACGGCGGTGCTTTCCATCATCGCTGGCGGCATCTTTCAGTGAAATTTCCCGGGAAAAGGACGTGAGCGTTTGAGCATCGACTTTGGAAGCGATATTTACGAGGAGCCTATTGTAGCAAAAACCTTCCTTCAGGAGGACGCACAGGAGGGTTCTCTGCGGCCGAAAAGCCTGGGGGAATACATTGGCCAGGAGAAGGCCAAGGAAAACCTTTCCATTTTCATCGAGGCCGCCCAAAAGCGGGCGGAGTCTTTGGATCATGTTCTGCTCCACGGTCCCCCGGGACTGGGCAAGACGACCCTGGCAGGCATCATCGCCCAAGAGATGGGTGTTAATATCCGCATTACCTCCGGCCCGGCCATTGAGAAGCCGGGAGATCTGGCGGCACTTTTGACCAACCTGAACGAGGGCGACATCCTGTTTGTGGACGAAATCCACCGGCTGAACCGCTCCGTAGAGGAGATTTTGTATCCCGCCATGGAGGACTATGTGCTGGATATTATTGTGGGAAAAGGACCCTCCGCTAACTCCATCCGTTTGGACCTGCCGAAGTTTACGCTGATTGGGGCCACCACCCGGGCGGGGCAGCTTTCTGCGCCTCTGCGGGACCGCTTTGGCGTAACCTTGCGGCTGGAGCTTTACACGCCGGAGGAGCTGGCGAAAATCGTCACCCGGTCCGCTGGAATTCTAAATGTGGACATCGTGCCGGAAGGGGCCTATGAAATCGCCCGGCGCTCCCGGGGGACGCCCCGTATCTCCAACCGAATGCTCCGCCGGGTCCGGGATTTTGCCCAGGTCCGGGCGGATGGCGTCATCACGAAAGCCGTGGCGGACAAGGCCCTCTGCGCCCTGGAAATTGACTACCTAGGTCTGGATCCCATAGACCGGCGGATGATGGAGGCCGTCATCGACAATTATGGAGGCGGTCCTGTGGGCCTGGAGACCCTGGCGGCCACCATTGGGGAGGAATCCGTAACCCTGGAAGATGTTTACGAGCCCTATCTGATGCAGCTGGGCTTTCTGACCCGGACCCCCCGGGGGCGCTGCGTGACGCAAAAGGCCTATCAGCACCTGCATAAGCCCATTCCCGGCGGCGCGGCCCCGGAGGACGTGATGGAGCAGCTGCGGCTGTGAGCGGCGTGTATCTGGCCTCCGTCCGCCTCCGCCGGGAGCTGCCTGGGGAAAGCTGGCTCCGGCTTCTGGGACCGGTAAATTACTTAATAGAGGGCGGCGTCCTGAACTTCGACCGGCCCGTCACCTTCCTGGTGGGGGAGAACGGGACGGGGAAATCCACCCTGCTGGAGGGAATCGCCGTGGCCTGCGGCTTCAACCCGGAGGGCGGCACCCGGAATTTCAATTTCTCCACCCGGGCCACCCACTCCGTGCTGGGAGAGTATCTGACTCCCGCCCGGAAACGGTATCCCAGGGATGGCTTCTTCCTCCGGGCGGAGAGCTTTTACAATGTGGCGACCAACATTGACGAAATGGACGAGGAGCCCTCCTTTTCCCCGAGACTGATTGACAGCTACGGCGGCGTATCCCTCCACAGCCAGTCCCATGGGGAGAGCTTCCTGGCCCTGGTTCAGAACCGTTTCGGCGGGGAAGGGCTGTACCTGCTGGACGAGCCGGAGGCGGCCCTGTCGCCCTCGCGCCTCCTGACGCTGATGGGGGAGATGGACCAGTTGGTGAAGGCGGATTCCCAGTTCATCGTGGCGACCCATTCGCCGATTTTGATGGCGTTTCCCAGGGCCAGAATTTACGAGCTGAGCGAAGAGGGCATCCGTGCGGTGGCGTACCGGGAGACAGAGCACTACCAATTGACAAAGCGCTTCCTGGACGATCCAGAGCGGATGCTGCGGTATCTTCTGGAGGAGGAAATATGACGGAGTTTTTGTTCTGGCTGTTCATGCTGGCAACCGCCCTGCTGATTCCCGGGAGCATGCTTCTCCTGGGACGGAGCTTTGCGAAAAAACCGCCAGGGGAGATCAACGGCGGCTATGGCTACCGCACGGCCCGCTCCATGCGGAACCGGCAGACCTGGGAGTT
>JAAWTB010000034.1 GCA_022801815.1 Oscillibacter sp. | reverse complement strand
CACCGCGCCGGGGTCCGCCCCCTCGTGCTGGCGGATCAGGTCCGCCTTGGCCCGCTGGGACCAGATTTCCAATTGGTCTGCCGCCGCCGCCCGGAAGGTATCTGCCGCACAGAGGAGGCACTTCTTCCCGCCGTAGCGCAGGAGGTTCGCCATCTTGCCGATGGAGGTGGTTTTTCCCACGCCGTTGACCCCGATGAAGAGGAAGACGCAGGGGGAGGTGGAGACGTTCACCTCTGTGGTGCCCACGTTCAGCGTGTCCACGATGATCTCCCGGAGGGCGGTCCGGACCTCCTCCTGGCTCTTCAGCTTCTCTTTGCGGACCTTCTCCCGGAGCTTCTCCACCGTTTCCACGGCGACCTCCATGCCGAAGTCGGAGAGGATTAAGGTCTCCTCCAGCTCCTCGAAGAAGGCCTCGTCGGCCTCGGTGTAGGTGGTGAACAGGTTGGTAGTGATTTTTTTCAGCTTGTCAAAGAAACCCATAGGCGCCTCCTGGTGGTTTTCAGCCATGAAGATGGCTGGTTCTTTGCACCCCCCGTTTTCTCTTTTCCTTCCAGAAGGAAAAGAGAAAACGGGCCGTGCACGGTCCAAAAGAGAAAAGGAAGTACGGTCCCTGGGGGGACGAGGGGACGCGCAGGAGGTGCTTCCTCCAAATACGCATGTCTATCGCCCGCGGCGTGGTGCGGGCAGGGGTTTTGGTGGTTATTGAATGGACTTCCCCCGCTTTCCGCTGCCGCCCCCCTCCCTGCTCTACTGGATATCCAATTCCTTTGCCATGTCGTTCAGATTGATAGTCAGGATTTTGCTTACGCCCTTTTCCTGCATGGTTACGCCGTAGAGCACGTCGGCCTCTTCCATGGTGCCCCGGCGGTGGGTGATGACAATGAACTGCGTTCTCCCCGCCAGCCCCCGCATGTACCGGGCATAGCGGGTGACGTTCACATCGTCCAATGCCGCCTCGATCTCGTCCATGACGCAAAAGGGCGTGGGGTGGACCTTCAAAATGGAGAAGTACAAAGCGATGGCCACGAAGGCCTTTTCCCCGCCGGAGAGGAGGGAGATGGTTTTCAGCGTCTTCCCCGGCGGCTGGGCCTTAATCTCAATGCCGCAGTTCAGGATGTCGCTTTCGTCCTCCAGCTCCAGCTGGGCCTGTCCGCCGCCGAACATCTCCAGGAAGGTGGCCTGGAAGCTCTCGTTCAAGAGCTGGAACTGCTCGGCGAAAATCCGGGTCATCTCCCCGGTGATGCCGCCGATGATGCCCTCCAGCTCTCCCTTGGCCTTCTCCACATCGTCCCTCTGGTCTGTTAAATAGGTATACCGAGTGTTGACCCGATCATACTCCTCAATGGCGCCGATGTTGGGCGTACCCAGGGCAGCAATGCCGCGTTTCAGCTCTCCAATGCGCCGGGCGGCCTTGGGGACGCTCTCCAGCTCAATACGCTGGGCCTGGGCGTCACTGTGGCTTAACTCATAGTGTTCCCAGAGACGGTCAATGATCTGCTTTTCCTCCATGCTGGAGGTGGCTAGCTTCTGCTCCAGCCGGGAAGCGGAACGCTCCAGGTTCAAAAGATTCTCGTTCATCTCCTGGCCGGCCTTATTCTGGGCGGTGCGCCGGGCCTCCAGGGCCATTTTCTCGTCGTTCAGGGCGGCCAGCCGCTCCCGGCAGCTCTCCCGCCGTGCATTGAGGGCGTTCATATTCTCCCGGCGGCGGGCAATTTCCGCCTGAGCCTTTTCTATGGCCTCCTGATAGTTCCCCAGGGTCTTCTCCTTCTGCACCCGGTCCCCGGTCAGCTCCGCCGCCAGGCGTCGCAGGTCGGCGGAGCGCTGGAAGGCAGCGTCCCGCTCGGCGGCAAGAGCGGCCAGCTCCTCCTTCTTCGCCGTGACCTCTTCCGTCAATGCGCTGGACTGTGCCAGCAGCTCCGACTGATCCGAAAGGACTGCGGCGGCCTGTTCCCGGTACTGGGCGGCCAGGGCCTCCTGCCGGCCGATGGCCTGCTCCGCCGCCTCCTTCCGCCGGCGGTTATCCGCCAAGTGGCCGGTGAGACTCTCCAGCTCTCCCGTCAAATTTTCTAAATTTTCGCTAATGGATTTGAGCAGAATGTCAAAATGGTTTTTGGCGCCTTCCAGCCGCAGGACCTCATCCTCCGCCTGACGGCGCTGGCCCTCGGCGGTCTCCAGGTCGTATCGGGCGGCGGAAAGGTCCCGCTGGACCAGCTCCTCTTCCCGCTTGGCGGCCTCCAGCTGTTCTCGCATGGTTTTGGCCCGGCCATGAAGGGTTTCCAGCTCCGCCGCCCGGCTCAGCACGCCGGAATTCCGGGACGCGGAGCCACCGGTCATGGAGCCGCCCCGGTTGATGACCTGGCCGTCCAGGGTGACGATGCGGAAGGCGTTATGGTATTTCCGGGCCAGGTTAATGCCGCAGTCCAGGTCCTCTACAATGACCGTCCGGCCCAGAAGATTCTGGAAAATGTTCTGATACTTGGGGTCAAAGCTCACCAGCCGGGAGGCGACGCCTATAAAGCCGAATTCCCTTTCCACGCCGCCCGGCCGCAGCTCCTCGCCCCGGATGGCGGTGAGGGGCAGGAAGGTGGCCCGGCCTCCGTCCCGCTGCTTCAAAAAGCCGATGGCAGCCTTCGCGTCCTCCTCCCGGTCCACCACAATGTTCTGGAGTCCCGCCCCCAGGGCAATCTCAATGGCCACCGTGTACCGCGGCTCCGTCTTCATCAGCCCCGCCACGGGGCCATGAACGCCCCGGAGGTTGTTCTGGCACACCAGCTTAACCGCCTTGGAAAAGCCTTCGTAATCCTTTTCCATTTCCGTCAAAAGCCGGATGCGGTTCTCCAGGGCCCCGGCGTCCATGGTCAGCTTCATCCGCTTGTCCGAGGCGGCGGCGGCCTTTTTCTCCCGCTCCTCCATCCGCAGGCTGTGGCCCGCGATGATATTGGCGGCGGCCTGGGCGTCGTCCCGGGCATCCTCCAGGCGGCGGCGGTTGGCCTTAGCGTCCCTTTGAGTCTGCTCCAGCTGCTCCTCAACAGAGGCTTTTTCTGCCTCCACGGCGCCGTGCCGCTCCTCCAGCTGCCGGTTTTCGGCGGCGATGGCGGCAGCTTCCGCCCTGGCGTCGGCGGCGGCGGCCACGGCCACCGCCTCTCGGCCCCGGAGGACCTCTGCCTCGGACTGCTGGCCCCCCGCCTGGGCGGCGGCGGTCCGGGCCTTCTCCAGCAGGGCCTCCAGGCTGGTGTTCAGCGCGTCCAGGCGCTTGGAAAGGTCCCCGGCCCGTTCCTTCTCCTGGGCGGACTGGGCCGCCAGGCCCCCGGCCCGGCTGTCAGACTCCACCAGCTCCGTCTGGGCCCGGTCAATGTTTTCCTGATTGTGGGCGATGGTGCTTTCCAACACGGCGATGGCGGCGGACTGGTCCTTGGCCTGGGCGTCCAGTTCCCCGGCCTCTCCCCGGACCTGCTCCGCCTCCATGTCCTTCTGCCGCATCTCCTCGCCGAATCGCTCTCCCTCGGCATAAAGGGCGTCCAGAGCGGCGCGGGCCTCGTCCCGCTCCTTCCCGGCGGCACGGAAGTCCATTTCCAGCTTCCGGGCGCTGAGTTTCAGCGCGTCCAGGTTTTCCAGCCACACGGAAATTTCCAAAACCCGCAGCTCATCCCGGAGGATGAGGTACTGCTTCGCCTTTTCCGCCTGGTCCCGCAGGGGCCCCACCTGAAGCTCAAGCTCCGAAATCTTGTCGTTTATGCGGACCAGGTTTTCCTCCGTCCGCTCCAGCTTCCGCTCCGCCTCCTCCTTCCGGTGGCGGAAGCGGGAGATGCCGGCGGCCTCCTCAAAAATCTCCCGGCGTTCACTGCTCCGGGTAGAAAGGATTTCATCAATTTTGCCCTGGCCGATTATCGAATACCCCTCCCGGCCCAAGCCCGTGTCCAGAAACAGTTCCGTCACGTCTTTGAGCCGGACGGACTGGCGGTTGATGTAGTATTCGCTCTCGCCGCTGCGGTAATACCGGCGGGTAACGGCCACCTCCGCCTCCTCCAAGGCGGGAAAGATGCGCTCCGTGTTGTCCAGCACCAGCGTCACCTGGGCAAAGCCCACCTGGTTCCGCTGCTCCGTACCGCCGAAAATGACATCCTCCATCTTCGCGCCCCGGAGGCCCTTAGCGCTCTGCTCGCCCATGACCCAGCGTATGGCGTCGGAAATATTGGATTTCCCCGAGCCGTTGGGGCCCACAATAGCGGTGATATCCTCCCCAAAATTCAGGACGGTCTTGTCTGGGAAGGACTTAAAGCCTTGAATTTCCAATGCTTTTAAATACACGTTTCCACCTCTGCTGAAGCCTTGCCGCGCACGGCTTCAATAATCAATTAACTATATCAGAGAACGCGCCGCATTTCAAGACAAAATCTGTAAAGGGTACCGGGGCGCGTTTCACAGTCTTTTGCAAAGCGTCTTGGGAAGCTGGCAGGACAGTACCCACCGTTTCCTCCTCAGGTTTTTCAACAAAAAGAGCGCACAAATTTAGAACAGTTTCCAAAAATTAGATAATTCGGGAATTAGTCTTGACTTTCATCCAAATACTATCGTATTCTTTTATCATCAAGTAAATGAGAACGTTCTCAATTGGAGGCCATCATGGGTCCCACCATCATTGACGTCGCAAAAAAAAGCGGCTATTCGAAGGCGACGGTCTCACGCGCTTACACCGAACCCAACTGCGTGAGTGAAAAAGCCAAGCTCAAAATATACGCCGCAGCAAAGAGCCTGAACTATACGCCCAACGCCATTGCCCGGGCCATGGTCAGGCAGCGGACGGAAAACATTGCGTTTATCATTCACGAAAAGCAGTCCCCCGCTGTGCTGAACCCCTTCTACTCCCCTATTCTGGAAGCGGTTATGCAGGAGAGCGCCCGCCGGAACTACAGCGTATTCGTCATAACCAACCAGGATGTTCAGCTTCCTAACGGCGAGCTGTATATCAAAAAGCAGATGGACGGCGTAATCTTCGTCGGCGAGGCAAGTCCTAAAATGATTGGCAGTCTGCGGGAGCAGAAAATCCCGGTTGTGCTGCTGAACAACTACCTGGACATGGAAGACCTGCTGTGTATCACCACCAGCCACTATGAGGGGGCGGTCAGCGCTGTGAATCACCTGTGCGGCCGGGGACACCGCCGCATCGGACTGCTGGCGGGCCGCTTCTCTCCCCAGGTGAACGAGGCCCGCTACCGGGGTTATTTTGACTGTCTTTCCCGGCATGGCCTGGTCCCGGATCCCCGGACCATCCAGGACATCGACCCGGCTTTGGAGGCCGGTGAGCAGGCCATGCGGACCCTGCTCCAGCTGGAAAACCGCCCCACCGCCGTGTTCTGCACCAACGACACGGTGGCGGCGGGCGCCATGAAGGCGGTTATCCGCGCCGGGCTTCGAATTCCGGAGGATATGGCCATTGTGGGCTTTGACGACAGCACTGTCAGCCGCATTGTGGAACCGGAGCTGACCACGGTCCGCATCGACATGGACCGGATGGGGCAGCTGGCCGCCGAGAAATTGTTTGACCTCATCGAGGGCACCCCCCCCGCCGAGAAGCGGATTGAGATTCCCACAGAATTGATCGTGCGCAAATCCAGCTAGCGCGGCAAATTCTATTTGGAATATATTCAAACATAGAAAAGAGGTGAAGCGATGCAGATTACCTTCATCAATGTAGGCTACGGAGATGCGATTCTGTTCCAGTGCTCCGACGGCTATACCCTCCTGCTGGATGGAGGAAGCGCCCTGGAAACAGAATTTGCCGGGGACCCTTACCGCATCCGCTGCGAGGACTTCCTGCGGCAGCATAACATCCAGCATCTGGACACAGTGATCATCTCCCATATTCATGAGGACCACGTCTGCGGCTTAGAACCCATCTTCCAGCAAGTCCCGGTGGGGAGCCTGTTTGTCCCCTATCCCCCGGAGCCTTTTCTGGAGGGCCGGGAACTTTTTCCCGCGCCGGACGCCTTCCGCAGCGTTCCGCTGTACACCAACGCTTTGAACGCCTACCGCCGTATCCTGCTGCGGGCTGGAGAACAGGGAATTCCCATTACCGTCACAGGACCCGGCGGCTGCCTGGCTCTGAACCCGGAACTGCGGATTCGCATACTGGCTCCCAAACCCACCGCCATACAGGCATACATGGAACTCGTTCGCCGGGCCTATGCCGCGGAAAATGGGGGACCAGCCGTTACAGACTGCCTGACCAAGCTGGACGCCATGTCCAATCAGACCAGCCTGCTGCTCCGATTCGAGATGGGCGAAACCGTTTTCCTGTCGGCGGCCGACAGCTGTCCCCGGGAGTGGGATGAGGTTCCTTCTTTTTTGTTTCAAAATGTAAACGTTCTCAAATTGTCGCATCATGGTCAATCCGACTCTATTTCGGAACATTTTATGAGGAATATGCCGTTGGAGTACGTCCTTACCACCGCCAGCTCCGACCGCCGCTACAACTGCGCAAATCCCCAGGTCTATCAGCAGCTTGCGCAGTGGCGCGATCCTCGTCCCCCCAAGTTTCTCTTTTCCGACGAGCGCAGCTATCCCCCGTATTTCTCACAGCCCGACGGATTTCAGGCAATCACCCTTGAAATAGATTCCGGCGTCATCACGCCGAAATTTATAAAAACAAAATAAAAAGGAGAAAGAAACAATGAAGAAATTAGTGTCTCTGGCTCTCGCCCTCCTCATGGTCCTGAGTCTGGCGGCCTGCGGCGGCTCCGGCGGAGCAGATAGCCAGCCCTCCCAGAGCAGCCAGCCCAGCGGCGCCTCCACCACGGACTCCAAATGGCCGGAAAAGGAAATCAAAATCATTCAGCCCTGGAGCTTGGGCGGCGGCCCCGACGTCATCACCCGGCAGATCGCCTCCTACAGCGACAAGTTCCTGGGCGTGCCCATGATCGTGGAAAACCACACCGGCGGATCCGGCACCATCGGCATGAACGACTTCCTGGAGGCATCGGACGACGGCTACACCCTCTTCTGCTGCAACGGCCCTCTGTTCTCCCTGACCCCCAGCTTTATCAGCGTGGACTACACCATTGAGGACATCATTCCCCTGGTGGGCATCCGCATCACGGAGTTTGTCATCCTCACCCAAGCCTCCAGCGGCATTACGGACATCCAGGGCCTGATTGACTATGCCAACGCTGGAAACACAGTGAAATACGCCACCACCGGCGGCCCCGGAAATGACAGCTTCACCATGATCTCCGCCCTCTTCGCCACTCTGGGCATCGCCTCTGAGGCGGTCCCCTATGACGGCGGCCAGGAAGCCATCAACGCCCTGGTGGGCGGCCACGTGGACGTGGCTATCGGCTCTCCCCCGACCTATCGGGATTACGTTATCAACGGCGAGCTGAACTGCCTGGGCACCTTCATTCCCGAGGGGCTGGACGTGGATGGCATTGGTCACATCCCCTCCTTCAAGGACCAAGGCATCGACATTGAGTTCACCGGCATGGACTACTTCGCCGTCCGTTCCACCGTGGATGCGGAGAAGCAGGAAATCCTCCGGGACTTCGTTTTGAAGGTCTATGCCGAGCCCGACTTCCAAAAGTTCATGGCCGACATGGGCATGGCCGCCTGGGAAGCCGATTCCTCCGAGATTCTGGGCATGGTGGCCTCTCAGACCGAGGCCATGGCCAAATACATCCCTCTGGTTCAGTGATTTTCCGGCGCCCCATGTCCGCGCAAGGGTATGGGGCGCCCACTCTTAAATGAAGGTGAACGCTATGAAACTGAAATACAACACGGAAATCATTTCCGGCGCAGTGTTCGCCGTTGTGGGCGCGGCGCTGTGGCTGCTGATTCCCTCCCAAATCCAGACCATGGAAAAAGGAGCCGTCAACGCGCAGACCCTGCCCCGCATCGCCATCGGCGGCATGTTCCTTTTCGCCGTGGGGCTGCTGCTGGAGGGGCTGTTCGCCAAGGAAAAACAGGAACTGGTGGTTACCGCCGAATCCTTCCGGTCCGCCGCGTTCAAGAAAGAACTGCGCTCCATCGTCTTCTGCCTCTTCCTGGTGGCCTACTGTCTGATCATCCAGCCCCTGGGCTTCGTGATCTCCACAGTACTGCTGGCTTTGGCGGTTATGCTTTACTACGGCGCGCGGAAATGGTATTATTATGCCATTCCATTAGCCATGGTGGGCATCGTGTACTATGTGTTCAAGGTGCTGCTCCATGTCTCTTTGCCCTGATTTGAAAGGAGACCGCTTATGGAACAATTTTTCGGTGGACTTGACATTCTGATGCAATGGCAGAACCTGCTGGTCATCCCCCTGGGCCTTGCCATCGGCATCGTGGTGGGAGCCATTCCGGGCCTGACCTCGGACCTGGGCATCATCCTCTGCATTCCCCTGACCTACGGCATGGACCCCACCATGGCTATTTTGATGCTGCTGGCCATCTACTGCGGCGGCACCTACGGCGGGTCCATCACCGCCATTCTCATCAATACCCCGGGCACCTCCGCCAACGCGGCGACGCTCTTCGACGGCTACCCTATGACAGTAAAAGGACAGGCCTTCAAGGCCCTGCAAATGGCTCTGTTCGCCTCCACCATCGGGGGACTGATCAGCGCCTTCGCCCTGCTGTTCCTGGCCCCGCAGATTGCCAAGGTCACCCTGCTCTTCGGGCCGGCGGAGTATTTCGCCCTGGCGGTCTTCGGCCTGTCCGTCATCGCCGGCGTATCTAACAACAGCATTTTCAAGGGGCTCATCGGCGCATGCATCGGCCTGTTTATGGCCACGATAGGCGTGGACAACATCAGCGGTACCGCCCGCTTTATCTTCGGCCAGCGCAAGCTCATGGCGGGCATTGACCTCATCATCGCCCTGATCGGCATGTTCGCCATCTCAGAGATTTTGATGAAATCCAAGTACAACCCCAAAACGGACCACAAAACCATCAGTGCCAGCGCCATTACCAAGGATAAAATTACCAGGGATGAGTACCGCCGCTGCTGGAAGCCCATCGGCCTGGGCTCTCTTATCGGCGTGATCATCGGCGCCACCCCCGGTACCGGCGGGGGCCTGGCGGCCTTCATCGCCTACAACCAGACCAAGCAGTCCTCCAAGCACCCGGAGACCTTCGGCCACGGTGAAATCGAGGGCATAGCCGCCTCCGAATCCGCCAACAACGGAGCCTGCGGCGCAACCATGATTCCCATGCTGACCCTGGGCGTCCCCGGCGACGGAGCCACGGCCATCCTAATGGGCGCGTTCATGCTCCACGGCATGGTCCCCGGCCCCACCCTCTTCGCCGAGCAGGGGAACATCCTCTACGCCATCATGCTGGGTCTTCTTGTGGTCAATGTCTTTATGTACATCATCGGCAATGGATTCACCCGGTTCTACGCCCACATCACCCGGATTCCCTATGAAATTCTGGCCCCCGTCGTCATGACCTTCTGCATCGCCGGGGCCTATTCCACCAACAACCGGGTCTATGACATCTTCATCATTCTGATTTTCGGAATTGTGGCTTATTTCCTGCGCCGGATGGACTTCCAGCTGGTGCCCATTCTTCTGGGCATCGTCCTGGGTCCCCTGGCGGAAAAGAATTTCCGCCGGGCCATGGTCATCTCTGAGGGCAGCTTCAAAATCTTCTTCACCCGGCCTATCAGCTGCGCGTTTCTGGTCATCGCCATTGGCTCCGTGCTGCTGTTCGCCTGGAAGAACTATAAGGCAAGAGCGGCCAAAGCGGTGTGACGCGGCTGCAAAGAAGGGAGACACAATGAAAAAGCAATACGACGTGCTGGTCATCGGACCGGTGTCCCTGGACTGTAACATCGACTACCAGGGAAACCAGCGCAGGGAAGTCGGCGGGGCCGTGGTGGCCTCCGGCTTCGCCGCCGCCAGAAGCGGGAACAAAACCGCTTTGTTCACCAAGCTGAACCCTGCCGACGCCGATGTGGAGGCCCGGTTCCGGGACTCTGGGGCGGACCTGTACTGGAAGGTCTCCCAGGCCACCTGCTCCATTCAGAACCAGTATTTCACCGCCGACAAGGAAAAGCGCGCCTGTACCTCCCTGGGTGTCTGCGACCCCTTCCGCTTTGAGGAGCTGCCGGATATCGAGGCGGGCATCTATCATTTTGCAGGCCTGGTCTACGGAGACTTCGACGGTCCCCTCTTCGCCGAGGCGGCGAAGCACGGCAAGGTTGCCGTGGACGTGCAATGCCTTCTGCGGCATGTGGAACCGGACAAAACCATGGCGTTCCACGACTGGGCAGAAAAGCGGCAGTATCTGCCCTGCATTGACTATCTAAAGACCGACGCCGCTGAGGCGGAGATTTTAACCGGCCTGACGGACCGGGCGGAAGCGGCGAAGCTGCTCCACCGCTGGGGCGCAAAGGAGGTCCTCATCACCCACAACACAGAGGTGCTGGTTTACGATGGGGAGAATCTTTGCTCCTGCCCCATTAAAGCCCGGAACCTCTCCGGCCGGACCGGGCGGGGAGATACCACCTTCGCCGGGTATATCACCGAACGGCAGCGGGCGGGGATACAAGAGGCCCTGCTGTACTGCACGGCCCTGGTCTCTTTGAAAATGGAGACTCCCGGCCCCTTCCAGGGCAGCCGCCGGGATGTGGAGGAGTACATTGCGGCTTTCTATCGGGACTGATTGAAAACGGCTTGAAGGATTGCAGCCACAGCCCGCAGAAAAGCGCCCGGCAGACAGGATTCCCCGGCAAGTCCGGCAAAAGGGCGGCCCCATAAGGGGCCGCCCTAGTTTATTCCGTTATCTAGCGGAAAGCCCTTTCCGGCGGAACTTGGATATCACTCCTCGAAAGACCGCAGTATCTGCCCAAAGCATTCGTTAATCACGGGCATTCCCATTCCGCTGAGCAGACGGACTCCAATTTTGCAGCAAATGTCCCGCATGAGGCAGGCGTCCCGCTCGCTGCGCACATAGACTGCGGCGGGGCGGCCATAGGTTTGAATATAGCCCACCAGCAAGTCCAGCGCGCCGCCCTCCTCCACTTTTTCCGGGGAAATCATGCGCTGGTCCAAAATCATCCCGGAATCCCGGTCCGCCAGCATCGCCATGCCCGCCGCCCGGAGGGGAAGCTCCCGGCTTTCCCGAACCGGCATGGGAAGGTAAAACGCGTCCAGCTCAATATGCGTCCGGGTCTTTCTCTGCTTTTTCAGGCGCGCCAGCAAAAGCTCGTCCGTCAGCTCCAGGACATAGACCGGGCACTGGATGGGAGGCATGGGCGCAACTGCGTTTACCCACAGCTTCTCCTCCGGCGAGTAAGAGCGGACCAGGGTCTCCCCGCCTTGAAAATCCGGCTTCAGCCTCCCCTCCAGGAAGCACCGGCAGAGCGCCGCGAGATTTTGCAGGGATTCCGCCAGCAGCTCCGCCTCTTCTCCGGTTATGTACCACGGAAACCGGCCCGGCTTGATGGATCGGAAGAAGATCCACTGATTCCTCCCCCGAAATTTCAGGCCCAGCTCCCGAATCACTTTGCGGTCCCTGGAATCAAGTTCCTCCCGGCTGCCGAAATAGCAGACGAGGTACTCCTGTTCCAGCATGAGCATCTCTGGCGGCGTGCTGTTTTCCGGTTCAAACACCCGGGTCAGCCGCGCAAACGCGTCATAGCCCGGATAAATTCCAATGCCCAGACTCTCTTCCGCCTGCCCCATGACCGAGCAAAACACCGGCTCCTCTTGTCCCGGGAGCTGGAGCGTCAGGATATCCGTGTCCCACAGAGCCCGCCAGGGGGCCAAGGCGTTCAGGCTCTGCGCGGCCCCATACAAAGCCGCCCACTGCTCCAGGGAAGGCTCCGCAAATACCGCCCCCCGCTGCGCTTCCTCCTTTGTCATAGCCAAATTCCCCCCTCATCCATGATGAAACTTTAAGCCGTTCCCAGGCGGGAACGGGGCGCTCATATAGAGTCCGCTTTCAAAGTCAGTCTACCAAAGCCGCAGTGCAATGTCAAATAAAAGGATTTACTATTGATCTATAAAAAGGCCCGGCACGGAATAAAATCCGCGCCGGGCCTTTTGTCTGCCGGAGGTTTTCCTCAGCCGCCGGTTTCCTCGCCGCTTTTCAGCGCGGAACGGAGGAATATCTCCTCACCGTCCTCCGTCTCATGGTGCTCGATGTCCCAGTCTCCCTCGGGGTCCGACCGCTCGTTGCTCCAGCCGTTCATGCCGGTGGACTCCACAAAGGCGTCCGCCGCCGCCCGGTCCGCCTTGGCCGGGTCCAGGGGCAGGGTGAAGAGGGCATGGACCCCGGAGAAGTCGTCCGCAAAAGCAATTGTCCCATCCTCCGCCACGGTGAAGGTGTCGTTATTCGGGACAAACCCCTCGTAGAAGGCCATATAGACCGTGCGGTCCGCGAACATCTCAATGCTCTGGGTGTCCAGCAGGTAATAGTACGCGCCGTCCTTGGCAAAGCCCTGGGCAAAGGCGCCCAACGTCCAGTTGTTCACCGCCGCAGGGGAACAGCCCGCTACCAGCGGGGTCATGACATATCCGCTGAAATCGAAGGTCTCATTTTCCAGCGGCTCCCCGTCCAGGCGGCGCAGGGCCAGGACGGAATAGGTGTGGTCCTTTTCCAGGTCCTGGTTCAAAACGTCCAGGTTCCGCCCGGACACCAGGCCCAGCAGGGTGATGGAGAAGTCCCCGCTCTCCACGGTTTCGTTGATCTCGATGGCGTCGGGGCCCTGGAAGGCCTCCGCCAGCAGGGGCTGGTTGTGCTCCTCCGCCACCTGGGCAGGGGTGAGCCAAGCGTAAGCGGCGGACACGGACACCGCCAGCAGGGCAATGCAGGCGGCAGCCAGCAGCGCGATCTTTTTCGTTTTACAGATAGTCATGTCGGTACGCTCCTTTTCCAATTCACGGGCACGATTTCGCAGCAGATCCACCGTCCGTTCTTGGAAATCCGCGGAAAAGGAGAGCTCGCCGAAAGCCTTGCGGTAATCGTTCATATAACGTCCTCCCTCAGAATCTGCCGCAGCCGCTCCCGGCCACGGGCCAGGCGGGTGCCCACCGTGGCGGCAGGCAGACCCAGCAGTTTGGCAATTTCTTTGATGGAATACCCTTCATAATAGTGGAGGTGGATGACGGCCCCGTATATCTCCGGCAGAGCCCGGACGGCGGAGCGGAGTTCTTCGCCGGGGCTCTCCGGGGCCGCGGGTTCCGTCACGTCCTCCAGGGGGATATTCCGCTGTTCCGCTTTGCGGCGGATATCGCTGGCGCGCTGAAGGGTGGTGCGGATCAGCCATGCCTTTTCGTGCTCCGGGTCCCGGAAGATGGGCCGGGCGGTGAGCAGGCGCAAAAACGCCTCCTGTACAGCGTCCTCCGCGTCGGCGGCAGAACCCAAACGAACACAGGCCAGCCGCAGCAGCATGTCGCTGTAGGCTGAGACAATCCGGCTGATGGTTTCATCGGTACCAAATGGAACCACGTTCCTCACTCCCTTCACTCTTAACACGGACGGAGGGCGGGAAATTTTTCGTCCTATCAAAAAATTTCCCATTCCCGGCTCTATTATAAATTGCTCTTTCCCACAAAGACTTTGTGGAATCTCACAAAATCGGAAAAAAGCTATGACAAGTCTGAGGGCGTGTTGTATAATAAGATCGTATTCTACAGTCGCCAGACCGGCGAGGAAGGAGTTCCCGGTGAAAATACAGGACACCATCACAGCCCCAGCGCCCGTTTCCGAAGGCCCCGCAGTGGCCCTGCCCCGCACCATCCATCTGGTCCCCATGGACCGCCTGAACGGGTTCGACGTGCGGCCGGGCTTTTACGAGATCAACGGCGCCACCGCCATCCCCGGCGGCGTGAATTTTACGGTCCACTCTCACGGGGCCACGTCCATTGAGCTGCTGCTCTTCCGGCGGGAGGAGACGGAACCTTACGCTGTCCTCCCCTTCCCGGAGCGTTACCGCATCGGAAACGTGTACTCCATGATTGTCTTCAAACTGAACATCGAGGAGTTCGAGTACGCCTTCCGGGTGGACGGCCCCCGAAATGTGGAGAAGGGCCTGATTTTTGACAAGACGAAGTACCTTCTGGACCCCTATGCCCGGGCGGTGACGGGCCAAAGCCAGTGGGGAGTCAAGCCCGCTATGGACCAGCACTACAAGGCCCGGGTGGTCAAGGACGACTTCGATTGGGGCAACCAGTCCCGTCCTTTGATTCCTATGGAGGACCTGGTGATCTACGAGCTCCATGTTCGGGGCTTCACCATTCACGAGTCCTCCGCGGTGGCCGCCCCGGGGACCTTCGAGGGTCTTCGGGAAAAGATACCTTATTTAAAAGAGCTGGGCGTCAACGCCGTGGAGCTGATGCCCATCTTCGAGTTTGACGAGATGCAGGACGCCCGGCAGGCAGACGGGGTGCAGCTCTACAACTACTGGGGCTACAACACCGTCAGCTTCTTCGCCCCCAACACCAGCTACGCCTCCGGCGTGGAATACAACCGGGAGGGCAACGAGCTCAAACGGCTCATCCAGGACTGCAACGAAAACGGCATCGAGGTTTACCTGGACGTGGTCTTCAACCACACGGCGGAGGGCAACGAGGACGGCCCCTTCTTCTCCTTCAAG
>JAAWTB010000033.1 GCA_022801815.1 Oscillibacter sp. | reverse complement strand
AGCTCGCAGAAGACCAGCTCCCAGTTGAAGCGCTGCTCCTTCTCGTTCCAGTCCACCGGGCAGCCCCGGCCCGCGTCCTCCACCTCCACGCTGCGGTCCAAAAAGCGGGTGACGGTGATGGACGTTCCGTGGCCCTCCCGGGCCTCGTCGATGGAGTTGGATAAAATCTCAAAGACCGCGTGCTCGCAGCCGTCCAAACCGTCGGAGCCAAAAATGACGCCGGGCCGTTTCCGGACCCGGTCCGCGCCTTTTAAGGCGGAAATGCTGTCGTTGCCGTAATCTTGTTTCTTCGCCATACTTCCTCCAAAACCGGCGGCATCCGCCGGAACCGTCTTTTTTTCGCCTCCAGGCACAGGATATAGGGGGAAATCCCGAAAATTGCCCAGGATTTTGAAACGATTTGATTATAGCACAGGAACTCGTCCGGTTCAACCCCCTTGGCGGAACGGACTTCCTTTCCCGTCTTTTCCCGGCCTGGTCTGCCCTTTTTCTGATAAATGTTACTTTTGTTACTCTTTCATAATACCTTTGTCACTCCCCGGGACCCCTTCCGGGAAGGGAGTTTTGCACATTATCCACAGAGTTATCCACGCTGTTATGTTAACCGCAGTTTTGGGGAAAAAGTCCCCCTTTCCCTTGGGGAAATTTTCCGGAGGATTTTTCCGTTTTCAGTTGACAATCCGGCGGAAATACTGTATGATAACAGAATATACGATATTGAAAACCATATTATGAGGTGCGTTATATGATTTGTAAAATCGTGAGCGACAGCAGCTGCGACCTGCGCATGAACGAGTTCGACGGCGGTGAGATTCTGTTTGAGACGGTTCCCCTGCGGCTCCAGGTGGGGGAGCGGGAATTTATCGACAACGACGCGCTGGAGATTCCCCAGCTTCTGAGGGCCATGGCCCAGGAAAAGGCCGCCGCCTCCACCGCCTGCCCTTCCCCCGCGGCCTTTGCCAAGGCCTTTGAGGAGGGGGACCGGGTGGTGTGCTTCACCATCTCCGCCAACCTCTCCGGCACCTACAACGCCGCCGTCCTGGGCCGGGACATGGCGCTGGAGGAGCACCCGGAAAAGGAAATCTGCATCATTGACTCCAAGGCCACGGCAGGGGCCATGATTCTTCTTGTCCGCCGGGCCAAAACACTGCTGGAGGCGGGCGGAGATTTTCAGGAGATCTGCGCCCAGCTGCGGCTGTACCAGGCGGCGCTGCGGACCTGCTTCACTCTGGAGAACTTCGACAACCTCATCAAAAACGGGCGCATGCGCCCCTTGGTTGGGACCCTGCTCCACTCCCTGGGCATCCACGTCATCGCCGACGCCACGCCGCAGGGGACCATCCACGTGGCGGGCAAGGCCCGGGGAGAGGCCAAGACCTACCAGGCCATTACCGCCTTGATGAAGGACAGCAAGGACTGCACCGGGGCGGAGGTCATCGTCTGCCACTGCGAGAACCTGCCGGGGGCCCTGAAGCTCAAGGAACAGATTTTAAAAGATTTGCTGGTGAAAAGCGTGGAGCTCTTCCCCTGCCGGGGCCTCACCAGCTTTTACGCCATGGAAAAGGGACTTATCATTGGATATTAAAGAAGACTGGCCAAGAGGGCGCGCCGCCGGAACGCGGCGCGCCTTTTTTGCCCATCTGGTCAAAAGTTTGTAAATTTTTCGATTTTCCTGAAATTCTTATGGCGTCCGTCTGTCAGGTGTGCTATACTGTACGCTGTTAAAATACACAGTCCGCCGGAAAACCCGTCTTCCGGGGGCAAAGGAGGTCTCTTTTATGGCAAACCGCGTCGTTGTGACCATCTGCGGAGAGGACTACACCTTTGTGGCGGAGGAGTCCCCCTCTTACATGCAAAAGGTGGGCGCCTACGTGGGCGACAAAATGGACGAAGTGCTGAACAGCACCCGGGTGGGCCGGACCGACGCCGCCGTCCTCACCGCCGCCAACATCGCCGATGAGCTGTTTAAAGCCCAGGCCGCCGCCGAGCAGCTCCGCCGCCAGATCAAGGGCTATCTGGACGAGGCCGGGAAGGCTCAGAGCCAGGTCAGCGAGCTGAAGCGGGAGGTGGTCCGGCTCCAGCAGCGGCTGGACAGCCGGGGCTCCAAGTGAGGCGCCCCCTTTCGGGCGGACCTGGAATGCCGGAGCTGCTGGCTCCCGCCGGGTCTCCGGAGGCTCTGCGCGCCGCCGTGGAGAACGGGGCGGATGCGGTCTACCTGGGCTGGGGGGCCTTCAACGCCCGCCGGGGCGCGCAGAATTTTTCGGAGGAGGAATTTGCCCAGGCCCTGGCTTTTTGCCATGTCCGGGGCGTTCGGGTATTCCTCACCTTAAACATTCTCCTGTCGGACCGGGAGCTGCCCGCGGCCCTGGAGACCGCACGAACCGCCTCCCGGCTGGGGGTGGATGCGGTACTGGTCCAGGACTGGGGCCTTTTTGACCTGCTCCGGCACGCACTGCCGGATCTGCCCCTTCACGCCAGCACCCAGATGAGCATCTTTACCTCTGGCGGCGCCCGGGAAATCGCCGCCGATGGCTGCGAGCGGGTGGTTCTGGCCCGGGAGTGCTCCAAAGAGGAGACGGCGGCCATCTGCAGCGCCTGCCCTGGGGAGGTGGAGGTTTTTGTCCACGGAGCCCTGTGCATGTGCTACTCCGGCCAGTGCGCCATGAGCGCGGTTCTCGGCGGCCGCTCTGGCAACCGGGGGCGCTGCGCCCAGCCCTGCCGCCTGCCCTACGGGGTCAACGAGGCGGCGAGGAATAAGCGGCCCCTGAGCCTGAAGGATTCCTGCATGGCGGACCGCCTGGGGGAAATGGCGGACATGGGCGTGTCCTGCCTGAAAATTGAGGGGCGTATGCGCCGCCCCGGCTACGTGGCCGCCGTCACGGATGTGTACGCCCGCCTTCTGGACGAAAGGCGCGGGCCTACGCCCCAGGAACGGGAAACTCTGGAGCGGGCCTTTTCCCGCTCCGGCTTCACCGACGCCTATTGGCGGGGAACGAAAGGTCGGGAGATGCTGGGCTTCCGCCCGGAGAACGCGCCGGCGGCGGAGCTCCCCGCCCCCTTGAAGGAGGACCGCCGCATTCCCGTGAGGTTCATCTGTCTGGTCCGGGCCGGGGTCCCCTGTTCGCTGACGCTGGACGACGGCTTTGGGTCCTGCGTCACCGCGGCGGGTCCCGTGCCGGAGCCTGCGGGAAGCAAGCCGCTGACAAAAGAGGACCTGACGTCCCGTCTGGAGAAAACCGGCGGGACGCCCTACCGTGCCGTTATCAGCGCAGAGAAGGACGTCCTGGTGGAACCGGGCCTGTACCTCTCCGCCGCTGCCGTCAATACCCTGAGGCGGGACGCTCTGGAAAAGCTGAGCGCCGCCCGGACTGCGGTTCCCCTTCGCCGGGAATGCGTTCCCTCGCCCCTGCCGGACCTGGACTGCTCGGAGACAGAGCCTCGGCTGACGGTTTCCGTCGTAAGCGCCGCCCAGCTGGCGGGGGGGCTTTTGGGCTTCCGGCCCGCCCGGGTGTATCTGCCCCTGGAACTGCTGGCGGACATGTCCTTCCTGCCGGAACCGGCGGGGGAATACTGCGCCGTCCTGCCCCGGGTTTGGCGGGACAGGGACGAAGAGTTGCTCCTCCGCTGGTTGGACAAGGCCCGGAAGCTGGGGGTTACCGGGCTGCTCCTGGGCAACCTGGGGCATTTCCCCCTGGTTCGGGACGGGGGCTGGCGGCTCTATGGCGACTATGGACTGAATGTCTTCAACAGCCGCTCCCTGGCCTATCTTCGGGAGAAGGGGCTGGAATCCGCCTGCCTGTCCTTCGAACTGCGCTTTTCCCAGATTCGGGATATGCGAAAGCTTCTCCCCGCCGAGGCCCTGGTCTATGGGCGGCTGCCGCTGATGATTACGGAAAACTGCCTGATTCAAAGCAGCGCAGGCTGCCGCTGTGAAAAGGCCAACGCCTTACACGACCGCACCGGCGCGGCCTTCCCCCTCCTCCCTGCCTTCGGCCACCGGACGGAGGTGCAGAACAGCCGCCCCCTCTATTTGGCGGACCGCCCGGACTGGCGGCGGCTGGGGCTGGCCTACGCCCGCCTCCGCTTCACTACGGAAAGCCCGGAGGAATGTGCCCAGGTGTTCCGCAGGTATCAGGAGCAGGCCGCCCCTGCCGGGGAATTCACCCGGGGGCTTTACCAGCGGGGCGTGGAGTGATATAGTGAGCAAAAGCTGCAACCGTGCAAATTGCGCATTTGCAGCCAGCGGGCAATGCCGGTGTGTGAAGCACGCTTTGTTCTCTATGAGATCCAGCCCACGGCCGCAAATGCTGCCGTCTGCGCCGGCTGTTCGCCGCAGCGTTGAAACGAAGCTGTTGATACTTTCCAACTTGTTTGACTATAACAATTTGTAGAATTTCGGCAGAATTCTACAAAATAAAATTGCACAGGAGCGTTACCATGAGAGAAACCAAGGAATTACAGGTAAAATATATGGTGGAGGGCCTGGAGGAGCTTTGCTGCGTCCCTGGGTCCGACTGGGTGGACCTGCGGGCGGCGGAGGACGTCACGCTGACAGCCGGTGAGTTCCGGCTGATCCCTCTGGGCATTGCCGTGGCTTTGCCGGAAGGATACGAGGCCCACGTGGTTCCCCGGAGCTCTACCTTTAAAAACTACGGACTTTTGCAGGCCAACTCCATGGGGGTAGTGGACGGCTCCTACCGGGGGGACGGGGACCAGTGGCGCTGGCCCGCCTACGCCACCCGGGACGTGATCATCCCGAAAAACACCCGGCTCTGCCAGTTCCGCATCGTGGAGAATCAGCCCCCCCTGGTATTCACCCGGGTGGAGCGGCTGGAGGGCCCCGACCGCGGCGGCTTCGGCTCTACGGGCAGATAAGGAGGACCTATGGCACAGATTGTATTGGCCTCCGGCTCTCCTCGGCGGAGGGAGCTGTTGGAGCGCATCGGCGTGACAGACTTCGTGGTCCGGACGCCGGAGGTGGAGGAATCCTTTCCCGAAGGGCTGACGCCTGAAAAAGTGGTGGCCTACATCTCCCGGGAGAAGGCGGACGCCGCCGCCAAGCTCTGCGGGCCGGAGGAGATTGTCATCACCGCCGATACCATGGTCTTTCTGGACCAGGCCCGGCTGGGCAAGCCCCGGGACGAGGCCCACGCCCTGGAAATGCTTACCGCCCTCCAAGGGCGCAGGCACACTGTCTGCACCGGCGTCTCTGTCTGCCAAGGGCTGAAACGCCTTACGGAAACGGAGTCCACGGACGTGTTCTTCCGCCCCGCCACAGAGGCGGAGCTCCGGCGCTACATCGCCACCGGGGAACCCATGGACAAGGCCGGGGCCTACGGCGTTCAGGGCCGGGGGGCCTTGCTGGTGGAGCGGCTGGAGGGAGACTTTTTCAACGTCATGGGCCTTCCCGTCCTCCGGCTGGCCAGGATGCTGGAGAAATTTGGCGTCTTTTTGCTGTGAGTTCCCCCTGCTGCTCCCTCCGGAGGGACAAACCGAAAGGACTCTATGACGCCGCGGCTGCCGCCGGTTTTGGCGGCGGGCGGAACGGCTGAACTCAAACATACGGATTTTAGCCGTTCAAATTCGGACATCGTATCTTGGACCCTGATTAGGTGATTGGATTGAAAAATTTCCTGAAACAGCACGGGCTCTGGGTGCTCTTCGCCGCCGCCGTTCTCTCGGTGGCCATGGCGGTGATGTCGGTGCTCAGCGCCAATTCCTCCCCGCTGGTGAACCTGACGGGGATTTTAGTCTCGCCCTTTCGGGCGGGATACACGGCAGTGGCCAACTGGTTCAACGACCTGCAAAATTATTATAAGGACACCACGGACCTGCTGGCGGAAAACGCCGCCCTCCGCCAGCAGATTGCCAAGAACGAGGAGACCATCCGGGAGGCGGAGGCCGCCGTGGCGGAAAACGAGCTTCTGCACCAGCTTTTGGACCTGACCCGGAAGCGCCGGGATCTTTCAAACTTCGAAGCGTGCATGGTCACAGAGCATGCGGTGAGCAACTGGACCTCCTCCCTGACGCTGAATAAGGGGACATCCCTGGACATCCAGGTAGGGGACTGCGTCATCGACGCCTGCGGGAATCTGGTGGGCGTCGTCAGCAAGGCGGGGACCAACTGGTCCACCGTGCTGACCCTGGTGGACACGGACACCTCCCTGGGCGCCCAGGTGTTTCGGACCAAGGAGCTGGGCGTGGCCCAGGGGGACTTCTCCCTGATGCGGGAAAACCGCCTGCGGCTGGACTATCTCCCGGCGGACTGCACCCTCCTGCCCGGGGACATTGTGGTGACCTCCGGATTGAACGGGTATTATCCCTCCGGGCTGGTCATCGGCTCTGTGGAGGAATCCCAGGTGGACGATTCCGGCGCGGCCTCCTACGCCATTTTGATCCCGGAGACGGACCTGGATTCCCTAACGGAGGTCTTCGTTATCAAATCCTTTGAAATTGTCACCTGACCCCCTTTGGGAGGACGCGTATGATTGCAAGAAATGAAACCATTTTTAAGTGGGCCCTCTATGCCGCCGCCACCGCCCTCTGCCTTCTGATTCAGGGGGGACTGCTCCAGCGGCTGGAATTTTGGGGTGTGATTCCCTTTCTCTACCCCCTTCTGGCGGCCATTCCCGCCACATTTGAAGGGCCTTTGCCTGGGACCATCTTCTCCTTGTGCGTGGGAGTCGTGTGCGACCTGCTTCTCCCCGGTCCCATTCCCTGCCTCTTCACCCTGATTTTCCCCCTGATTGGGCTTTGCGCCGGGCTGCTGTCCCAAAGCTGGCTGCCCGCCGGGTTTCTTTGCTCCCTGGTCTCCGCCGCCGCCGCTTTTTTGCTGACGGACAGCTTCCGCTGCCTGATTCTTTGGATGCAGGGCAAGGCCGCCTGGCAGGCGGGGGCCCTGGTCATGGTTCGGGAGTTCTGCGCGGCGGTCCCGTTTCTCGTTCCCCTGACTCTGTTTTACCGTTCTGTCTACCGAAAAACGCACTTAGACGACTGATTGAGAAAGGTGCCCTATGGACCGCAAGGAAATGCAAAATACCCGCCTCTATCTGCTGGCCGCCCTCCTGACGCTGGCGCTGACCGCTTATCTCTTCGTGCTCTACGACGTGCAGGTC
The DNA here is from genome assembly GCA_022801815.1 of Oscillibacter sp. Taxonomy (GTDB): domain Bacteria; phylum Bacillota; class Clostridia; order Oscillospirales; family Oscillospiraceae; genus Oscillibacter. The sequence goes on along the minus strand of JAAWTB010000033.1, from coordinate 7,528 downwards.
ATCCACCACGATGAATACGCCGCCCAGGCTCTTCGCTCCATCGTCCGCACGGAGAAGGTGGAGGCCTCCCGGGGCGTTATCACCGACCGCAACGGCAAGCCCCTGGTCTCCAACCGCTCCACCTACGACCTGACCTTTGACGCCGCCCTCCTCTCCCCGGACGACGACAGCAACCAGGCTATTCTCCGCCTGGTTCAGCTCTGCCAGCAGGAGGGCGTGGCCTGGAGCGACAACCTGCCCATCTCCCGGCTGGCTCCCTACCACTACACCGTGGACCAGCTGGACGGGCAGCAGAAACGACGCTTTCTTACCTACCTCAAAAGCCTGGCCCCCTGCGCGGAGGCCCTGGGCCAATACCTGCTCCGTCACCCGGACGCGGTTTCCACTCCGGAGCCGGAGCCGGAAGAGGGAGCCGTCCCCCCCGGGGAACTCAGCCCGGAGAAGCGGGCGAAGGCCCTGCTGGAGCGGCTGGTTCCCGAGGATTTGACGGCGGATTTGCTGGTGGAGGCGGGGGTGACTCCCGCCCAGCTGATAAGCGCCATGCGCAAGGAGCTGCATATCCCCGAGGATTACACCATGACCCAGGCCCGGATGGTACTGGGCGTTCAATATGAGCTTTCCATCCGGAAGCTGGACAATTACGAGGCTTACGTCCTGGCGGAGGACATCGGCACGCCCTTCATCTCCCTTCTCAGCGACGGGAACTACGCCGGGGCCAAGGTGACCCTCTCCTCCGTCCGGGAATATGAGACTACCTATGCCGCCCACATTCTGGGCTACGTGGGCAAAATCGGCAGCCGGGAGGAATTCGACCGGCTGAAGGAAAAGGGTTATGAATACGACGACCTGGTGGGCAAAGAGGGCGCGGAGCTTGCCTTTGACGACTACCTCAAAGGCAAGGACGGCTGGCGCATGGTGGCCACCAACAACGAGGGAAAGGTCACCGGAGAATACTACTCCACCCAGCCCGTCCCCGGCAGCATTGTGGAGCTGACCATTGATTTGGATTTCCAGGCCCAGGTGGAGGGCTTTCTGGAGGAGACCGTCACCCGGCTGAATGCCGACGGCGACGAGAAACGGGGCGCGGGAGCGGCGGTTGTCCAGGTGGGCACCGGCGAGGTGCTGGCCCTGGCCTCCTACCCCTCCTATGACCTGGCGACCTTTCGTCAGGGCGAAAATTATGCCGCTGTCAGCGGCGATCCCCAGGCGCCCCTTTTCAACCGGGCCTCTGTGGGCAGCTATCCTCCCGGCTCCACTTTGAAGCCCTTTACCGCCATGGCGGGCCTTCTCAGCGGAAACACTACCCTGACGGAGAAAATCAGGGACACCGGCATCTGGCGCTATCCCGGAGACGAGACCAACAGCTATTCCAAGTGCTGGAAAACCTCGGGCCACGGGAGTCTGAACGTTACCGGGGCCATCACCAATTCCTGCAACTACTTTTTTTCCGAACTGGGCTACCGCATGGGCATGGAAACTCTCCGGGAATATCTGGTCCAGTTTGGCCTGGGGGAAAAGACGGGCATCGAGATTCCCGAAACCTCCGGTCTCCTGCCGGAAAATCCCCAGGGTCAGGACCAGGCCCCCTGGGCGGCTTACGGACAGGGTACCCAGCTCTACTCCCCCCTTCAGCTGGCAAATTACATTGCCACCCTGGTTTCCGGCGGCAAGCACTGCCAGGCCCACCTGCTGAAAGCGGCCAAGACCTATGACAATTCGGAGATCATAGCCGTGGGGAACACGGAACCTGTTAACGAAATCGTCATCAGCGACGAAAACTTGAACGCCGTGAAACTGGGCATGAAGGGTCTGGTGGAGGGCACCCTCTCTCCCTATTTCCGGAACTGCGTGGTCTCCGCCGGGGCCAAGACCGGCACCTCCCAGGTCCGGGCGGACACCAAGAATCACGGCGTCTTCGTCTGCTTCGCCCCCTACGACGACCCGGAGATCGCGGTCGCCATCGCCATCGAGCGGGCGGACGCCGGCGCGGCCCTGGCCTCCACCGCCGTCAACATCCTCAATGCCTACTTTACTCCCAGCGAGGGCAGCACGGCCGTCACCGGAGAGAACCAGCTGCTGCCTTGAGCGTTTCACATGAAACGTCCTTTGTGGGGCCTGACCCTTGGATATCCGTTAGCGGCTTTGCCGCTTACGGATATCGAATCCCCCTTGCGGGGGCCAGTCAGGCCATTCCTCCCTCAGCCCCAATGGCCCGGTCTGGGGACCGGGCCCCACAGAGGCCGGGTTTTCCCGGCCTTTTTCCCCTGAAAAACGACCAGTAAAAAAATGTCATTTGTTGGAACCCCTTATTTTAACGAACAAGGAGTTTTTTCCCATGAACACACCTTCCGTCTTTGACTCCCGCGACACTCAATGCAAGAAGCCCTACGGCGCCCTTCCCTGCGGAAAGGCTTGGTCCCTTACCTGCCGTCCCCTCGCCCGGGAGGGATTCACCCACTGCTCCGTCATCATCCGGCGGGAGTTTGCCGGGCACCAGATGCAGGCGGAAATGCCCTTCTCCGGCTTTCAGGAGGACCGGGCCTGCTTCTCCCTCTCCCTTCTTCCCTTTCAAACGCCGGAGCTGGTGTGGTACTGGTTCCGCTTCTGGCGGGACGACGGCACCGGCTGTCTCCTGGACAAAACCGGGTACCGCAGCGAGGGGGAGATTGTCCCCTGGCAGCTCACCGTTTACGAGGAAACGCATACCCCCGCCTGGTTTGGCGAGGGCGTGACGTATCAGATCTTCCCAGACCGCTATTGCCGGCTGAACATTCCGGACCCGGCGGGGCTCGTGGGGAACCGGTGGGTCCATGAGGACTGGAACGACAGCCCTGTCTGGCAGCCGGAAAACGGCGAGGTGAAAAACCGGGATTTCTTCGGCGGGTCCCTGGCGGGAGTGGCCGCGCATTTGGACGATCTGGCTGCTCTGGGGGTCTCCACCCTATACCTCTGCCCTATTTTTGAATCCGCCTCCAACCACCGCTACAACACGGCGGACTATACCCGAATCGACCCTATGCTGGGCACTGAAGAGGATTTCCGGGACCTCTGCGCCGAGGCAAAGGAACGGGGCATCCGCATCCTGCTGGACGGCGTGTTCAACCATACCGGATCTCAGAGCATCTACTTCAATGCCGACGGCTTCTACCCCTCCCTGGGAGCAGCCCAGAGTAAGGACAGCCCCTACTACGACTGGTTCCAATTCAGCCGGTGGCCCGACTCCTACGACGCCTGGTGGGGCATCGACACGCTGCCCAACGTCCGGGAGGATTGCCCGGATTACGTGGATTATATTATCCAGGGGGAAAACTCCGTGGTGAAGCGCTGGCTCCGGGCCGGGGCCTCCGGCTGGCGTCTGGACGTGGCGGACGAACTTCCCGGCGAGTTCATTGAAAAGCTCCGGGCCGCTGTGGAAGAAACGGACCCCGAAGCCCTGGTCCTGGGTGAGGTCTGGGAGGATGCCAGCAATAAAATTTCCTACTCCCGCCGCCGGAGGTATTTCCTGGGCCGCGAGCTCCATGGCGTGATGAATTATCCCTTCCGCACCGCCCTTCTGCACTACCTGCTGGACGGCCCGGCGGAGGATTTCCAGGCGGCCATGGAAACCCTTCGGGAGAACTATCCCCCTGCCGCCTTTTATTCCGCCATGAACTTCCTGGGCACCCACGACACCCCCCGGGTCCTGACGCTGCTGGGGGGCGTCCCCCTCCCTGAGGGGCGGGAAGCCCAGTCCGTCTTCTCCCTGACCCAGCTGCAGCGGGAGGCGGCGCTGGAGCGGCTCCACGTGGCGGCGGCCATCCTTTTCACCTTCCCCGGCTCCCCCATGATTTACTACGGGGATGAGGCCGGCATGGAGGGCGCGGCAGACCCCTTTAACCGGCAAACCTATCCCTGGGGCCAGGAAAACCAGACGCTTCTGGAATGGTTCCGCTGGCTGGGACAGCTGCGCAAGGGCCGGGCCTCTCTTCGCCGGGGCACACTCTCCTGGCTGGCGGCCCAGGGCCCCCTGCTGGCTTATCTCCGGGAGGTCCCCGGCGAGGCCACCGCCACCCTGGTCAACGCCGGGCCGGAAGAGCAGACTGTCACCCTTCCAGGCGGCGGATTTCAGGATCTGCGCACCGGGGAGTCCATTCCCGGTGAGGTGGCCTCGGTCCTCCCCTACAGTGTACGTCTGCTGGGACAGGGTTGATTCTTTTCCTTCTGTTTGTTTCACGTGAAACATTCGAGAACCGCCGGAAACGGCCGGTCTTGGGTGTTTCACGTGAAACTTTTATCTTTTTTGCCAATTTTCTTAAAAATTGTGGGTTTTGACCTTGCAAGGGCGTCCCGGCCTTGTTATAATGAAATTTCCATAGAAAGTAGGTGCTTTTGTGTCAAAGATCATCGCTGTTGTCAACCAAAAAGGCGGCGTGGGGAAAACAACCACCTGCGTCAACTTGGCCGCCGCCCTGACGGAGGCGGGAAAAAAGGCGCTTCTCTGCGACTTCGACCCACAGGCCAACGCCACCTCCGGCATGGGCGTGGACAAAACCGTCTCTAAGGGAGTCTATTCCGCCGTGATTGGGGAACTTCCTGCCGCCGAGGCGGTGGCCCACACCCGCTATGGGGACGTACTCCCCTCCAACAAGGCGCTGGCCGGTGCAGGGGTGGAGCTCATCGGTATGGAACGGCGGGAATTTCTGCTCAGAGACGCTCTGGAGCCTTTGCGGCAGGACTACGACGTGATTCTCATTGACTGCCCGCCCTCTCTGGAGCTGCTGACGCTGAACGCCCTGTGCGCGGCGGATTCCATCCTGGTGCCGGTGCAGTGCGAATACTTTGCCCTTGAGGGCCTGTCTGACCTGATGAACACCGTCCGGCTGGTACGCCGGTCCCTGAATCCCTCCCTGGAACTGGAGGGGGTCCTTCTGACCATGTTCGACGGGCGGACGAATTTGTCCCTGCAAGTGGCCGAGGAGGTAAAGCACTATTTCCCCGGAAAGGTCTATGCTTCCGTCATTCCCCGGAACATCCGCCTTTCCGAGGCTCCCAGCCACGGCAAACCCATCAGCGCCTACGACCGGACTTCCCGGGGGGCCGACGCCTATGCGGCCTTCGCCGCCGAATTTCTGAAATAAACCATCGCTTTCGAAAGGAGTGCATTTCATGGCCAATAAAAAGCCCTCCGGCCTGGGCCGGGGCTTGGGCGCCCTGCTGGGGGACGACGTATTAAAACCCGAAGCCGCGGGGAACCTGTATTTACCGATTTCCCAGGTGGAAAACTGTTCCGCCCAGCCCCGCAAGCTCTTTGATGAGGCCGCGCTGGCGGAGCTGGCGGATTCCATTCGGGAGCACGGGGTCATTCAGCCCCTGACGGTACGGAAGCTGTCCTCCGGCTATTATCAAATCATTGCCGGGGAACGCCGCTGGCGGGCCGCCCGGATGGCGGGCCTCACAGAGATTCCCGCCGTGGTCATAGAGGCCGACGACCAGAAGGCGGCGGAGCTGGCGCTGGTAGAAAACCTTCAGCGGGAAGATTTGAACCCCATGGAGGAGGCCGCCGGCTACCAATCCCTGATCCAAACCTACCACATGACCCAGGAGGAGGCCGCCCAGCGTGTGGGAAAATCCCGCAGCGCCGTGGCCAACGTGATGCGGCTTCTAAGCCTTCAGCCCCCGGTGCGAAAGCTGGTGGAGGAAGGAGCGCTCTCCGCCGGACATGCTCGGGCCCTGCTGCCCCTCTCCCCCGCCCTTCAAATAAAAGCGGCGGAGGCCGTGGTCCAGGGCCAGCTCTCCGTCCGGCAGACGGAGGCCCTGGCAAAGCGCATGCTGGCGGAGCCGGAGGAAACGCTGCCGGAGCCGCCCAAAGAAGTGGACTACGCCGCCGAGGCCCAGCAATCTCTGGCCTCCCGTCTGGGCCGGGGCGTAAAGATTGTCACCGGCCGGAAAAAGGGCCGGATTGAGCTGGAATACTACGGGCTGGACGACTTGAACGATCTGCTGGAAGCCCTGGCTCTTTTAAAAACCAACCGGAAAGGACCGGAGGCATGAAGCTGGAAAAACGGAACGAAGGCGGCCCTGTGGAGCCGGAGGAGGATATGACGCCCAAAGGAAAAAAACCCGTGGTGGTCTATATTATGGTGCTGTTCATCGCGGCCTTTCTGCTGATGGCCTGGTCCTTCGCCTCTCACCAGCGGAGCAATACCGAGGCCATCGGACAGCTCCAAAGCTCCGTCACGGCCATGCAGGGGGTACAGGACCTCCAAAACCGGGTCATCAGCCTCCAAGACGAGCTGGAGGAAGCCCAGGAAAAAATCCGGAAGCTGGAGCAGGAAGCCAACCTTCTAGAGCTGGAGCGGGAGGCCGGAAACCGGCAGTATGCGGCCTTGGCCCGCCTCTATTCCCTGGAACGCTCCTACTCCGCAGAAAATTTAGAGGCCTGCCGAAAAATTATAGACGGTATGGAGGAAGACGGCCTGGCGATCTGCCTTAATAGCAATCCTTCTAATTTGGAGCAGGAACCAGGCATTATTGTCTCCGCCCAAGACCGGTACCAGCAGTTGAAAGAAGCCGTGGAAACCCGGGAGGCGGAGGCCCAGGAAACGGACGGTGCCGCCTCCTGACAGAAAGGGGAGGCCAATGAACCGAAAAAGAACGCCTATGACTTGGATCAAGGCTCACCGGAGGGCTCTGGCTGCCGCCTTGGCATTGGTTTTATGGGCGGCGTGGTATTCCCGGCCTGTGGACATCTACACACTGGCCCCTAAAATGAAGGAGCCGGACAGCATAGACATTTCCCTGCGGGAGCTGGGGGAACAAGGCAGAGACTCCCCCATTCAATGGTTCTCCCCGGAGGACCCGGAGTGGGACGCGGCCCTGGAAGCGATCGAAGCCCTTCGGTTCCGCCGGCCGCCCTGGAATATTCTGCTCCAGCTTATACCGGAGCGCACCATCACTGGCCGCGTCACCCATGACGGGGACCTGCACATTCTATTCTCTCTGTACAAACCGGGCGAAAGCCATGTCCAAGTACAATTTTTCATTGACGAGTGGACGTACCACTCCCCTTATTCCAGCCGGAATCTCACCCTCTGGGTGGCGGATTCCAGGGAAACCGGAGAGGCTCTGGCGGAGGTATTCCAGCCATTGCTGGCGTCCGGCTGAGAGAGGAGCCAGCAGCTTCGCCGTTTCACGTGAAACACTCCAAACGAGTTTAATTTAAACGAAAGAAGGAAATCATCATGCTTGATATCCGCTTCATCCGGGAGAACCCCGAGGCCGTCAAGGAGAACATCCAAAAGAAATTCCAGGACAGCAAGCTCCCCCTGGTGGACGAAGTCATCGACCTGGACGCCAAGCGCCGCGCCGCCATCGCTGAGGCGGACCAGCTCCGCTCCAACCGCAACACCCTCTCCAAGCAAATCGGCATGCTCATGGGCCAGTCCAAAAAGAACCCTTCCAAGCTCCAGGAGGCCGAGGCCGTCAAGGCCCAGGTGAAGGAACAGGCGGACCGCCTGGCCGAGCTTGAGAAGCAGGAAAACGAGCTGGA